>JAFGIA010000441.1 GCA_016929795.1 Anaerolineae bacterium
CTGGCCGTGATTTCATCACGCTCGATCGGCTCGACGACCACGCGGTCTGCCAGTGGTTTGAGATTGAGTGCCATTTGCTTCCTCCTGTTTGAAATATGAATAGACGTAGAGTTCGGCGCTAGCACTCGACGGCGGTGAGTGCTAACGCCATGCAGTAGTATACTCGGTTCTGAACAAGACGTCAAATTTGGATGGGGCTGTGTACCAACACTTGTTCGATGGGATAGGCGTGCATTACCCGCGTCGTCTCGCGGAAACCCATCTTTTTCCAGAACTCGATGTCGCCCGGCACGATTACGGCAATGCTCTGTGCCCCGCGTGCCTGAAACCGGCGTGCGATCTCGGTCACCAGCGCCCGGCCGATACCCTGCCGGTGCCTGGCGCGATCCACCGATGCCAGGTAGATCACGGCCCGCGATCCGTCAAAGGTGCCCCGGATCATGCCCGCTACCCGCCCTTCTTGCTCGGCGACGAGAAACTCGGCTGCCGCGCACTCGCTTACCCGTTGCATCGCTTCCGGCCCATCCATCTCTGGATGTCCATACTGCTGGTTGGCTTTCAAGATCGCCACCAATGCATCCACATCGCCTGCTTCAAAGTCACGGATCTTGATGTCCATGTCTTCCTCCCTCGGCTTTTGCTCTCTTGTCCGTATCACCTCAATAAAGAGGGGGAAGTTGGGGTGGGTGCGGGCACCGCACCCACCCCAACCCCCAATTATTGAGATGATACTCTTGTCCAATCCACGCGCTTCCGGCACTCTCAGTATACCAAAAAACTCTTATTTACGCTAGCGCAAATCCGAACGCATGTGACACACCCCTCTGGGTTGTGAAGCATTGGCCATGACCATCGGGCCAGAATGGCAAATCTTTCCAATGCCCCAATTACCTCTTTCCCCCCCACTTGTGGTACAATAGCCCCCATGCACGAGCTGTCCGTCACTCAGAGCATCCTGGATATTGCCGTCAAGCACGCACAGCGCGCCAGCGCTGGGCGCATCCTGGCTATCAACGTCGTCGTCGGCGACCTGACGGGCTTTGTCCACGACTCGATCCAGTTCTATTTTGACTTTTTGTCGCGGGACACGCTCGCCGCGGGGGCCACGCTCAACATTGAGCGTGTGCCCGCCCGCGTCCGGTGCCGCGAGTGTGGGGCCGAGTACCACCCGCCCGGCACTCGCCTCTGGTCGTGCCCCGAGTGCCTGGCACTGGGGGGGGAGATTGTCGCGGGGCGCGAGTTTTCCGTCGCCAGCCTGGAGGTAGAGTAGCCGGATGACCAAAGAGTTACCCGTCGTAGAAGAGATCCTGAGCGCCAACGACCGCATGGCGCAAAAAAATCGCGCGCGGCTCGATGCTCATAACATCGTGGCAGTCAACGTGATGGCCTCGCCAGGCGCCGGCAAAACGAGCACCATCCTGCGCACGGTCGAGGCGCTGCGCGGCCGGCAGCGCGTCGGCGTCATCGAGGGCGATGTTGCAGGCCACGTGGACGCCGATCGCGTGGCCCAGACAGGCGTGCCCGTGACCCAGATCAATACTGGCGGCGGCTGCCACCTCGACGCCATGCAGATCGCAGGCGCCCTCGACCAACTGCCGCTGGCCGAGATCGACCTGCTCTTGATCGAGAATGTCGGCAACCTGATCTGCCCCACCGGCTTTCGCCTGGGCGAGCATCTGAATGTCATGATCGCCCACGTGCCCGAGGGCGATGACAAGCCGATCAAGTACCCCGGCATGTTCGCCGCCGTCGACGCCCTGATTTTGAACAAGGTCGACCTGATGCCCTACGTCGACTTTGCGCTCGACGCGTTCCAGGAAGGGGTGCGTGCCCTCAACCCCGGCGCGCCCATGTTCCAGATCTCGTGCCGCACCGGCGAGGGCGTCGACGCCTGGGTGGACTGGCTGCTGGAACAGATTCGCGCATGAGCCCCGCTCCCATCGAGCGGCGGCACGTTTCCGTCCGCGGCGTCGTCCAGGGCGTCGGCTTTCGGCCCTTTGTCTATCGCCTGGCCCACGACTATGACCTCGCCGGCTGGGTGCTCAACCACTCGGGGGGGGTCGAGATCGAAGTCGAGGGGGCGCCGGCAGCCCTTGACGCTTTTGTCCACGCCCTGGGGGCAGAGGCACCGCCGCTGGCCCGCATCGTCGCGGTGGATGTCGAGGACGTGCCACCTGAGGGCGACGAGCTGTTCGAGATCCGTCACAGCGTCGCCGAGGCAGGCCGCTACCAGCTTATCTCGCCCGATATTGCCACCTGCGCCGACTGCCGCCGCGAACTCCTCGACCCCACCGACAGGCGCTACCGCTATCCCTTTACCAACTGCACCAACTGCGGCCCGCGCTTTACCATTATCCGCGACATCCCCTACGACCGCCCGCTGACCACCATGTCCGCTTTTCCCATGTGCCCCGCCTGCCAGGCTGAGTACGACGACCCGCTCGACCGCCGCTTTCACGCCCAGCCGAATGCCTGTCCCGTGTGCGGCCCGCACGTGTGGCTTGAGCACGCCGGCAGGCCCGAACCGGTGGCCGAGCGCGACGACGCCCTGCGCCTCGCAGCCGCCCTGCTCCTCGACGGCAAGGTGCTCGCGGTCAAGGGGCTGGGTGGCTTTCACCTGGCGTGCGACGCCACGAACCGCGCTGCCGTCGAGACGCTGCGCGCGCGCAAGGGCCGCCCGTCCAGGCCGCTCGCGGTCATGATGGCTACCCTGGACGACGTGCGCCGGCACTGCCACGTGTCGCCGGCCGAGGAGGAGCTGCTGACGAGCCAGCAGGCGCCCATCGTCCTGCTGCGCTGGCGCGCTGATTCCGGCATCGCGCGCCAGGTGGCGCCAGAGAACCTATACCTGGGTGTCATGCTCCCCTACACGCCACTGCACCACATCCTGCTGCGCGACGTCGGCCGCCCCCTGGTGATGACCAGCGGCAACCTGTCGGAAGAGCCGATCGCCCGCGAGAACGACGAGGCGCGGCGCCGCCTCGGCCCTCTGGCCGACGCCTTTTTCCTCCACAACCGCGACATCTATGCCCGCTATGACGACAGCGTCCTTTTTGTCGCACCGATAACGTTGGAACGTTGGGGTGTTGGGGCGTTGGAACGTTCCAACGTTCCAACCGCTCTCCCCCAATTCACCCGCCGCTCCCGCGGCTACGCTCCCTTCCCCATCCGCCTCCCCTTCCCCATCCGCCCCACCCTCGGCGTCGGCCCCGAGCTGAAAAGCACCTTCTGCCTCGCCCGCGACGACTTTGCCTTCCTCAGCCAGCACATCGGCGACCTCGAAAACCTCGAGACCCTCGAGCATTTCGAGCACTCGGTCGACCTCTTCAAGCACCTCTTTCGCGTCGACCCGGCCCTCATCGCCCACGACCTCCACCCCGACTACCTCTCCACCCGCTACGCCCTCAACCAACCAATTAACCAACCACCCAACCAACTCGTCCCCATCCAACATCACGAGGCCCACGTCGCCGCCTGCCTGGCCGATAATGCCTGGCCGCCCGAGGCCGGCCCCGTGCTCGGCGTGGCCTGGGACGGCACCGGCTATGGCCGTGATGGGCGCATCTGGGGCGGCGAATTTTTCGCCGGCAACTATCACGGCCTGCGGCGCGTGGCCCACCTGGAGTACCTGCCGATGCCTGGCGGCGAGGCGGCCATCCTCAACCCGTGGCGGCTGGCCCTCGGCTACGTCTATGCGCTGACCGGCGAGACGCCGGCCCTGCCCGGTGTTTCGGACGAGCAGGTGCGCATCATCCGGCAGCAGGTGGAGCGCGGTGTCAACACGCCCCTCACCTCTGCTGCCGGCCGGCTGTTCGACGCCGTCGCTGCCCTCGCCGGCATCCGGCACCACGTCACCTACGAGGCGCAGGCGGCCATCGAACTGGAGATGGTCGCTACCGCCTGGGCTGAAGCGAACGCCGGCACCATCGACGACGTCCCCGGCTATGCATTCGAGCTGGAAGAGGCCGGCGACACCCTGCTCATCCGCCTCGGCGCGCTCCTGGCCGATCTGCGCACAGACCTGGCGTCCGGCACTGAGACCGGCGCCGCCACCGGCGCCGTCGCCTATCGCTTTCACCGCACCCTGGCCGACGTCATCGTCGCGGTCTGCCGCCGCCTGGCCCCTGCCGCCGCCACCGAGACGGTCGTCCTCACCGGCGGCTGCTTTCAGAACCGGCTGCTCCTCTCCCTTGCCGTTTCATCGCTCGCCAGGGCAGGCTTTCATGTCCTCCTCCACCACGATACCCCGTGCAATGACGGCTGCGTCAGCCTCGGTCAGGCCGTCCTCGCCCACTTTGCCGTGCCGATTGATTGATCGACCCGGCTTGATGACCGAACGCGAATGGTAGTCACCCAACGACAGTTGGTTGATCAAACCGTGAATTTCGAGTATACTGGTCGTAGAATCGTGGAAAGAGCGGATGGGAAATGACTGTGGCCGGGGTTGAAACGGGTTATGAGCACGTCGTAGTCGACTGGAAAAAAGGGTTGATCGGTGACTGCGTTCGTGACTTGGAATTGATCGCCAGGACAGGTGAGCCACGAGATCTCGTCGATCGCGTGGAATACTTGCCGCTATGAAGTACATTGACGAGTTCCGAGATCCGCAACTTGCCCCAAAACTCCTGGCCCGCATCCGCGCCCGCTCCACCCGGCCGGTGCGCCTGATGGAGTTCTGCGGCGGCCACACCCACGCCATCCTGCGCTACGGCCTCCGCTCCCTGCTGCCCGATACGGTCGACCTGCGCTCCGGCCCGGGCTGCCCGGTGTGCGTCACCGCCAACGCCGACCTCGACCGCGCCATGGCCCTCGCCCGCGTCCCGGGCCTGATCCTGACGACCTTTGGCGACATGCTGCGCGTGCCGGGCAGCACCGCCACCCTGCAGGACGCCCGCGCTGCCGGCGGCGACGTGCGCGTCGTCTATTCCACCCTCGACGCGCTCCAGATCGCCCGCGACAACCCGGCCCGCCCCGTCGTCTTTTTGGGTGTCGGATTCGAGACCACCGCGCCCACTGTGGCCGCATCCATCCTCCAGGCGCAGAAGGAAGGCGTCGACAACTTTTTCGTGCTCAGCCTGCACAAGCTGACGCCGCCCGCCACGCGCGCCATCCTCGATGCCGGCGACCTGGCAATCCACGGCATCCTCGGCCCGGGCCACGTCACCACCATCCTCGGCGCCGGTGCCTGGCAGTTCCTGCCTGGCGAGTACCGCGTGCCCGTGGCCATCGCCGGCTTTGAGGCGCTCGACATTCTGAGCGGCGTGGCCGAGCTGGTCGACATGATCGAGGCTGGTGAGCCAGGTGTCTCGAATGCCTATCCCCGCAGCGTCACGCCTGGCGGCAATCCCGTCGCCCAACATCTCATGGACCAGGTCTTTCACGTCGACGCCGCCGATTGGCGCGGCCTCGGCCTGGTGCCGGGCAGTGGCCTGTCGATCCGGCCCGAGTTTGCCCAGTTCGACGCCGCGCTCCGCTTCGAGGTCGACCCCGGCCCCACCCTGGAGCACCGCGGCTGCCTGTGCGGCGACGTGCTGCGCGGCACCGTGCTGCCGCCCGAATGCCCTCTCTTTGGCCAGGCGTGCACTCCTGCGCGCGCCGTGGGCCCGTGCATGGTCTCGGCTGAGGGCGCCTGCGCCGCCTATTACCAGTTCGGGTACGAACCGTTTGCCCGCGAACCCCTGTAAGGGAGACAGCCAACTTATGCCCCAAGATGTCATCCTCCTGGCCCATGGTTCCGGCGGTAAGCTCAGCCGCGACCTGATCGTCAACCTGTTCGCCCACTATTTTTCCAACCGCACGCTCCTGAGCCTGGAGGACGCGGCGGTGCTCAACCTGCCCGAAGGGATGAACCACCTCATGCCTTCAACCCCTCCGCGCCTGGCGTTTTCCACCGACAGCTATGTGGTCAGTCCTCTATTTTTCCCGGGTGGCGACATTGGCAAGCTGGCTGTGTGTGGCACGGTGAACGACCTCTCGATGCGCGGGGCAAGCCCTATATGGCTCAGTGCGGGTTTTATCCTGGAGGAGGGCCTGCCCTGGGCGACGCTCGAGCGCGTGGTGGCGTCGATGGCGGCGACCGCCAGGCAGGCTGGTGTGCAGATCGTCGCCGGCGATACCAAGGTCGTCGATCGGGGCAGCGCCGACAAGATCTTTATCAACACCGCGGGCATTGGCGTGCTGCCCTGGCGTGTCGAGATCGGCGCGGCCCGGGCGCGGCCCGGCGACGCCGTTCTGATCAGCGGAGCGGTGGGCGATCACGGCATGACGATCCTGACTCAACGCGAGGGGCTGCACTTTGACAGCCCGCTGGAGAGCGACTGCGCGCCGCTGAACGGCCTGGTGGCCCACCTGCTGGGTCAGCTCCAGGGGGGCACCGTCCACGCCATGCGCGATCCGACCCGGGGTGGGCTGGCAACGACATTGGTCGAGCTGGCGCTGGCCTCCAACGCCGGCATCGAGATCATCGAGTCCGCCGTGCCCGTACACGGCGCCGTGCGTGCGGCGTGCGAGCTCCTGGGGCTCGATCCCCTCTATGTCGCCAACGAGGGCAAGCTGATCGCCATCGTCGAGGGCGATGCCGCCGAGGGGGTGCTGGCCCTGTTGCGTGCGCACGAATATGGCCGCGACGCCGCGATCATTGGCCGCGTCACCGCCGATCACCCCGGGCGCGTGGTGCTGCGCACGCCGCTCGGCGCCCGCCGCATTCTCGACATGCTCGCCGGCGAGCAACTACCCCGGATCTGCTAGGGGGGCGCCGCCCTCGCGGCTTGTGAGGACTGTCACAATCCGCTGGCATTGCCGTGGCCGCAGCGCATGGGTACGAAAAGTGAACACCTGGCCCCACTCCCGTGACGAAACTCATCTCCTGGTGCGATCCGATGGGCATGATTCGCCCCTTTTAGCTGCCTGTGCGATGCCGACGCTGCGGGGTACGGTGGAAATCGGAGGATTTGACACACCTGTGCGCGTAGGCTATTATCATGGGCGTGTCAAGCCCATGACTGCCCGTTTGTTGTGGCACAGATCATTGGTTAGTTCGAGCGATGTTCGACATTACCAGGAGGACCGAATGAGCCTATGGATCATTGAGAAGGAGGGGCTGGCTGCCTTTGTCGCGCACTTGATGGGCGACTATCGAGTAGTCGGCCCGCTCTCCAAGGGCACCAAGTTTGCCTTCGGCGAGATCGAGGACCCGGCTGAGATGCGGTTGGACTATGATACGTCGATCCTGCCGCCGAAAAAGTATCTTCAGCCCCCCGAGGAGCGGATGATGACCTTCACGCGCACCGGCAAGCCGGTGGTCGAGACGGTCGTCGAGGCAGAGCCGACCGTGATTTTTGGCGTGCACACCTGCGACCTGCATGGCCTGTGCGTGCTCGACAAGGCGTTCAGCGAAGGGTATCCCGACGCCCACTACCTGGCGCGGCGCGAGCAGGCGCGGATCGTGAGCGTCGAGTGTATGCAGCCCTGCGACGAGCACTCGTTCTGCAAGAGCATGGGCACGCTCACCGCCAGTGAAGGGTACGACCTGCACCTCACCGACCTCGGCGACGCCTACACCGTCGACGTCGGCACCGAAGCGGGCGCCAGCCTGCTCCAGGGTTTTGAAGGCGCGCGGCGGGCGGAAGAGGCCGATGTGCAACGCCTGAACAAGGCGCTGAGTAGCAAGTGGCCCCGCTTTTCCTACAAGCTCGATTTCGACGTGGGCGAGCTCAAGGCGCTCATGCAGCGCTCCTACGACAGCCCTCTGTGGCAGTCGCTCGCCGACCGGTGCCTGGCGTGCGGCCAGTGTACCCTCGTCTGCCCCACCTGTTTCTGTTTCAACGTCTATGACGAGGTCGACCTCAGTTTGCAGGAGGGCGAGCGCTGGCGCCGTTGGGACTCGTGCCAGCTCGACGAGTTTGCGCGCGTCGCCGGCGGCGAGAATTTCCGCGAGCACCAGGCGGCGCGCCTGCGCCACCGCTTTATGCGCAAGGGCCGCTATCTGATCGAAAAGTACGACGAGCTGGGGTGCACCGGCTGCGGCCGCTGTGCCCGGTCGTGCCTGGCCGATATTTCGCCGGTCGACGTGTTCAACGCGCTCAACCGGCCCGGTAGCTGTTAGGAGGTCAGTGACGATGACGATCGATCCGCAGCAATCTATCTACCTGCCGACGTTGGCTCGCCTGCAAAAGGTGGAGTCGATGACCGAGCTGGAAAAGCTCTTTTTGTTCGAGCTGCCCGATGGCCGCAGCCTGGGCAACGAGCCGGGGCAGTTCGTGGAGGTGTCGCTCTTTGGCATCGGCGAGGCGCCAATCTCGATCAGCTCCTCGCCCAGCCGGAGCAATGGCTCCTTCGAGTTGTGCGTACGCCGCGCCGGCGATCTGACCAACGCCATGCACGCCCTCGAGCCCGGTGCCACCCTCGGCATCCGCGGCCCCTTTGGCAACCCTTTCCCCATCGCGGCCATGAAGGGCAAGGATATTCTGTTCGCCGCCGGCGGCCTGGGGCTGGCGCCGCTCCGCTCGCTCATCAACGAGGTGCTCGACCAGCGCGGCTCGTTCGGGCGCGTGATCATTCTCTACGGCACCAAACGCCCGGCTGAAATCCTCTTCAAGGACGAGCTGCTCGAATGGGCTGAGCGCGACGACGTCGAGTTCCACATGACGATTGACCGCGGCGACGATACCTGGCACGGTCACGTGGGGGTGATCACTACCCTTTTCCCCAAGATCTCGCTCAGCCCGCGCAACACTGTCGCTGCCACCTGCGGCCCGCCGGTCATGTACCGCTTTGTGCTCATGGAGCTGCTCGGCAAGGGCATCCCCGAGACACAGATCTACCTGTCGCTCGAGCGGCGCATGAAGTGCGGCGTCGGCAAGTGCGGCCACTGCCAGATCAATGGCCTCTACTGCTGCCAGGATGGCCCCGTATTCCGCTACAGCGACATCAAGGGATTGGAGGAAGCGCTCTAATGGCCAACAATAAGCCGAAGGTTGCCTTTTTTGATTTTGCCTCGTGCGAGGGGTGCCAGCTCACCGTCGTCGATGCGCTCCAGACCCACCTGGAGTTGTTGGAAGCGGTGGAGATTGTCCAGTTTCGCGAGGCGATGACCGAAAGGGGCGAGGATTATCAGATCGCATTCGTCGAGGGCTCGTGCACCCGGGCGGAAGACGAAGAGCGCCTGAAAAAGATACGGGCACAGGCGGCTGTGGTGGTCGCCCTCGGTGCCTGCGCCCACACCGGCGGCATCAACGCCCTCAAGAACCTCCAGCCGTCCCTCCAGGACGTGCGCGAGTATGTGTATGGCGACAGGGCGGAATGGTACAACACTTATCCCACGCGGCCCATCGACCAGGTGATCCAGGTCGATGCCTTTATCCCTGGCTGCCCCATCGACCGCTTTGAGTTCCTGGAGGTCGTCAAGCAGGTGCTGCTGGGCAAGACGCCGCACATCGCCGACTATCCACTGTGCGTCGAATGCAAGCTGAAGGAGAATGTGTGTCTCTTTGACAAGGGCGGTGTCTGCCTGGGGCCGATCACGCGCGCTGGCTGCGGCGCCATCTGCCCGACCTACGGTGACGGCTGCGAGGGGTGCAGGGGGCTCATCCCACACCCCCACGAGAATGCCATGAAGGATGTGCTGGCCAAGGCCGGGCTGACGGTAGACGAGCTCCTGGCCCGCATGAATATGTTTAACGCCTTCGACCCGGCCCAACTCGGCGCCTGAGAGGAATGGAGATTGACCTATGACGAACGTAGACATAAACGTCGACGTCCACCACGTGACCCGCGTCGAGGGCCATGGCAACATTGTGCTCGACGTCAAGAATGGTGAGATCAAAAAGCTGGAATGGCAGATCGTCGAGGCGCCGCGCTTTTTCGAGGCGATGCTGCGCGGCCGGCCCTACACGCAAGCGAGCCACATCACGTCGCGCATCTGCGGCATCTGCTCTGTGGGCCACGCCACCGCGTCGCTGCGCGCCACAGAGACCGCCCTCGGCGTCGAGATCTCGGAGCAGACTGAGCTGCTGCGCAAGCTCCTCTTCCACGGTGAGATGATCGACAGCCACGTGCTGCACGTTTATATGCTCGTCGCGCCCGACTTTTTCGGCGCCGGCAGCGTGCTGCCGCTGGCGGCGTCCCATCCGGAGGTGGTGCTGCGCGCGCTCCGCATCAAAAAGCTGGCGGGCGATATCTGCGCCGTCGTCGCCGGGCGCCATACTCACCCCATCGCCATGACCGTCGGGGGCTTTACTCACCTGCCCACCGAAAAAGAGCTGCTGGCCATGCGCGAGCGCTTTGTCGCCGCCCGCGACGACATGGACGAGACGATCGCGTTGCTCAAGACGCTGCCCTGGCCCGCTTTCGAGCGCGAGACGGAGTATGTCTCGCTTCAGAAGGACGAAGAGTACGCCTTTATCGATGGCCGTGTGGCCACCACCGATGGCTTTACCTACGACCTGGCCGACTATCGCCAGGTGACCAATGAGTTCATGGTACCCTTCTCGACGGCCAAACATGCCAAGCACAACCGCGACAGTTACATGGTCGGTGCACTGGCGAGGTTCAATAACAACTATACCCAGCTCCACCCGCGCGCCAAGGCGGCGGCCGCAGAGTTGGGCATGAAGCCGCTGGTGACTAATCCATTTTTGAATAGTGCGGCGCAGGCGATCGAGATGGTCCACTGTGTCGAAGATGCCATCGAGATCATTGACAAGCTGGTCGACCGCGGCCTCAGAGAGGAGCCGCTCTACCGCTTTGAGGGCAAGGGCGGCGAGGGTGTCGGCTCGGCCGACGTGCCACGCGGCATCCTTTTTCACAACTATGTGATCGACGACGGAGGCCTGATCCAGGGCGCCAACTGCATCATCCCGACCAACCAGAACCACGGCAACATCCAGAAGGATTTTGAAGCGTTGGTGCCCCAGATCCTCGACAGGCCGCAGGATGAGATCCGGCAGATGCTCGAGATGCTGGTGCGTGCCTACGACCCGTGTATCTCGTGCTCGACGCACCTGTTGAGCGTCGAGTTCGTCTAGTACTGCGCCAGGCTGAAATGGTGGTCATGGTGAGCGAAGCGAAGCAATCTCCGCCTCCGCTGGCGGCGCCCGTTCTCGTCGTCGGCCTGGGCAACCCGCTGCGCGGCGACGACGGTGTGGGGGTGCGTGCGGCAGCTCTGCTGGCCGGGGAGGATCTGCCGCCCGGCGTCGAGGTCGTCGACGGGGGCACCCATGGCCTGGGCCTGGTCCCGCTGCTGCAGGGGCGGCGCAGGGCGGTCTTTATCGACGCCGCGTGCGCCGGCCGGCAGCCAGGTGAAGTGACTCGCCTGGCGCTCGACCAGGTGCACCTGGGGGGAGAGGAGATGCGGTTGTCGATCCACGAGGCCGGGCTGCGCGACGTGCTGCTGCTGGCCCGGGCCCTGGGCATTCTGCCGCCTGAGGTCGTTATCCTGGCTGTGGAGCCAGCGCGAGTCGAGTGGGATGCGGGGTTGAGCCCGGCCGTCGAGTCGGCGCTGCCCGCCCTGCTGTCGGCCGCCCGCCGGGAGCTGGCATGAACGGACAAATCATGATCGAGCCCCAAGCCTGTGATGGCGAGCGAAGGCGCTTCTGCCGAAGCGAGGCCCTCCCCACCTTGCGCCAAGGCGGAGGGGCTGCTTCTCGCGCTGGCCATGTCTTGCAATCGAGCCCTGCGCTCGGAGGAGGAAGGAAAAATGCCGAACAAGATCCTGATCATTGACGATGATCCCGATCTCACCGAAGTGATGCGCCTCACCCTGGAGTCAAAGGGCTACGAGGTGTTTAGCGCGGCCGGTGGCGGCGAGGGCCTGGAAAAGGTCGTCGAGATCGAGCCCGACCTGATCATCCTCGACGTCATGATGGACTCTACCACCGAGGGCTTTCAGGTCTCGCTCCAGTTGCGCAGTCCCGAGCCCGACTCCAGGTATGCCGCCTACCGCGACATCCCGATCCTGATGCTTACCGCGCTCCACTCTACCACGCCGCTCCGCTTCAAGCCTGACGATGACTATCTCCCTGTGGACGACTTTGTCGAGAAACCGCTGGAGCCAGGCGCACTCGTGGAAAAGGTGGAAAAGCTGCTGGCGAGGTAGAGATCGAGATCCCATGGAACGTTACGGCGCCGGGCTGCTGAAAACGCCCGTCGAGGAAGAGCTTGTGGGGCGCGTCGCGTGGCAGATCCAGTTGCGCTGGGTGGCCGCGGCCGGCGTGCTCGTCGCGGCCTGGGTGGCCATCCCCTTCCTTCCGATCTCGATCCCCCTTTCACCGCTGGTGGCCATTGGCCTATCGATCCTGGTCTACAACACGCTGTTCCATCTCTACCTCCGTCGCTTGCAGCGTGCCGAGATCTCGGATGCTGCCACCTTCCGGCGCTTTGCCACCGTGCAGACGGCGGTCGACTGGCTGGCCATGATCCTGCTGGTTCACTTTTCAGGCGGCCTGGAGAGCCCGATTATCTTTTACTTTATCTTTCACCTGATCATCGCCTCCATCCTCCTTTCGCCGCGCGTCTCGTATCTCTTTGCCGGCCTCGCCGCGCTGGCCGTGGGCGTCCTGGGACTGTTCGAGTACGCGGACCTCTTGCCTCATGTACCGTTAGGCTTTTTTCCTGCCGGCCTCTACCAGGATCCGCTCTATGTGTCGAGCGTTCTCTTTTTTTTCACCACGACGCTTCTGATCTCGGTCTATCTTGCCACCTCCGTCACCATCAACCTCCGCCAGAAGGACGAGGAGCTGCTCCGTTTGCAGGCGCAGTTGGCGGGGGCCTATGGGCGGTTGCAGACGCTTTACGAGGTGACACGCACCGCCGGCGCTACCCTCAACCTCGACGAGGTACTGAACCTGATCGCGCGCAGCGCCGCCGAGGCGATGCACGCCCGGGCGTGTACCATCCGCCTGCTCGACGAAAGCGGGCGGGTCGTCGAAACCGTCGCTGCCTACGGGCTGAGTGAGCAGTATCTGCTCAAGGGCACCGTCGACGTCGAGCGCAGTCAGATCACGCGCCAGGCGCTGTCGGGCCGGCCGGCCATCATCGCCGACGTGTCGCGTGACGAGCGCCTTCAGTACCCGGCCGAGGCGCAGGCGGAGGGCATTGCCTCGCTGCTGTGCGTCCCCCTCTTTATCCGTGACAAGGCCGAGGGCACGATCTGCGTCTACAGCGACGAGCGCGACCGTTTTGCCGAGAGCGACGCCGAGTTTCTCTCTACCCTGGCGGGCGAGGGCGCTACCGCGATCGTCAACGCGCGGGCCTACCAGGCACTGGAGATGGCCGATCGGGCCAAGTCGGACTTTGTGCGGATGGTCACTCACGAGCTCCGCTCGCCCCTCGCTGCGGTGCAGAGCATGTTGCGCTTGATCCAACAGGGATACGTCGGGCCGCTCACGTCGCGACAGGAGGATATGATCCAGCGCTCGCAGCGGCGCATCGCCTTTCTTCTCACCCTCGTCGGGGACTTGCTCGAGCTGGCGGCCGGCAAGATGGAGCGCCTGCGCGGCGAGAGGCAACCCCTGGTCGTCAACGATGTCGTGCAGCGGGTCGTCGATCTGATGCAGGCGCGGGCTGCCGAAAAGCACCTCGCTTTTCAGGTGGAGGTTGACGAGGCGCCGCTACCGCTCGTCGGCGTCGAAGAGGGGATCGAGCGTGTGTATATGAATCTGATCGGCAATGCAATCAAGTACACGCCCGACGGCGGCCATGTCCGGGTGCGTGTGTGGGGCGACGGTGACCAGATCCACTCTGTTGTGTCGGATAGCGGCATCGGCATCCCGGAGGAGGCGTTGCCGCTTTTGTTCGATGAATTCTACCGTGCCCCTAATGCGCGGGCGATCGAGATGGAGGGCACCGGGCTGGGGCTCGCCATTGTGAAGGACGTGGTCGAGCAGCACAATGGCCAGGTGAGTGTCGAGAGCGTGGTGGGAGAGGGCACCACCTTTTCCGTGCTCCTGCCACGCCAGGTGTAGCGCCTGCGCTGGCCTGGAAAGGTGAGATGGCGAACAAGATCAAGATCGGGGGCATTATCGAAAAGCGGGACCTGGCGCGAATCGGGATCATGTCGATCCCCGATCGGCCTGGCGTGGCGGGTGCGATTTTCGACGCGCTGGGCGAAAGAGGGATCAACTGCCCCTTTATCGTGCACACGATTGACTTGAACCAACTGGACAATATTGTCATCTGTGTGCCGCGCCACTGCCTGCTGGCGGCGGTGCGGGCACTCGATCCGGTGAAAGAAGAGATTGGGGCCAGGGAAGTTGTGTACGATCAGGACGTGGGGATGGTGTCCATCTTTGGACCCCATTTTGCCGAGCGTGCCGGTGTGGCGGGTGCCATGTTCTCCGCCCTCGGCGGGGCAGGGATCAACATCCTGGCCATCAGCACGTCCATTTCGAGCCTGTGCTGCATCGTCGACGCGGCAGATATGGACGCGGCGGTCCAGGCGCTGAAAGCAGCATTCGATCTGCCATGAGGCAGCGATCACAACTTGACAAGGAGTGAGAATTTATGTCTGAGGAAACACAGCACATTCTGGTGATCGACGACGACGTCCAGTTGGTGGACAGCGTTCAAATCTTGCTCGAGAGTGTCGGCTATCGCGTGTCGCATGCGTACAGAGCGGAGGAGGGGGTAGAAGTGGCGCGCGAGGCCCGGCCCGACCTGATTCTCCTCGACATCATGTTCGCCGGCCCGCCGGGCCCCGACGGCGTCGAAATGTCGCGCCGCCTCCACCAGGACCCGGATCTGTCGGACATCCCGGTGATCATCCTGTCCGGAGTCAAAAAGGTGCTCGACATGCCGATCACCCTCGAGCCCGACGAGGACTATATGCCGGTTCAGGCTTTTCTCGAAAAACCATTCAAGCCTGCCGAGCTCCTGACCGCCATCGAAAAAGTCATTGGCCCCCGGCCCTGGCCGCCGCGCCCGCCAGCCAGTTCGTAGGGGTGGCTTGGGCCGTGAATCTGCGGCGTAAACAACTATGGCTGGGGGCCCTGGCTGGGCCGACTATCTAGAGGGGAACACGCCTGACAGGTCTCCCAAGACCTGTCAGGTGCGCGTCCCCTGCCACAAGGGGGACAACCCATGCGCCCGCCAGGCGGGCACTGGAAAGAGGACAATATGTGCCTGGCTATCCCGGCCCGGATCGTAACCATTGACGGCTACCAGGCTGAGGTCAAAGTGGGCGGCGTCGCCCGCACCATCGGCCTGATGCTTACCCCCGAGGCCACCGTCGGCGACTATGTCTATGTGCACGCCGGCTATGCCATCAGCGTCCTCGACGAGGAGCAGGCCCTGGAAAGTCTGCGCCTGCTGCGCGAGCTGGCCGAAATCTACTCTGACGACGAGCTCTTTTTGAGCACAGGCGACGCACCCCCGGCCTGAACCACGCCGCTTGACGAATTTCGTACCTCCATGGTATAATGCTTTTGTCGTAAATGTGGTAGTTGCTCTTTACATCGTTGTCGCTTGGCATGACCGCAATCGCATAGCCGGGACGGTCGCCGCCCTGGTCACCGCCCCGGCCTGAATCCCGGCTAGTCAGGGAGGGGAACGATGGCGCGTCCAGGGACCGGTTCTGACACAGATCTGCTGGACCTGCTGGCAGGCCAGCCCGGCGGCGAGCGCCTCGTCGCCTGCTTCCAGTGCGGCACCTGCTCCGGCTCGTGCCCCACCGCCCCCGCCATGCGCTACAACCCGCGCACTATTCTCCACATGCTCCGCCTGGGCCTGGGCGAGCGCGTGTTGGCCAGCCAGGCCATCTGGCTGTGCACTACCTGCTACTTGTGTACCGAGCGCTGCCCGCGCGAGCTGAAAATCACCGACGCCATGCTCGCCCTGCGCCGCCTGAGTGTTGACGCGGGCCGTGACCTGCCGCCCAACCTCGTCACCCTGCGCGACACTGTCACCCGCCACCACAACATCTCGGGCGACGACAATGCCACCCGCCTGATCTGGAGCGACAACCTGGACGAGCACGCGCTCACCTTCCGCACCAGGCGCCAGGCCGACGTGGCCTTTTTCGTCGGCTGCGTCGCCTCTTTCTACCCCATGGTGTATGGCATCCCGCAGGCCATGGTCCAGCTCCTCGACCGGGCCGGCGTCGATTTCGCCGCCCTGGGCGGCGACGAGTGGTGCTGCGGCTATCCCCTCTACACCGCCGGCATGCCCGATGACCTGGTCGCCGGCCTGATGGCCCACAACGTCGAGCGCGTGCGCGCCATGGGCGCCCGCACCCTCGTCACTACCTGCCCGTCGTGCTACTACACCTGGTCTCACCTCTATCCGCGCTTGGGCCTGGGCCCACTCGATTTCGAGGTCCTTCACGCCAGCGAGTACCTGGCGCGCCTGCTCGACGGCGGCGGGCTCAAGCTGCGCGGCACTGAGCAGCTCGTGACGTACCACGATCCGTGCGACCTGGGGCGCAAGAGCGGCGTGTTTGACGCCCCGCGCCACGTCGTCGAGAGTTTACCCGGCGTCGAGCTGGTCGAGATGGATGCCAACCGCGAGCACGCTCTCTGCTGTGGCGGCGGCGGCGACGTGCAGATGGTCGACGAGGGTGTCACCGCGGCTGTTGCCAGCCGGCGTATCGACCAGGCGCGCCGCACCGGCGCGCGGGTTCTCCTTTCGTCTTGCCAGCAGTGCAAGCGCACTCTCATGGCCGCTGCCCGCCGCGACAAGGTGCGCATCCGCGTCATGGACCTGGCTGAGATGGTCTGGTCGGCGCTGGAGGAATAGACGATGAAGATCGGCGTATATGTTTGCTACTGCGGCTCCAACATCGCCGGCACGGTCGACGTGGAGGCCGTCGCCGAATATGCCCGCGGGCTCGACGGTGTCTTGCTCGCCCGCACCAACAAGTACACCTGTTCCGACCCGGGCCAGGAGACGATCCGCCACGACGTGTGCGAGTATGGCATCGACCGCGTGGTCGTCGCGGCCTGCTCGCCGCGCATGCACGAGCGCACCTTTCGCCACACGCTCGAGTCTGTGGGCCTCAACCCCTACTTTCTCGAGATTGCCAATCTGCGCGAGCACTGCTCGTGGGTCCATGCCCCGAGTACGGGGTGCGACATGCCCACCGCCACGCGCAAGGCCAAGGACCTCGTCCGCGCCGCCGTCGAGCGCGTGTCGCGCCACGAGGCGCTCCACGCCCGCCAGGAGCCGGTCACCCGGGCCGCCATGGTGGTGGGCGGCGGCATCGCCGGCATCCAGGCCGCCCTCGACGTTGCCCAAGCCGGCTACCCCGTCTACCTCGTCGAGCGCCAGCCGTCGATCGGCGGGCACATGGCCCAGCTCGACAAGACCTTTCCCACCCTCGACTGCTCGGCGTGCATCCTCACGCCCAAGATGGTCGATCTAGCCTCGCACCCGAACGTGCACCTGCTCGACTATAGCGAAGTCGTCGGCGTCGAGGGGTATGTCGGCAATTTCCGGGCCACTGTGCGCCGCAAGCCGCGCTATGTCGACGTCGACAAGTGTACCGGCTGTGGATCGTGCGCCGAGGCCTGCCCGCGCGAGCTGCCCAACGAGTTTGACCTGGGCCTGTCGCGGCGCAAGGTCATCTATCGCCCCTTCCCCCAGGCTGTGCCCAACGCCTTTGTCATCGACAAGGTCGGCATCGCCCCCTGCCAGGTGGCCTGTCCCGCCGGGCAGCACGCCCAGGGCTACATCTCTTATATCCGCGAGGGCCGCTTCGAAGAGGCCCTGCGTATTATCCGCGAGGACAACCCCTTTGCCAGCGTGTGCGGCCGCACCTGCAACCACCCGTGCGAGA
>JAFGIA010000442.1 GCA_016929795.1 Anaerolineae bacterium
CTGGCCGTGATTTCATCACGCTCGATCGGCTCGACGACCACGCGGTCTGCCAGTGGTTTGAGATTGAGTGCCATTTGCTTCCTCCTGAATTAATTGATATGGATGGACACGATTGCTGCGTTAGCACTCTCAGCCATTGAGTGCTAACGCAGCGCACAGTATAGCCCAAAGACAAAAAACACGCAAATTCCAATTGTGGCCCGGTCAGAGACCGGCCACAGCCAGCACGCGGCTAACGCGGGCGCTCACCCAGCGTGAGCGGGATGGTCACCGTCTCGCCCTCCCGCACCACCGTCACCTGGATCGTCTGCCCGACACTGGTGCGCGTGTCCAGGTAGCGCAGCAGGTCGACATCCGACATGATCGGCACATCGTCGATCGCAGTCACAATGTCGCCGCCGACAGTCAGGATCATCCGTCCCATGCGCACTTGCTGCCGCCCCCCACGCAGGCCCGCCTGGTCGGCGGGACCACCCGCCTCGACTTCGATCACCAACAGCCCTTCGTCGACAGGCACGTCCATGCCCGCCTGGCGCAGCACCTCCACCCGATCAGGTGTCAGGTTCCACACGTAATTGACGCCCAGCCATGGGTGCGGGTAAAAACCACGCTCGATGAGCGCCGGCACGACGCGCCGCACCGTGTCGACCGGGATCGCGAACCCGATGCCTGCCGATGCCTGGCTGGGGCTAAAGATCGCCGTGTTGACGCCCACAATCCGCCCCTGCAAGTCGAGCAGCGGCCCGCCCGAGTTGCCCGGGTTGATCGCCGCGTCGGTCTGGATGATCTCGCCGATAAAGCGCTCGTCGGGGCTCTCGATGACGCGCCCCAGGGCGCTGACCACGCCGACGGTGAGCGTGTTTTCAAAGCCGAACGGGTTGCCGATGGCCACCACGAACTGGCCCACGCGTAGATCGGCCGAGCTGCCGAGCGGCACAGGATAAAGCTGCTCGGCCGGCACGTCGATCTTGAGCACCGCCAGGTCGTTCGACGCGTCCGAGCCGACGATCGTCGCCGGCACCGTCGTCTCGTCGAACAGGGTGACGAACAGCTCTTCCGCCCCCTCGATCACGTGATAGTTGGTGATGATGTGTCCCTCTTCATCCAGGACAATGCCCGAGCCACTCCCCTCCTGCGGCACAGGGCGAAAGTAGAAATCATAGCCATAGCTGCGGTTGGTGATATTCACCACGCCCCGCCCCACAGTCTCGTGTACGGCAATGATCTCCTCTTCGAGAGCGATCGCCCCCTGCACCCCGCCGGCGCTGCCCTCGGCCGCCGCCGGGGGTTCCGGCCCTGCCGCCCTGGCGGTGGCCGAGGGGAGGGGAACAGGCGTATCTGGCGCCACGCGCGTCAGCGGTGGCGGTGCCAGGGTCGCCGTTGGCTCCACGAACTGTACCAGGTCAGGTACCGAGCAAGCGAGCAGGCTCAAAACCACCACCGCTGCTGCCAGCCACCCGCCCAGCGCTCTCGATCTGGGCATCAACTTGCCTCCTCACGGCCATCAGCCCCGTCACCCTCTTCTGCCCTCGCCTCCACAGGGGCAGGTGCAGCGTGCGTCCCCCCACCGGTCGCCGCCTCCATCAACTGCTGGATGCGCGGGATCATCTCTGCCGGGTTCGGATGCAATCCTTCCAGCAGCAACTGGTTCTCGTACAGCAGCTCGATCGTCGGATCGATGGCCGGCGCCTGGGGGTTATCGGTCACCAGGTGGGCCAGGTTGGCCACGATCGGGTGGCGGCGGTTGACCTCGAGAATGCGCTTCGGCACCTCGAACTCCTGCCCCAGCAACCGGGCGACGCGCGACATCTCGCGCCCTGGCGTATCGTCCGGCGACACGAGGCGTACCGGGCTGTCGCGCAGCACCTTCGACTCGCGCACCTCGATCACCCTATCGCCCAGCACCTGCACACAGCGGCTGACGAGGCGGTTGAATTCCACCTCAGGCACAGCCAGCGTCCCCTCGGCCGCCTCCGCCTCCGCCTGCGGCAGCTCTAGCTCCGCGTCGTCCACATTGCGCAGCGGCTTCCCCTCATACTCGTGCAGCGACACCATCACAAAGCTGTCGATCGGGTCGACCAGGTAGAGGACCTCGACGTCGTGCGCGAAAAAATAGTCGAGGTGCGGGCTGCGCGCCACCGACCTTAAATCCTCGCCCAGGACGTAATAGATCTTGTCCTGGCCCTCGCCCATCCGCTCCACATACTCGGCCAGCGACGTGAGCCCCTCCCCGCTGCGCGACGAGTGGAAACGGAGCAGCGGCAGCAGGTCATTCTTGGTCGCCGGGTCGGTGACCGCACCTTCCTTGAGAAAGGGCCCAAACTCCCGCCAGAACTGGACATACCTGTCGGGCGCGTCGGCCGCGGTGGTCTCCAGCTCGCGCAGCAGCTTGCGCGTCAGGGCGCGCTGCACGCGCCGCCCGGCGGGGCTGCTCTGCACCGTCTCGCGCGAGATATTGAGCGGCAGGTCCTCCGACTCGACCACCCCCTCGACAAAGCGCAAATAATTGGGCAGCAGGTCGCGGTTATGCTCCTGGATCAGGACGTTGCGGATGTAGAGGCGCAAGCCATGCTCGCCACGTAGATCGAGCAGGCCGCGGTCACGCTTGGCCGGCACGTACACGATGCTGCGCACCGACACCGGCGCGTCAGTCACCAGGTGCGTGTGCAGCAGCGGCTCTTCGAAATCGAGGGTCATCTGCCGGTAGAACTCGACGTACTGCTCGCCGGTTACTTCTTGGGGTGACTTGCGCCACAGCGGGGTGCGGCGATTCACCGGCTCGTCGCGACCCTCCAGATAGATCGGGAACGCGACAAAGTTCGAGTGCTTTTTGATGGCCTGCTCCAGGCGCCACATCTGGGCAAACTCGGCGGCATCCTCCTTGAGATGCACCTCGATCCGGGTGCCGCGCGTTTCCTTCTCGGCCGGCCCGACACGGTACTCGGCGCTCCCCTCCGACACCCACTCGACCGCCTCCGCACCGGGCCGGTAGGAGCGGCTGACGACGCGCACCCTGTCGGCGACCATGAACACCGAATAGAACCCCACGCCAAACTGGCCGATCATCTCCACGTCGGGCCGTGCCTGCTCTTCGAGCTGGCGCACAAACGCGGCCGCCCCCGAGTGCGCGATCGTGCCCAGGTCCTGAACGACCTCGTCGCGCGTCATGCCCACGCCCCTATCCGAGATCGTCAGCGTCCGCTTCTCCTCGTCCACCGAGACGTGCACCGCCAGCTCGGCGTCAGGGTCCAGCACCTCGCGGTCGGTCAGCATGATGAACTGGATCCGGTTCAGCGCGTCGGCAGCGTTCGAGATCAGCTCCCGCAGAAAAATCTCGCGCTCCGTATACAGCGAATGCACGAGGATGTTCAGAAGCTGTTGTATTTCTGCCTTGAATTCGAATGATTGTGTGTTTGTATCTTGAGTCATCGTCGGTTCCTCTGTTAGTAGATTGGTACCAATCTACCAATCTACCAATCTACCAATCTACCAGTTTAC
>JAFGIA010000443.1 GCA_016929795.1 Anaerolineae bacterium
CTCCCGGCGGCGGCGAAGAGCGGAACAGATATCTAGAAAACACGCGAAATGCCTTCAGGATACGCCCGGCCTCGGCAGGATGGGCGACCACCTGCCACAACTTGCGTACGATGTATGCAGGACGCAGGTAAAAGGCGCGGCGCGCGTGGTCGCACCAGGCCATCAGGTCGGCGGCTGTGAGCGCCGGGTGACTGACCATCGGGCGATGCAGCCCATCGGGTGTGAGCCACTCTCGAAAGTCGTGTGCCACCAGGTAGTCGTTCTCCATCGCCCATTCGTAGGCATCGGTGCCCGGGTAGACCATCAGTGGAAAGAACTGCGCGGTGTCAGGATTCAGTTTTTTCGCCAGGTCGAGCGTCGTGGCGAGCGACTCGTGTGTCTCGCCGGGCCCGCCGGCCATAAAGCAGCCGTGGACGAGGACCCGGGCGCGTCTGGCACTTTCCTGAAACGTATGAAACTGCTCAACCCGGATCCCCTTGCGCATGGCGTTGAGCACCGCCTGGTCTCCGCTCTCAAACCCGACGCACACCAGGCGCAGCCCGGCGCGCTTGAGCGCTGCCAGCGTCTCGTAGCTCACGTTGGCGCGCGAGTTTGCTGTGAAGGGCAGCCGGTTCCCCCGCCTCACGAGCTCTTCTGACAGCTCGAGGCAGCGCGCCTGGTCCACTGTCAGCGTGTCGTCCTCGACAAAGATCTCCTTCACCTGCGGCAGCTCGCGGGCGATGAACTCGAACTCGTCGGCGACGTTGGCTACACTGCGGTGGCGGTAGCGGTGCCCTGTGAGTGTCTGCGGCCACAGGCAGTAGTTGCAGCGGTAGGGGCAGCCGCGCCCGGTGATGATCGTCACCTCGGGATAGCGCGTGATCGAGTAGAAATAGTCCTCGATGCGCAGGTGGCGCTTGTACACCTCGCTTACAAAGGGCAGAGCATCGAGGTCCTCGATCTGCGGGCGGGATGCGTTGTGCACGATCTGGCCATCGGGAGCGCGGTAAGTAATGCCGGCGACGCGCTCCAGGTCGCTCCCGCCCTCCAGCGCGCGCGCGACGTCGCGCACCGTATAGTCATACTCGCCGCGCGCCACGGCGTCGATGGCAGGATCGAGCTCCAGGCTCTCCTCCGGCAGGGCGGTGACGTGGGGGCCGACGAGCAGGATGAACGCGCCAGGAACGTGATGCTTGATCGCCGCCGCTACCTGGGCATCGTTGTGGATGCTGGGCGTGCTCGTGTCGATCACGACCAGGCCGGGTTGCAGGTCGCGCGCGAGCTCGATCACGGCATCGAGCGACAGGCCGGCTGCCGGCGCATCGACCAGCCTGACGGCAAACCCATCCTGCTCCAGCACGCCGGTCGCATAGGCCAGCCAGATGGGATAGTAAACCACCCCGCTCTTGATCACTGCGGGGCTGCGTTGAGAGCGAGAGTAGCGTGCGTGGAATGGTGGATTCAGGACGAGAACCGTTCTCATGGCTAAGAGTGTAATGCTTTTACCTCGAATTGTCAAGTGCTCCTATCGGCCTGCGTGCTAGCGATGCGCGAACGTTCTGCCGCGTTAAGGACCGGCGCTCGGACTGGCTCAGTGCGCGGTCAGGCGCGGCAGCCCCCAGCCTGCCCAGTCGTATTGCACGTCCCCCTCGGGGCCACTGCTCGTCTCGAACACCAGCGTCACTTCCTGGCCTGAATATGCACCGAGATCGACCGTGCCTGGATGCCAGCGGCGTGCATCCGGGTCGTGTTTGGGATCGATGTACGCAGAAAAGAGTCCTTCCATGCCGGCGACCGACTCGACATAGATGGCGAATGTGACGCCGTCGCCCGGCTGATCCCAACTGCCAGGCGACGTCGCGATGTCAAACTGCAGGGTTGCCCCCCCGGGCACCTGCACGGTGTAGCGCGCGCGGGCGTCGGGGTGCATAAAGAGGGTGCGCCGCTCGTCGCCGCCGATCTGAAAATAGTCGTTGCGCACATACTCGGCGCCCGGCGCCTCGACGGTGGCATCGCCCAGTTGGGCGGCAAAGTCGTAGCGCACACCCTCACTCAGCGACCTGTCGGCAAGTGCTGCCAGCTCGTAGTGACGCGCGGCGCCCGCCGGATCGCCCACAGCCCCCAGCGCGTTGCCGAGCGCGACGTGTGCCTGCCCCCAGCCCGGCGTCGCGTCCACCGCTGCGCGGAACGTTTCGACTGCCTCCTCGTGCCGCCCCTGCGACCACTGCATCCGCCCCAGCGCCAGCAGCGGCAGTGACTCCAGCGGATCCAGCTCTGCTGCCAGGAGGTACTCCCTCTCCGCCGCATCGGGCCGGCCCAGCGCCTGGTAGGTCTCTCCGAGGAAGTAGTGCGGCGCCCCTTCGTCGGGCCGGGCCGCGGCCGCGGCCTCGTACGCGCCGAGCGCGGCGTCCAGCTCGCCCCGCGACCGATAAAAGTGGCCCAGGAGGACGTTGCCCGGCAGCGGGTGGGCACGCGCCAGCCGGCTGATTTCGCGCGGTATCTCGCCATCCGGTGCCTGGACGAGACAAGTGCCAATCTCCCACAGCAGCGGGTCGAGGGGCCGCGGCCAGGTGCGGAACAATGCTCTGGCTGCCGCGGCGCACTCGTCTGTGGCGTGGCTCTCTTCCCCAACTTGCCGGTAGAGACCGGCCAGGGCGAGGTGATCTTCAGGCAGGTCGCGGATCGCGGCAGCACGGGCACGCGCCTCGATCGCACCCTCGACGTCGCCTTTTGCCAGGCGGATACGCTCCGAAGCAACGTACAGATCTGGGTCGAACAGCCGCGAGTGAAACAGCGTCGTCAGTGACTGTGATATGATCGTCGCCAGTGCCTGTTCCGCCTCATCCCACAGCTCGCGATCCATGTACACCAATGCCAGCCTGTAGCGCGAATCGACGTCACGCGGACTGACCTCGACGGCATGCTCCAGTGCCGCCTGTGCTTCCTCCAGCCGCCCCTGGTCGTGATAGAGCACACCCAGGTCGCGAAAGCCGTAGGCACTGTCCGGCTGCAAAGCCTGGAACTCCAGGTAGGCGTGTTCGGCGCGCGCGTCGAGCCCTACCAGCCGCGAGGCCTCGGCCAGGGCAGCCAGAAGCAGTGGGGCCTGGCGACTGTCCTGGGCCACAGCCTGGCGGTAGTCGGCCTCGACGGCGTCGAGGACCGCGGTGAGCGAGATAGGGCTGGAAAGTACGTCGGTCGGCGCAAAGATGCGAGTGGTATAGTCGGCAGCGCCGAGGTGGGCCAGGATCCGCTTGCCGAGCTCGGGCGATGGACCGTGGAGGTAGACGGGGTCGAGCGCGAGATCGACAGTCGTAGAACCTGGAAGCGGTACCCAATACGGCGACAGCACCAATTCTGGGTTTCGTTCCACGCCCTGCTTGAACAGGTCGATGGCACGGTCGTGGGTGCCTTGCGCGGCATAGGCCAGGCCGAGGTCGGCGTGCAGCCCCCAGCGCGCGATCTCGGCGGGATCGCGCGCGATAGCACGGTCAAAGTATTCTGCCGCCTGCTCGGCGTCACTCCCGAGCCATGCCAGCCAGCCCAGCCGCGAAAGGTAGAGAGAAAACTCCTCTTTGCGCTCTAGCGAGCGGTGGTACGCGACAGTGGCTTGTTCTACGCCTTGCCGGGCAAGGTACGCTTCGGCCAGGAGCGAGTGCGGCTGTGGATCGAGGGGTTGGTAGCGCGCCGCGCGATCGAGGCTGGCCACGCCGTCGGCCCAACGCTGCTCCTGCAGAGCCAGGAAACCCCCGGCATAGTGTGCTGAACCGAGAGATGGGAGCAGGGCGAGCGAAATGGCCAATCCGAGCAATAGCCAGGAGACGACCCAGGGCTGCGGATGGGAATCGCGCGTGCTCTGTGCCTGGGAGCCTGATTCTTCCTTGACCGGGCGCGGTAGTCGGGCTGCTGCGACGAGCAACCCGATGAGCGCCCAAACCGGAAAGGCAAAGTAGGGTGGACTGGCGCGCAAAACGTCGAGCATCCCCCACGCCAATGCCCCCGCCAACCCGGCCAGGCATCCGGCGATCCAGAATAGTGGCTCGTCGCTGTGGTATCGTAACGCGCGCCAACCCAGAACCAGCAGCGTCAGGAGCAGGCCCAACAAGCTCAGACAGGCAAAGATGCCCCCACTGGCCCCGATCTCGAGCAGGAGATTGTGGGCGTGCGACCAGAGCGCGCGCCCTGCATTCACCGGAATGACGTGCAGCGGATCGTCGTAACTGGCCTGGGTTGGAAAGAAGAGGGCGACACTGTCCGCGTAGGGCGTGTAGAGCATATCGTTTGCCAGGCCACCACCCATCCACACGTGATCCCGCCAGGCCAGAACCGCGCCATACCAATGAATAAGGCGCCCGTTGAAGGAGTAGACGTTCAGTGAGCGTGCCACGTGCAAGGACACGGCCATGCCGCTAAGCAGGAGCACGATCATACACCCAACGACGAACCACCTGGCCCTCCGCCTGGTTTGCAATCGCCACCATGTAGCGGCGATCCACTGCTGGTTTGCCAGCGAGCCATAGATCGCCAGGGAGACCAACAGGGCAAAAACGCCTTCCCACGAGCGTGCATACAGAGATACCAGCGCCGCTGCCCCCACGCCAATAACGCCGACAAGACGCAGCACGGCGCGCCCTGTTCGACCAAGAGCCAGGGCGAGGGGGGCGACACATATCACAGAGCGGGCAACCAGGTTCGCACCGCCGAACTCGGTGGGATGAAGGCGGTAGGCGAGGGCCGAAGCCAGGTCGAATGTGCCGGTAAGGACGACCAGCTTGACGAGCGCCATCGCGGCTGGAATCGCGCCGGCAATGAGCACGACCAACAGCGCTGCATGCACCCAACTCGACGGCGCGTCGAGAGATAACGAAAGCACCCCGGCGAGCAGAAGAAGCGTCGCCAGTTTGACCCAGAAGTCGAGGCTCACGCCAGGTACGGGCGATAGAATGGCCGTCAGCGCAAGGGTACCGAGAAAGAGCAAGGCCCAGGCGGCAGGAGACCACAGCGCGGCTGTTCGACGTGGCCCTGGCAGCGCGACGCGCACCGGCGCGAGGGCCGTGGCGATCAATGCCAGGCCAAGAATCGAGCTGCCGGATGGGCCGGTCTCGGGCACTGCGAATGCCCAGAGGTATAGGATGGAGCTGAGCACGCCCGCAGCCAGGAGCGCCGACCACAAAAGTCCCACGCGCCCGCGCGACAGTGTCAGTCGTGTCAGAGTGAACGCCAGCACGCCGCCGATAGCGAGGTAGACAGGGCCTATCGCTGGCGTGTTGTGCAGGGGCAGATGAGGAGATGGCAGGTGGATGGTTGCCAGGGCCTGCACGGTGGCTGCCGCAACCTGGCTCAGTCCGGCGATGGCGAGTAGGTAGAGGCTCATCCGGGTAAGGAGAGATGGGGCAGCCTCCAGGTGGTCGGCAGTAGCTGCCACGCGGGAGCCGCCCTGGCTGGCAAACCACCACGCAGTTGCCAGCAGGGTGCCCAGTGCAACACTGCCCCAGCCCGCCACGGCGTGTGGCGCTGCGGTCGGTGACAGGCTCGCGCTGGCCGAAGCAAGCAGTAACACAGCCGCCATGCCGGCCCAGGTAGTTGCGCGGGCACGCTGCAGCACCGCTGTCGTCATGGTTCGCTGGTGCCAGAGATACCCGGCGGCGAGCCGGTGTCGACGATCAAGGGGGTGCCCCAAAAGGTGGAGCTCGCGAGTTGCTCTCCGTTGCGCACCGCCTGGCACTCAAAGATGATGTCGATTGTTCGACCTCCAAACGCACTGAGGTCCACTCGCTCGCCGACCCAGCTTGGGTTCGACAGACCGACGGGTGGCGTGTTCGCCTCAAAGACAACGTACAGGCGAGACGGCGGGCCAGGGTCCCGCACATAGATGACACAGCCGGCACCACTGCCACTCGTCGCGTCAGAGTAGAAGCGGAACCGGAGCTCAGATTGAAGCGGCAGCTCTACCGGATAGACTACACGGGATGGTGGCTGCTGGGCCAATGCAGGGTGCGCCTGATACCCAACGAGCCGTGTCGTGATCTCGGCCACCCCATCACCCGATACCTCTGTGCTTGGGAATGCGTCGATCAAGTCATAGGCCACAGGCTGAACAATCCGCGGCTCGCCCCAGATCGCCCAGTCGTACTGCTCGTTTCCATTGGGTCCCGGACCCGTGGTAAACGTCACGGTCACAGCCTGACCACTCCATCTCGACAGGTCGACGCTTCTTTCTTGCCACTTGCGCTGTTCTGGGAGGTTCTTGGGGTCGATATACTCCGAGGCGAGACGGGTGGTCACCCCCGATTGATCGTCGAGTGTCAGGTCGAACTGTACACCATCCCCTTTTCCAATAGACCAGGCACCTGGCGCGAGAGCGATGCTGTACTCGAGCCTGGCGTTTGTGGGCACCTGCACGCTGAACTCGATGCGAGAGGGTGGGTGCTCGAACAACACCCCTAGCGGCTTGCGATCGATGACAGCGGTCGAACGGTACACGAGATTTTCGCCGCTCGGAGACAGCCGCGCTTCTTCCACTTGGTCGAGGAGGCTTGACACGACGTTGAGAGCCTCAGGCGTTTGATACACCAACCCATCGCGCGTGTATTCGAGGATGTACTCGGGAGCAACGTCGATGGCCCACACAAAGGTGTCGACGGCAGCGTCGAGATCGGGCAACAGCGCGTGAGCGCGCGCCAAGTATTCGAAGGCATCCTCGGGCCGGCTCTCCATCAGTCGGATCTTGGCCATGCCGAGGTAAGGCACAAAGCTGTCGGGGGACTGGAGAATGGCCTGCTGCAAGTTCTCCTCCGCGCCGGCCAGGTCTCCTTCGAGCAGCAGGATCTCACCCTGCACTGCGGGGTTGGTCGCCGGGTCGGCAGCCACCCGGTACAGCGCGTATCCTTCGTTTGCGTACTGCAGTGTGAACGCCGATGGGATCATGGAGAGCGCCTGGAAAAGAGGGCTCGATTTCGACACGACCAGGAGCTCGGCGTCATACCGATCCATCCAGTCGATCACCTCGGCGTTGACCGCCGTGGTGTCGTACAGGGCGTCGATCTGAATCCTCATCTCTTCGTTGCTCAACTCTGTGTCGCCGACGACGTCGCGGTTCACTTTCCCGCGGAAAAAGAGCAGCGTCGCCTTGTTCGTAAAGGCCGGGACGTAATCCGAGATGCGCGCGTCTGCCACGACCACCGCGTGGTCCGTCACCAGCTCGGCGTCCAACTGCTCGAGGATGTCCTGCTCGAACTCTGCCACCGTGAGCCCTGGCTCGGTACGTTCCAACCGGATCTCGGCTACGCCCTGCTGAAAGGGGCCACGCAGCAACAGGGCCAGGATGGCGACGGTGAGCAACGCAAGCAGTGCCTGGTACGTGCCGGCTGCTTTTGCACTGGTGCTGCGCAGTGCTCGCTGGAGGAGAGAGCCAAGCAGGTCTGCCATGACAAAGCCGACCACCAGCCCCACAGGCAGGAAGAGGCGGATGCGCCAGATCTGGCTCGGCGTGATGAGGCTGGCAAGCAGAGAGGCGGTCAAGGGGTTATAGATCAACAACAGCGGGATCGTCATCCCGGCAAAGAGAAACTGCGCGGGCCGGCTCTGCCGCAGGTTCCTGACGAGAAACGGCGTCAGGATCAGGGCGAGCAGAATCATCGGATGCCACAGCAGCGATGGTGAAGCCATGAACCAGCCGGGCGCAAACACGACGAGATGGCGCGCCTGCTCGTACACGTCGAGCAGCCGCTCCGGGTCCTGGGGCGCGAATGCCCGGCTGCCTCCCTCGACCAGCGCCTGTCGTGCGAACCATGGGAGCAGGGCGAGCACGCCCAGGATTGCCAGCATCACGACGAAACGCGAGATCGTGGCCTTGTTCTGCACGAGCATCGATACGAGACGAGGGGCACGCCCGGCAGCAGGGGCCGATGGCGCCCGATCCGCGCCGGCCAAAGGCCACAGCGCCGCGATGACGTGGATGAGCAGAAAACTGCCAAGGGTGAGGATCAGAGAGACGTAGCCCATTGGATGCACGATTGTCGCGGCAGTGGCAACCAACACAAAACCCAGGAGATGGCGAATCCGCCCTTTTTCGAGAAACTTGTAGGCAAGAGCCAGGGTAATCGGCGCGACGATCCAGACTGCGGCATACTTGTCCTCCTGGATGCGCTTCATCAGCCCCGACCCTGCCCAGACACGCCCACCCGTATCCCGATACAAAGAGGAGGCATAATAGACGATCTGAACGATAGAAGCGAGGATCGCCGTGCTGGCGCTGCGAAACAGCGTTTTGGCCAGGGCATAGAAACTTAGAAAAGCAGCCGCGCCCAGGGTAGGGATTAGACCCGCCCAGTAGAGCGCGTTTGGGTCTACCTGCGCCACATGCCCCACGGCCGCCAACATGCCGATCCACGTCGAGAGCGCAAAACGCGCATCTGACTGGGTGCTGATTGTCCCGTACGGATTGAGCGTGTCTTCCACCATGTAGCGGCGAAGGTAGGCTGCATAGCTCCACCCGTCGCTTTTCTCCCACATCCGCACTTCGAGCGCAAAGAACGTCAGCAGAGCCGTTGCCAGGGCCACCAAGAGGACGGATAGAACCAGAAACTGCCGATTGGGCGTGTTAGCGCCCCACAGCGCACCCCAGGCACGAACGAGTGCTCGGGGCTTCCGATCACCCGCCGCACCACTCGGCGGGGACGCTGCCTCCTGCCGCTCCCGGTAAGCCAGGACGTATAGAAGAACGAGTGCGGTGTTCAGTCCAAGTGATACCCAGATCAGGTCGGTCAGGGCAGCTTGCGCGATCAGCAGCACGGTGCCCGGTAGGATCAAGAGCCCGAGCCCCAGGACTACGCTGAAGCCAACTGTTTCGAGCGGCGACAGATCATCATGGCCCACGATAAAACGGGTGAGGACGAACCCCGGGATGCCGAACAGAACCAGGAGGGCGATGCCTGTCGGCAGGATGATGCCCGGGATCACGAGCAGGCCCAGTTGAACGGCCAGGCCGGCGCACAGCAGGGCGATCCAGATCAAACGTTTCATCACAATCACAACACCCCTAGTTTGGCCGAAGCGAGGCGACAAGGAACGACCCAAGACGGACGATGTATCCGTCCAGCCGCCACAGCCGCATGGTGAGGATGGCACACGCGGCCCACAACACTACGCGCGGGAGCCAGGCCGGAACCGGCTCGGGGATCGCGCCGGCGGCCAGGATGCTCAGGGCGCCGAAAGCCGGAATGAGGAGCAACGGTGCATAGGTCACGCGGATCTTGGCTGCCGGCCGGATCAAGAGCGTGCGCAGGACAAAGTCGAGACATGACGCGCTGCTGTCGCCGAATGCGGCCCCCATCACCCTCAACGACTTGATCAGCGATAAGGTAACGCCTGCGTTCACAGCGAGCCGCGCGATCGACATCTTCATCGGGATGTCGGGCCGGTTGACGCCGACAAAAATCGGGCTCACGGCCAGCGCGATCCCTCGAAACACCTGCCCGGCCGCCAGGATGGCGAACACTGTTTCGCCCGCCAGAAACCCGGGCTGGTTGGGATACAGGAGCCGGGTGATCTGGGGAAAAAACATGATTATTGGCACGGCCATGAACGTGAGGAGGAAGGCAGAGATCGTCATGGCCTGGTTCGTCAGCCGCTCCAGCGCGACCGTCTGCCTTTTGGCATACATCTCGGTCATCGCGGGACCGGTCACCTTGAGCAGCGCTGTGGGGAGCACACTCAAGCTACTCGCGAGCATCAGCGTATACGAGTAGATGCCGATCTCTGCCTTGGTCAAGAACGCTCCCATGAGCAGGACGTTCAGCCGGTTGTTCAACTCGGCGATGATCCTCGACAGCACGAGCTGGCTGCCTACCCAGCCTAGCTCTCGAATGCGCGCCGTGAGGTTGACTGCGCTCACCGTGCGGTGGACGCGGGTCAGGACCCACATCAGGGGAAAGAGTGCGACTTCGGTGAGCGACAGAATCCAGACCGCTGCGCTCACGCCCCCGCGCAGCCACCAATTCCAGACGACAGTGAGGACGATCATTAACAGATAGCGCACGCTTTCGCTGATTGCCAGGGTGCGCATCTCGCGCAGGCCGTTCATGCGCGCCATTGCGATTTTATTCAAGCCGTAGAAGGGCAAGCCGATCGCCACGATGGGCAGCAGTTCGGATAACTCGACCATGTCGAACAACTGGCCCAGCGGGCCACGGATGAGGAACAGTACAATTCCGGCGGCTGACGTTGCTGCCAGCACGATCACCAGCGCAGCCGCATAGTATTGGGCACTTTTCTCCTCTTCTTCACAAAACTCCGCAGTGTACTTGGTGAGGGCGAGAGGGATGCCGACCATGCCGACCGTGCCCGCGAACATATAGATCGTAGCTACGAGCGTATATACCCCTAGCCCACTCGCACCCAACAGGCTACCGAGGACGACCGTCACCAGGAACCCGGCAAGCATCAGGAACAGAGAGCTGGACAGAGACCAGCCTGTGTCCATGACAAAGCGGTCAAAGCTGTTTCGCCTGGGCATCTGCTACCGGGGCGCTTTCCCGTGGCTCATCACGGTCGCACAGACCTACCCTTCACTTGCGTTTTTCTCCCTCGTAGCCCTGGCAATGCAACACCTACTCCCACTCCAGGTCCATGTCCAGGTCCGCTTGCAGGGCCTGGTTGTGCGATGTGAAATACGCGCTCAGCCGTCTACGAAGCGCCGGATCCATGCCGGGGTAGCTCGCCTCGTTATACTTCTTTGCGATCGCCGTCTCGTGGTAGGCAAGCCCGAGAAACTCGGCCACCTGTTTCGTCGTGTGCGCAGGATGCCTGAACAGCTCCTCACTTTTCAGGATCAGGATCCGCTGTCGCGGAAACAACGCCGTCCACCGCCGGAGCTGCTCGACATAGATCCCGCGTGCCAGGTAGGAAAAATGCTGGTGAGCAAAGCTGACATAATGCGGATCGTCGAGAATTTTTTCGACTTCGCCTGCCAGGCGCTGCTCCTCCCGGTCGATTGCATCTGGAAACGACAGCGTCTCAATTCCCCGCTGCACCTCATAGTGATAGTGCGACAGTGCTCGGTCGATCGGATTCCTCAGCAAGACGATTAGCTTGACCTCGGGGATGGTATTCCTCACACGTTGCGCGGCGTGCGGGTGGAACAGGTAGTACGGAGTCGCCTCGCCCACGGCAAATTTGCCGCGTGGCTCGGAGGTGGACTGCGTCGTGCGTCGGGGCGGAAAGTAGGCTTGATACCAGAGTAAGCCCCGCGCAAAGCGCTTGTCAAAGAAGTGGACCTCCTTGCGAAAGGCAGGCAGGACGTTGCAAGATGCTACCAGATAGTTGTACAGAGACGTCGTGCCACACCGCTGTGCGCCAATGATCACAAAATCCGGCAATGCACGCAGTGGGGAAGTCGCCAGGCGGAAGGCGTATTCGAAGGCGCGCGGGAGCAGGCGCACATCCGGCACTCTGCTCACACCGTTGTGCATGGCGCTCATGCCTCTGCTCCCCCCGCAGGGCGGGGCGGCTGGTATCCCAGTTGCTGCATGCACTGCCGAGAAGCAAAGGTCTGGATCTCGTCGACATAGTTCGCGGCATAGCGCGCGTCGAACGTACGTCGCGTCTCTACCTGGCGCGCCACCGACGCGACGGTCGTGCTACCAGTCTGTACGTCCAAAAAAGCCAGCAGCCCTCGCACCTCGGCTTCAGGTGCGTCGAGTAGCGCCTCATAGCGCACCTCGTAGTACCGCTCCGGGGCGATCCGCTTTTTTTCTTCGAGCGCGAACGACACATACCGTTCCCACAGCTCCAGGTCGTGCTGAAAGTTGAGCGTCGATGTCCCATAACCTCGCAGTTGGTACCACCACCACTTCCACCACTGCTCTCGAATCATGCACGTCCGCCTGTGAATGCTGATCGCCACGTCGACGCCATTGCGCAGCACGTGCACGAATCGCGCGTGTGGAAAGACGCTCAGCCAGATCGGAAAGGTGAGCGTCGTGCGTGGATCCTTCCATCCCCATCGGGAGAGGGGCAGGTCACGCCCGGCGGGCCACTGCTCAGCTCCAAAAAAGTCGCGGATCGTGTTCCTCTCTAACAGGATGTGTTCGAGCACCCCGGCCTGCCGCTCCACAAACTGTGGCGACGCCATCGCCTCGATCATTGGCTCTACGTTGCTCCACGTGGCGCCGGCGCTGGCGAAAATCGACTGGTTGAGTTTCTGGAAGAATGGTGGCTCGGCGTTGACAGACAGCCGGCTCCCCATATAGATCCCTACATCGATTAGGAGGCGGGTCACCAGGCTGGTGCCTGAGCGGTGCATGCCGAGGATGACGACGGGCTCGGCCTGGCTCATCTGGCTTTCGAATCGTCGGGATTGAGTCACGTCTGCACATCTCCATCGTGTTTTCCTTCTCTGCCGGCGAGATCCATCAGCGTCGTGGCAACATCGGCCTCCTCGTTCAAGTGCGCGACCGAGGCGGCAAGCTGATGCCACAATCGTGTGCTTGCCTGGACGTCGCCCGCCTGCCGGTGGCGCACGCCATGGTAGTGAGTGACCAGCGGAATGCCCGCGTACAGGTAGAGCTCGAACTCGTCGGCCAGCTCCATCACCGCCAATTCCCCCCGCAACGGTGCAGTGATCTGGTGCGCGGCAGTGGCGGGTGTCAGCAGCTCCGCCCGGTACCCCTGGGCAGCGACCGCAGCCGGAATTTTCCAACCCGTGTCTTTGCTGCTGCCGCCGAACATGGCGCGCATCCACCAAGCGGTGCGCGTTCCATAGAAGCGTTGGCCCATCAGGCGCTCGCCGCTCCACCCGCCGACGATGCTCAGCAGGCGCCGCACCTGGTCCCAGGCAGCCACCATCGCGGCGTCGGTATAGGGTGTCCAGTCGGCTCCGATCTGGCGGAAAAGCACGGTCGAGAACAGGATCCAGATCGGCGACGGGAACCCGTGATACTTGGCGAGCTTGCGGCTGTGATGGGGTGTCCCGACCGCTGCGACGCCGTTCTGCGACAGGAGAGAACAGCACAAGACATCCCAGCCGCGGGCGAGCATCAGGCAGTCGGGGTCGCAAACCAGGCACAGGTCCGTTTCCACTTCCTGGAGGAGCCTGTTGAGACCGAGCCCGTGTGTGTACGAGCCGGATGCCCGCTCCCGCTTGGCCCGTCGTGGGTTTGCGGGTGCAAAGGGAATAATGCGCGCCGACGAGCCCAGGGCCTCGTATAACTGGGTATCGCGCCCATCCGTGTTGTCGCACACCAGGTAGTTGAGCTTGCTGCCTGTGGTCGTGTGCTCCAGGCTGTCAAATAGGTGGAGGAGGTGAGCCGTCGAGTAGTAGCTCACGGTCCCGACCGTAATCGCCGGCTGCATCTATGGCTCCATCCCCGGCTCTAAAGGCACCTGTCCCGTGGTGTGCGCGGCGTGTTCTGGCTGAAGGCGGTGAGCAGCTAGCGCAAAAGAGCCGAGCGCTTTGTACATCCACGCCTGTCCCCATCTCAGAAAAACGGTCTGGTTGACGCGGCCATCCGCAAAGAGCTTGTAGTAGAACTGGTCCTTGCCGTCGAACAGGTTGCGCAGGGCAAACTCGACGACGCGTGCTGCAAAGTCGAGCCTGCCCAGTTGGACCGGGGTCAAGATCGCCTGGGCCACGTCGTGAATGTCGACGGGATACGACTGATCGGGGGCCCACCGTGGCACCGGGCCGTCAAAGAGGAACTCTTGATAATAATCCCAACCGCGATCGATTGCCGCTGCCGCCGCGTCGTCTTCCAGACGATCGCTGGCGATGTGCAGATGCTCGAGCACAAAGCCGGTGTGCCGGTTATCGATCGTCCGATTCGGCTCGCCGTTGCGCCCGGCACTCGTATAGTACCACGAGCCATCCTCATTCTGGCCTTCGACGACAAAGCGCACGGCCCTGGCTGCAAAATCCGCCTGGGCGCGATCACCCGTCACGTGGCTCAGCCACGCGAGGAATGAAGCGGCCATGGCGTTGCTGTTAAAGGCCAGGTCACGGTTCGTCGGCCCGTAGTATAGACACAGCGAATCGCCCAGGTCGTCGTACCCGTTGTCGAGCATCAGGTAATCGGCCACTTCCTGGGCCATCTCCACCGCCCGTGCGTCGCCCGAAACGTCATAGTGGTCGAGAATCCCATGCGCGATCGGGCTGGTGGCGCAGACGGCAGGCGTGTGCGGCGGGTACCTGGGGTTGCTGCCCCACGAGAAAGGCTGGCCCCAACACAGGTGATCGAACCCCGGGCTGCGGTGCGCCACCAGCAAGTCCAGAAGCCTTCTGTTCTCGTCGAGGAGCTCAGGATGCGGCGCAAGCTGGTACAGGAACGAATTGCCACTCACGATCAGGCCCAGTGCCTTGGGCATGATCACGGGTGAAAACGTCGTAAAGACACGCCTCGGAATCCAGGGGTGCAGTGGCTTGAGCATCCGCCGCACCCAGCCGAGGGCCGGCCCGATTACAGGGTAGCGCCGTGCGCTGAACACGCGCTCGTCGAGGAGATAGGGGTCAATGCCTGCGTACTCTTGCTCGCGAAACCATGTGCGCATGTCTCCGCATATCATCGCCGAGCGCTCGGCCGACTTGATCATGATCGTCCATCCCCTGCCGGTGGAATGCCTGGCTGTCGGCGACCTGCGATCGTGCCTGGGGCCCCATCCAAAAAATGCTCCACAAAGTCGACCATCCACGCCGTCACATCGATCTTGTCCCGCAGCATCCTCGCCCGTCTCGATTGCCACTCGTCGTGCAGATCCGCTCTACCCAGTAGTTCCTCGATCTGGCTGAACATGGCTTGTGTCTCATCTGGCCGAAATCCATAGGTGAGACCATACTTGTGCTCCAGCTCCTGAAGCACCGAGATGCGCCCGACGAACGTGTTGCAGCGCAGCGCTGGCGTGCCGAGTACGGCTGCTTCCACCGCCATCGATTGGCTATCGCCGATGAACAGGGTGGCATAGTACAGCGCGTGATGGATATCTGTCGGCGGGATCGCAATGCGGTATGGCTCGAACTCGGGTGGTAACGCGCTCTCACTCGTGATCAGCACCCGCCCGCGGGCAGACAGCATGTCAACCAGTTGCTGCCGCACCGTCGACGTCATGCCCTTCTCGCCGCGATCGTGCGCTGCGTGCAGGGCCACAAAGCGCAAGACAAAGTAGGGCTCGTCCGGCGATAGACCGAGAGCATCGAGCACGCCCGGATCTGGGGAGAACACGTGCGGGTGAAGGTAAGCGAGCTTCTGGTAACCGTCGTAGGTGACGTGTTTCTTGCCGTGGTTCTCGGGCAGGCAGCTAGGGGTGACGATGGCGTGGGCCAGGGGATAGGCCAGCCGCGTGAACGTCCGGGCCACCTGCGCGTCGTCTTCGTTGAATACCAGCGCGTATCCGCCAACCAGCGGCGCGACGTGGCTGATCGACACCGACGTGCCCATCAGGATCTGGCTCCGGGCTTGCCGTGCCGCCCGCCACACGTTCCAGTCGTGCTCCACCAACTCGATCGCCATTCCGATCGTGTCCTTGCGTGCCCTGGAGGCAACGCGGTAGGGCAATCCGTACTGCTCCAGCAGGGTGAGGGTCAGATCCTTATCGCGGATCGTAATCGTGACCTCATGTCCCCTGTCGAGCCAGCACCGGATGGCGTTGCGAAACAGGTGTACGTGCGCGGGATGGCCGATGTCGATGAACAGTCGCATTTGTCACTCACCGCAAGTCCCTATTGGATTCCATGTCAAACCACATGGCAAACAGCAGGAATTGCAGGCCGATGATCGAGCACAACATCACAGCCATCGAGTTGATCGGTGGGATGTGCCCCGTGGCGCCCCACATGTAGAAAACCCTGGCGCCAAGTGGCACGCACAATGCGAGTAAGGCAAATCCAAAAAAGTAAAAAAAGATCAGTGGGTGAAAGTCACGGATGATATACTTCTGGACCATCCGCCTGATGAACAGCCTCAACATGAACCAGCTCAGCCTGGGAATCATGCGGATCGGATTGATCCCTGACTTTTCGCCGATGCCGTATACCGGGTGAACATGCACGTCACGCACCCGAAAGTTATAAATGTTCAGGCGCACCAGCATGTCGTTCGGCATCCCATATCGCTTGTAGATAAGGTCCGGATTGATCGTGGTGAGTACGCGCAAATTTGTCGCTGTGTAACCAGTTTGTGAATCTGCAATGTGCCAGTAACCAGATGCGATTTTGGTCAAGAGTGACAGACCGGCATTCCCGAGATATCGACGACGTGGGATCTTTTGCCAGGCCTCACCAGAGATCAGACGGTTGCCCTTGGCATAGTCCACCTCGCCCGCCACCACTGGATCGAGCAGGGCTGGTAGATCGGCCGGATCCATCTGACCGTCGCCCGCCATCACTGCCGTCACGTCGATGGCCTGATCTCGACACCACTTGTACCCGGCTGCGATCGCCCCGCCGACCCCCTGGTTCACCGGCAGCGAGATCAGCTCGAGGCGGCCATTCATGCGCGGCAGATAGCTCTCCACCGTCGCGCACGTGTGATCCTGGCTGCAATCGTCGACGACAATGATCTTGTCCACGAACTCGGGCATCGTCTCGATGACGCGGCCGATCAGCACCTCTTCGTTATACGCCGGCACCACCACAGCCACGGTCTTGTCCTTGTACATGCTTCAGACTCCTGCAACTGACCGGGAGCCGGTTACAGGCCCGACTCAAGAATCCGGACGATGCGTCCGGCTGCCGCCCCGTCGCCATACAGGGTGGGCCGCGCCCGATTCAAGGGCCCGGACGCAAAGCTGCCCACCGCGTCGAGGATTCGGCCGGTGCTCGCACCGGCAAGCCGGTTCCACCCGAGCTCGACCGTTTCCACCCACTCGGTTTCATCTCGGAGCGTAACGCACGGCACACCCAGCCAGTACGCTTCTTTTTGAACCCCTCCCGAGTCTGTCAAGATCAGCCGCGCGGCTCGCTCCAATGTCACCATGTCGAGATAGCCCACAGGCTCTACCAGTTGCACCCTGCTGCCCGCCAGTCGCTCTTCGACCGCTCTGCCCAGCTCCGCCAGCCGCGTGCGCGTCCGCGGATGGAGCGGAAACACTACCGGCCGGTCGACCTCGATGAGCGCCTCGACAATGCCACGCAGGCGCGCATCGTCATCGGTGTTCTCCGCACGGTGCACTGTCGCAACAAAGTAGCCGCCCTCGCCGAGCCCGAGGCGATCGAGCACGTTCGACCTGTTGCTCGCCCGCACCGCATCCTGCAGGGCATCGGCCATCACGTCGCCGACGACGTGCACCCCGTTCGTGATGCCCTCTGCCGCCAGATTTTCCACCCCCACTTCACTCGAGCACAAGAGCAGGCTCGACACGTGATCGGCCAGTAGCCGGTTGATCTCTTCTGGCATCCGCCGGTTATAGCTGCGCAGCCCGGCCTCGACGTGCGCCACCGGCACGTGCAGCTTGGCCGCTGCCAGCGCGCCAGCCAACGTCGAGTTGGTATCTCCATACACCAACACCCAGTCGGGCACCTCGGTCGTCAGTACCTGCTCGATACGCTCGATCATCGCCCCCGTCTGCGCGCCGTGAGGTCCCGATCCAACTCCAAGGTGATAGTCCGGCGGCGGGATGTCGAGCTCGTCGAAAAACACCGCCGACATATTGGCATCGTAGTGCTGGCCCGTGTGTACCAGGATTTCGCGGTGTGCCAGCCTCAACTGCCGGCTGACAGGTGCCGCCTTGACGAACTGCGGCCGCGCACCGACCACGGACACGATTTTCATCAGGCGCTGCCTCGCGCCGCAGGCTGCCGGCCTGGCTGGCGCATCATACGATGTTCCCAACTCCGACGTACGTAAAGCCTGCGGCCCGTGCCTGTGCCTTGTCGAATACGTGCCTGCCGTCCACGACTATGGGGTGGCTCAGCCTGTCGCGCCACGTCCCCAAATCGACGGACAGGTAATCGTCGTGTCGCACCATGACCGCGACACAGTCGGCACCGGTCACCACCTCGTCCAGGTCCGTGGCGTATTCCTCCACGAATGGGTCGTGAATCACGACCTCGGCCCCCGCCGCGCGCAGCGCTTCCACGAACGGCACTGTCGGCGAGTTGCGCGTATCGTCCGAATTCTCCAGGTATGCGTAGCCGAGGACGGCGACGCGTGCGCCTTCGAGTGCCACTCCCGCCTCGGCCAGGCCCCGGCGTGCCAGGTCGACCATATGCAGCGGCATTGCGTCGTTCACCGCCCGCGCCGTCGGCATCAGCCGTGCATCCAGGTCCTCACTTCCCCACGCGATCAGCAGCCACGAGTCCTTCGGAATGCAATGCCCGCCCACACCGGCGCCAGGCAGGTGCATGGCGCGATACGGCGCCTTGTTCACCAACTCGCGCACCTGCCACACGTCCGTGCCCAGGTCCTGGCAGATCAGTGCCATCTCGTTGGCAAAGGCGATCTGCACGTCGCGATAGGCGTTCTCGGCCGTTTTCACCACTTCGGCCGTGACACAGTCGACCGGGTCGAGGTCGCCCTCCACCACGTGGCGGTAGAACTGCACCGCCAGCTCTGCAGCATCGCGGTTCATCCCGCCGACGACGCGGTGCATCTCACGAATGTTCTGCAGCAGCTTGCCCGGCATCACCCGCTCGGGGCAGTTGACGAGATAGAAGTCCTCGTTCACTTTCAGCCCTGTCGCCTCTTCGAGTAGCGGGCGGACGATGTTGTCCATCGTCCTGGGCGCAATCGTCGATTCGATGATGACCATCGTGCCGCGCGATAGGTGGGGCGCCAGATCGGTCAGCGCCGAGCGCAGTGCACGGTAGGCGGGCTTTTTCGTCTCTGCCTCCACCGGCGTTTCGACTGCCAGCAG
>JAFGIA010000444.1 GCA_016929795.1 Anaerolineae bacterium
GAGCAGCCGCAGACGCTGGAAGAGCTGGAAGCCGTGAAGGGCGTCGGGCCGAAAAAGCTGGCACAGTACGGACCGGACGTGCTCGACGTCGTCCGTGGCGGTGCGGAGCCACAGGAGACAAAAGAATGACACACCACAAAACTTTCATCATGCTGATCCTCATCGTTTCTCTCGTCGTACCCGTTAGCGTTCAGGCACAGGGTTCAGACCCCTACGAGCCGGATGAGGAGAATGTGCCCTGGATCGGCCTGGGCGAGGCGCAGGCGCGTTCCTTTTACCCCGACGGCGACGTCGACCGGGCACGCCTACGAGTCAAGGCCGGGCACTGGTACGAGGTCCGCACTGCGGAGCTGGCGCTGCTGGTGGACACGGTGTTGACCGTCGAGGTGGGCGGCACGGTGTACGAGAACGACGACGGCGGGGACGAGCCGCTGGCGTCCCGTGTCACCTTCCAGGCAGCAGAGACCGTCGACGCGCTGATCACCGTGATTACGAGCCAGGGTGTTTACAGCACCACCCAGACCTACACACTCTACGCCGGCGAGTTGTCCGCACCGACACCGACGCCGACGGACACACCACTGCCGACAGACACACCTACTCCGACGCCCACTGTAACCCCGACGCCTACTCTTACATCGACAGCCACATCCACACCCACGCCGATCCCGACGTCGACACCCAGGCCCACCGGCACTCCAGTGCCAACAGCCACGCCGGCCCATCCCGTGGTCAGCTTCTCGGCAGCGCCCGACCGTGTGGAAAAGCCGGGAGACTGTGTCATGCTCCGCTGGCGCGTAGAACGGGCAACCGAGGTGTACCTGATCCACCCCAACGGCAACCGCGAGGGCGTGGTGGGCCAGGACGAGCGCCAGGTGTGCCCGGTCGAGACGAGCCGCTACACGCTCGAGGTCTATGCGCCGGGTGGCGACGAAACGGTGCACGTCGAGGTGGCCGTGCCTCTGCCGACGCCGACGCCCACGACGGCCACGCAGCCAGGCGGCCAGGGCAGTGGCGGTAGCGCCAACGCAGGAAAGGGCACAGTGCACGCTATCGTGTTCGTCGACGAGAACCGCAGCCAGGCGTACGACCCGCAAGAGGGTGTGGCAGGCGCGGTCGCGACGCTCATGTCGCAGGCAGACCCAGCCTTGACCTGGACCGCCAGCACCGACGACCTGGGCCAGGCCCATTTCCCGAAGGTGCCGGCCGGCAGTTACACTGTGCTCATCCCCCACCTGGGCTACGCCAAGGTCGTGAGTCTACGCGGCGACGAGCTGACCGTCGATGTCTTGGTCGCGCCCATCCAACTGCCGTCCAGGCTGCCATAGGAGACGATCATGCCGGATGAAGAAGAACGCCAACTGGCCGAACAATACTACCGCCAGGCCATCGCCTGGGCGGCGTCGGACGAGGAGGAGCTGGCTGTCGCCCGCGATCTGCTCGAAAAAGCGCAGCGTGGCTTTGTCGTGGACGACACGGGCGACGACCTGATCTATGCCAGCGACCCGGATCTGCCGGTGGACGCCGAGTTCCTGGTGGACGAGGGCGCGCTGCGCCGGGCGCGCCTGCGCCGCGCCCTGCCGGTCGTCGGCGCACTCCTGGTCGCCGTCGTGGTTGCTTTCGTCGTCTACGGCGGTAACTCGACGCCGACTGACACATCTACGCCAACTGCGACCACGGCAGCCCCTCTCTTTCTCGCCACACAGACTTTGACGCCAACAGCCACCGGGAGCCCGACGCCCACATCGACTGCGACGCCAACCTGGACGCCAACTGCCACGTCGACCCCGACGGTGACGCCGACGCCCGTGGAGGCGGAAGAGGTGCGCTTCAAGCCCGAGCCGGTGGAGCTCGAGCCGGACGCCGTCGTGCCCGTGTCCCTGGAGCTCACCGGCCGCTACTTTCCCGTCGTGCCCACGGGACTGCGCGACGGCGCATGGGCGTACCTGCCTGAGCCGGATCGGGCTTCGTGGCTCGCCGGCAGCGTGGTGAACGTCATCCTTGCACTGCCCTACACTGGCGACAACCTCGATCTTGTATCGTCCACTCTGGCCTTGAGTGATACCATCACCGTCCGCAACAACGTCGGCGCCGCCAACCACTACCTGGTCGTCGAACGCACCCTCGTCGATCTGTACGCCATCGAGGTCCTGCGCCAGCGCCGCGCCGGCCTAACCCTCGTCCTCGCCGGCGGCCACGACGAAAATCTCACCCGCCGGCTGGTCGTCTTTGCCGTTCCTCTCGAAATGGGAAAGGAGGTGGTCCAACCCTAACCGAATCCCGAAGCTACGGATCAACCAGTCTTCCAACGCACGAAAGGAGCGAACAAACTCATGACCGGTATCCCTATTCTGGACCAGATCCTGGCCCTCATCGAGCAGTACAAGCTCGGCCTGGCCATGGTCGGCATCGCCGTGGTCGCCGTGGGGCTCCTGCTGAAGCCGATCGCGCCCGAGTGGTCGGCCAACAACCGCACCGCCGTGGCCACCATGGTCATCGGCGGCATCGTCCTCACCCTGCTGCCGACCCTGGCCGCGGCCATCGTCGGATCATAATGAGAGGTGGAGGGTAGTCAGTGGTCGGATCCCTCGATCACTGACTACCTTCCCCTGCATGGGAGCGAAGATCATGTATCAAGTCCCATCCGAGTTCATCCGCCAGCGCGCCACCGTGGTCTGGTTCCTGACCGTCGAGCACGCCGTGGCCGCC
>JAFGIA010000445.1 GCA_016929795.1 Anaerolineae bacterium
CCACCCCGCGCTTCTATTCATTCTTTTTTTTGTTTCCCCCCCCCCCCCCCCCTGTAATCGCTGCAGAGTCAAAGAGTAGACCTCGCCGCCTCACCTCTACGCATAAAGGATCTACCGGGTGGTATGCAGGCAGTTGACAGGCAGGCAGCCGTGTTGTACAATTGCCCTTGTCGAATGACGAAAATCTCTCTCTGCCCATCCCGGATCACACCCCGGCATGAGCAGAGAGAAGAAAGTAGTTTCGAGGGTGCGGCCCATGGAGCCACGCGAGATACAGCAGTTCGCGGCGCAGGTGATCGACAACATAGAGCGCGTGATCGTCGGCAAGCGCGAGACGATCGAGCTGGTGATGGTAGCGCTCCTGTGCGAGGGGCACATCCTCATCGAGGATGTGCCCGGCACGGGCAAGACAATGCTGGCGCGTGCAGTCGCCGCCTCGCTCGGCCTGTCATTCAAGCGCCTGCAGTGTACCCCCGACCTGCTGCCGAACGACATCACCGGTGTGTCGGTATACAACCAGCACTCCGGCCAGTTCGAGTTCCGCCCGGGGCCGGCCTTCTCACACCTGCTCCTCGCCGACGAGGTGAACCGGGCAACCCCCCGCACCCAGAGCGCCCTGCTGGAGGCGATGGGCGAGGGGCAGGTCACAATCGACGGCGTGACCCACCAGCTCAACCGCCCCTTCCTGGTCATGGCCACACAGAACCCGATCGAGTACGAGGGCACCTTCCCCCTGCCCGAGGCACAGCTCGACCGCTTTTTACTCAAGCTCTCCGTGGGCTATCCCTCGCCGGCAGAAGAATCGCAGATCCTGCTCAACCTCCAGCGCGAGCACCCCATCCAGGCCATCGGGCAGGTAGTAGAGGGTCAGCGGCTGCTCGACCTGCAGCGGCTGGTGTGGGAAGTGCACGTGGACGACACCGTGCGCAACTACGCCGTGCGCCTGGTGCACGCGACGCGCACGCACCACGACCTGGCACTCGGCGCCAGCCCTCGCGGCAGCCTGGCCCTCTTCAAATGTGCCCAGGCGCGTGCCGCGCTGCACGGGCGCGATTACGTGCTGCCCGACGACGTCAAGGCGCTTGCCGTGCCCGCACTGGCGCACAGGCTGATCGTCCGTGCCGAGAGTGCGCTGCGCGGCTACCAGCCCGAGCGCCTGGTGGCCGATCTGATCGAGAGCACGCCGCTCGACGTCGGCGAGTTGGGGTAACACAAGATGGGCCGCATCCTGCCTTTCCTGGCAGCGCTCACCGCGGCCGCCTTTTTCACTGGCGCCGACTTCTTCTTTTACCTGCTCTACGCCCTCTTTGGCATCTATCTGCTCAGCCGCTGGTGGGCGCGCCGCTCGCTGCGCGCCGTCATCGTCGAGCGCCGGCACGACGAGCGCGTGATGCTGGGTGCCAGGTTCGACGTGGTGGTAGAGGTGCGCAACCAGGGCTGGCTGCCCCTGCTCTGGATGCGCCTTGCCGACACAGTGCCTTCCGACCTGACCAGCGGCGGACCCTTTCGCCGCATCCTCTCACTGCTGCCCAAAGAGCATCTGCGGCTGAGCTACACACTGGTAGGACGGCGGCGTGGTTACTATCCCGTTGGGCCGTTCGTGATGTTGGGGGGCGACCTGCTTGGCACGGCGAAATATGAATCGCAGCAAGGTGAAGGCGGGATTGTAATCGTCTATCCCAAGATCCTCCCCCTGCACGAGCTGGGCCTGCCGTCGTTGATGCCCGTGGGCGTGCTGCCGCGGCACGAGCGCCTGTTCGAGGACCCGAGCCGCATCCAGGGCGTGCGCGACTATCAGCCCGGCGACTCCTTGCGGCGCATGGACTGGAAAACCACGGCGCGGGTCGGCACACTCCAGGTGCGGCGCTACGAGCCGGCGATTGCCATCGAGACAGCCATCCTGTTGAACCTGGCCGCCGAGGAATACCCACAGGCGCACCGCTACGAGGCGACAGAACTCGGCATCATAGTCGCCGCCTCGGCAGCCGCGCACCTGGTAGAGATGCGGCAGGCGGTGGGGCTCGCCTGCAACGGGCGCGATCCGCTGGCTGGTGAGCGCGATACGGCGGCAGGCAGGCGCCAGCCGGGCGTGGGCGCGCTCCTCCCCGCGCTGCCCGTGCGCAAGGGGCGAGAGCACCTGGCGCACCTGCTCGACCTCTTGGCGCGGGTCGAGGTGGCGCCCGCAGGGCAGATGCCCGCCTCCTACCGTGAGCTGCTCAATCTAAAGAGCCTGGCGCTGCCGTGGGGCAGCACGGTCCTCGCCATCACATCGCACGAGACAGAAGGCCTTCTCGACTCACTGTTGCTGCTCCGGCGCCGCGGCCTCTCTGTCACACTGGTGCTCACCAGCCCCGATCCCGGTTTCACGTCACTCGCGCGGCGAGCGGGCCAGATCGGCGTGCAAACAGTGCGTTTGTGGCGCGAGCAGGACATGGAAGTGTGGCAATGACCGCAGACCAGGAGAGGAGTGGCTGGCGCGAGCGCCTCTTCCGTGCCGTGCTGATCGCCGGGATGCTGGTGTGCGTGGCGTCGCCTGCAGCCAAGTTCCTCGAGTGGCTGATGCCTGGCTGGAACGCCCTGCCCTTTCTCTGGTTCCTCTTTTTCGCCAGCCTGGAAGGCATCCTATCAGAGCAGGTGCTTGCCCGGCGCCGGATCAGCGGCTGGGCCTACCTGGTGTCGCGGCTGGCCGAGGCGCTGCTGATCGCACTCGTGCTCAAGTTCGTCAACTATTTGTCACTGGGCCTCGATCAACTCTGGACCGACGCTGCCACGTGGATCGACCATCCGGCGCAGTTTTTCACCAGCATCGACGCCCTGACCATACTCCTGTTCGTGCCCTTGTGGGCCGAGTCGATCCTGGTGGCGCGCCAGGCAGCCGAGATGGAAGCCGACTCACTCGCCCTCAGTCCCCCGCCAGACAAAACGTCGCCCGAGTACTACCTGTGGGTCACGCAGCCGTCGGCGATGCGCGACCGCCAGGAGCAATTCAACAGCCTGGCCGAGAACTTTGTGTGGGGCGGACTCGTGCTGCTCGCGGGCTCGGTCGTAATCCACGCCTTTGTAACCTCGGTACAGGCCCTCGCGCTGCCGATCCTCCTCTACTTTGCCCTCGGCATCGCGCTCCTCAGCCACGCCCACTACACGCTGCTCAACACTGGCTGGCGTGTGCAGGGCATCCCCGTGCGCTCAGGGACTGGGCGCCGCTGGCTGGGCTGGGTCGCCCTATTTCTGATCGTCGTCGCACTGCTCGCCCTGCTACTGCCGACCCGCTACGCCATGGGCCCGCTGACCGCCATCATCGGCCTGGTCTTCATGCTGCTCCAGATCCTGGGGGTCATCGCCGGGTTGCTTTTCTACCTGCTCGCCTGGCTCCTCTGGCTGCTGGTGCCAGGCAGCGAGCAGCCAGAGCCCCCGGCCATGCCCCAGCAGCCGCTGCCCACCCCCGTGCCTGCAGAGATGGGGGGGGCGGACGCCACATATCCCTGGCTGCAGGTCCTGGGGTCGGCCCTCTTCTGGATCACCATCCTGGCCATCCTCGGCTACACACTCATCCGCTTCGTGCGCGACCGGTTCGGCATGGATGATCACGAGATCCAAAAAGGGGCAGGGTGGCGTGCACGGCTGGTGGCGTGGCTGCGTGCCCTGTGGCGCCGGTTCCGCGGATGGGGCCAGGAGGCACAGGCGCGCCTGGCCCATCGTCTGGTACAGCGCAGAGTAGCTGTGGAGCTGCCGGGCCGGCGGACGGGGCTCCGCCTCCTGCGCGGCCTGTCACCACGCGCCCTGGTGCGCTACTTCTACCTGTCGGCGCTGCACCGCGCGGCACAGGCTGGCATGGCGCGCCGGCCGGCGCAGACGCCGTACGAGTACCGGCGCGTCCTCGACGAGCGCTTTCCCGATCTCGAGCCCGATCTGGAGGCACTGACCGAAGCCTTTGTCGTCGCGCGCTACAGCCGGCAGGCCGTAGACAGGGCCGAAGCCGAGGCCGTCCGCCCGCTATGGCAGCGCATCAAAGCCGCCCTCCGCCGCAAGCGCGTCACCGGGTGAGCTACCCAAGGAGGTATCATTGCGAGAGAGCGCCAGCGACTGAAGCAATCCCCAGCGTGGATCAAAGAGGGGATCGCTTTCAAATGTGACATTTCCAACCAATAGCACTGGAAACGGACGACGATGACAACGGAACTCGAATCCAAGTTGCAGCGTGCCTGGCAGATACGGAAGCAGCATTTCGCCGACGAGATCACGTGGTCGTATCCCCTCGATACCGCCGTGCTGAGCCTGACCGGGCCGCACTGCGCCCTCAACTGCGCCCACTGCGGCGGCCACTACCTGAAAGGCATGCGCCCCATCTGGCAGACCGAACCCGACCGCGCCGACAGCGTGCTCCTCTCCGGCGGGTGCGACAGCCGTGGACGGGTGCCCGTGCTCGCCCACGGCCAGCACGTCCGCGCCTGGCGCACCGGGCGGCTGATGAACTGGCACGTCGGGTTTGTGTCGGAAGCCGAGATGGCAGCGATCGCGCCCTTGGTCGACGTCATATCGTTCGATTTCGTGGGCGACGACGAGACAGCGCGCGAGGTATATGGCCTCGACGTGTCTGTCGACGACTACGAGGCAACCTACCGCCTGCTGCGTCGCTACGCGCGCACCATCCCACACGTCACGATCGGCCTGCGCGGCGGCGTGCTGGGCCACGAGCTGCCGGCGCTCGAGCGGCTGCAAGCGTTGGGCGTGGACGGATTGGTCCTGCTCGTGTTCATGCCCACGCCGGGCACGCGCTACGCCAGCCGGCAGCCGCCGGCACCCGACCTCGTGGCCGGCGTAGCGGCAGAGGCGCGCCAGCGCTTCCCCGCCGTGCCGATCTACCTCGGCTGCATGCGGCCCAAAGGCGCCTACCGCGAGGTAGTCGATCCCCTCGCCGTGCGTGCCGGCCTGAACGTGATCGTCAGCCCGTCACGCGCTGCCCGCCGGGCCGCCCAGGAGCTTGGCTTGACGGCGCGCAAAATGCGGCGGTGCTGCGTGTTCCAGTGAAAGATTGGAAGGTTGGAAGGTGGGTCTGACCCACCTTCCAACCTTCCAACCGAGTTTGTCACCTTGAGTCTTACATGCTACAATGGAAGGGGTATTTCCCCAGGCGGATTTGCCGCCCGGCAATCACAAAAAAGGAGGTCCAGGGAGGAGATGAAGGTCAATCCCAATCTCAGGTACGACGAAGAACACGAATGGGTCCGCGTGGAGGGCAAGGAAGCGGTCATTGGCATCAGCGACTATGCCCAGGACCAGCTTTCAGATGTAGTGTACGTCGAGCTGCCAGAAGTGGGCGACACCTTTGAAAAGGGGGACGTCTTTGCCGTCGTCGAGTCGGTCAAGGCCGCTTCAGACGTGTACATGCCGGTAGATGGCGAGATCCTCGAGGTCAACGCCAGGCTGGAGGACTCGCCCGAGCTGGTGAACCAGGACCCGTACGGTGAGGCGTGGTTCGTGCGTATCGCGCTCGACGACCCATCTCAGGTGGACGAGATGATGGATGCCGGCGCGTACGAGGCTTTTCTGGCAGGGCTGGAGGACTAATTCCCGGAGGGTAGAATGGACTACGTTCCGCACACACAGGCGGACCGGGAAGCGATGCTGGCCGCCGTCGGGGTGGAACAGGTGGCGGACCTGTTTGACCCCGTGCCGGCGGCTTACCGTTTCCCCGAGCTGACACTCCCGGACCCATTGTCCGAGATGGAGCTCATGGCCCTGCTGCAGGCCATGAGCGAAGAAAACCTGGATACGAGCCACTTTCCCAGCTTCTTGGGGGCCGGCGCGTACAATCACTACATCCCGCGCATCGTCGATGCCGTGATCAGCCGCAACGAGTTCTACACCGCCTACACCCCCTACCAACCCGAGATCAGCCAGGGCACCTTGCAGGCCACATTCGAATACCAGAGCATGATCTGCGCCTTGACAGGCATGGAGGTCTCGAACGCGTCGCACTATGACGGAGCAACGGCCACCGCCGAAGGCGTGATCATGGCGCTGAACGCCACGCGCGGCAAACGGCGCAAGGTCATCCTGTCGCCCACACTCCACCCCGAATACCGGGCCGTGGTGCGCACCTACCTGCAGGGCATGGATGTCCAGATCGTAGGCGACGAGGTAGCCGGCCTGGACATGGCGGCGCTCGAAGGTGCCACCTCGCGCCTGGTCGACCTGGTCGACAAGAACACGGCGTGCCTGGTGGTGCAGACACCCGGTTTCCTGGGGCAGATCGAGAACCTGGCCGGCATAGCCGACAGAGTACACGCGGCTGGCGCCATGCTCGTCGTCGTCACCAACCCCGTCGCGCTCGGCTTGCTCAAGGCACCGGGCGACCTGGGTGCCGATATCGTGGCCGGCGAGGGACAGGCACTGGGCAACGGCCTGAATTATGGGGGGCCGTACCTGGGCTTTTTCGCATGCCTGAAAAAAGATGTGCGCAAAATGGCTGGTCGCCTGGTGGGGCAGACAGTCGACACGGAAGGGCGACGCGGCTTTGTGCTGACGCTCTCGACACGCGAGCAGCACATCCGGCGCGAGCGGGCCACGTCCAACATCTGCACCAACCAGGCCCTGATGGCGCTCGCCATGGCCACACACATGGCTGCCCTCGGGCCCAAGGGCATCCGCCGGCTGGCAGAGCTTTGTTACCACAAGGCACATTATGCCGCCAGCCAGATTGGGGCACTCGATGCCTATCAGGTGGTAAACAGCGCGCCCTTCTTCCACGAGTTTGTCGTGCGCTGCCCCCACAGTGTCAAGGCCGTGAACGAGTACCTGCTGGAAGAGTGGGGCATCATGGGCGGCTACGACCTGGGGCGCGACTATCCGGCGCTGGAGAATCACATGCTGGTATGCGTGACCGAAGTCATCGCCAGGGAAGAGATCGATGCCCTGGTGACGGCGCTCGACGAGGCGGCGACGGAGGTGGTGCGATGAAGGCAGAGTTTGGAGTCCGTTGTTCCGGTGTCGAGCCCATCATCTACGAGCTGAGCAAGCCCGGGCGCTCGGCGGCGAGCCTGCCCGACCTGGATGTGCCCGAGGCGGCGCTGCCCGCGAGCGATATGCTGCGCGAGGGCGTCGACCTGCCCGAGGTGAGCGAGCTCGACCTGATGCGTCACTATGTGCGCCTCAGCCAGCTCAACTGGGCCATCGACGTTGGCTTTTACCCCCTCGGATCTTGCACCATGAAGTACAACCCAAAGGTGAACGAGGCCGCGGCGCGTTTGCCCGGCTTTGCGCTCACCCACCCTTACCAGGACACTCACACCGTGCAGGGCAATCTGCGCCTGATGTTCGAGCTTCAAGAGATGCTCAAAGAGATCTCTGGGTTTGCCGGTGTGACGCTCCAACCCTCTGCCGGCGCCCAGGGCGAGCTGACGGGCATCCTGATCATGCGCGCCTATCACCTCGACAGGGGCGACACACAACGTACGCGCGTCATCGTGCCCGATAGCGCCCACGGCACCAACCCGGCGACGACGAGCATGAGCGGCCTGGAGGTCATCGAGGTGCCTTCTGACGAGCGTGGCAACGTCGACCTGGAAGCGCTCAAGGCCGTGTGCGACGAGCGCGTCGTCGGGCTGATGCTCACCAATCCCAACACCCTCGGCCTCTTCGAAGAGCACCTCCTACAGGTGCTCGACTTGGTCCACGGCTGCGGCGGATTAGTATATGGCGACGGCGCGAACATGAACGCCATCCTGGGCATCGCCAGGCCAGGCGATCTCGGGTTCGACGTGCTCCACTTCAACTTGCACAAGACCTTCTCCACCCCGCACGGCGGCGGCGGGCCGGGCGCCGGGCCTGTGGCCGTGACCGACAAGCTGGTGCCCTTCCTGCCAGGGCCGATCGCCGAGTTGTGCACGTGCGCAGAGGCCGGGTGCGACTGCGAGTGCGCAGGCGGCGCCGTGCAAGAGATCGGCGAGGACGACCTCTGCTTCCACCTCGTCATGCCTGAAAAGAGCATCGGCCAGGTCAAAAGCTTTTACGGCAATTTTGGCATCCTGGTGCGCACCTACACCTACATCCGCGCCCTCGGTGCCGAGGGGCTGCGGCGCGTGGGAGAGATGGCCGTGCTGAACGCCAACTATCTAAAGAGCCGGGTCAAGGGCACGCTGCCAGTCACCCACGTCGACCGCACGCACATGCACGAGTTTGTCGCCAAAGGGATCATTCCCGAGGCACCCGACGTGCACGCCCTCGATATCGCCAAGCGGCTGATCGACTATGGCTTCCATCCCCCCACGAACTACTTTCCGCTCATCGTGCCCGAGGCACTGATGATCGAGCCGACAGAGACAGAGAGCAAAGAGACACTCGACGCGTTTGCCGACGCGCTGGCGGCCATTCGCCAGGAGGCGATCGACGACCCCGAGATCCTCCATGGCGCACCGCATAACGCACCCGTGCGCCGGCTCGACGAGGTGCGCGCAGCCCGTGAGCCGATCTTTTGTTGGCAATCAAGCCCGGAGGCGGGCACTTGACCGGCGGCAGCGCCCCGGGAACAAGGCGGCGGCCTCGCCTGTATTAAGATCGGGTGGCGCCGCTGGAAGCTGGAAGAGGGTTGATACACTACGCCCCATGCCGCCCATCGCGGCGTGGGGCTCTTTTTGTCGTAGGAGAGGCGAATGAGACGCAGACGAACCGTTCTCTGGTTGGCAGGGGCTCTGGTGTTTGCCGCCGCCTCCCTCGCCGCCGTGGGCTCGATCTGGCCCGAGTCGTGGGTTGGGCAGCTCCTATCGGGCGCGGGAGTGCACCTCGAGCAGGAGCCCGACGTGTTCCCGGCCGAGCACGTCGTCCCTGCCGGCGTGGCGCTCGACATGCAGTCCCTGGACAGCGAGCAGCCGGGCACAACCGTGACGTTCCACGGACTGTTGAGTGGCTGGTGCACAGTGTATGGCACCGATCCCGCTCACCCTGACGGAACAGAGTACTATGCGGGCACGCTGCGCATCGAAATCGAGAGTCAGGAATACGCCAGCTACTGCATCGACCTGGCCCGCACGCTCGAGACGGGCGATTCCTACCAGGCCAGGATACGCGTGCCTGCCGGCGACGAACTGTGCCCCGTCTACTGGATCCTCGACACCTATCACTACGAACAGCCTGGCGCCGGCCTGAACAGCCGCGAAGAGGGCGCGGCGATCCAGGTGGCGATCTGGCACTATCTTGACGGGTTCCAACCCGGCTGGGATTCCGGCTGTTGGTGCTACAAGCAGGCCGTCTACGATAGAGCCGTAGAGATCATCGAGGCTGCGCGCGGTCAGTGCACAGCCCTCCCCGACACCCTGTCGCTCGCCGCCACCGCCACGACTGCCCCGCTGGGCGCGGCGATCGACCTGGTCGCCACCCTCACCGATTCCGCCGGGCAGCCGCTGGCGGACAGGCAGGTAGTGTTTAGCACCGAGATTGGCGAGCTGGTTCAGGCAGCCGGCCCGAGCGATGCGCAAGGACAGGTCAGGGGCCAGGTTCGATCAGACACCGCCGGCCTGGGGCGCGTGACCGCGCTGGCGCGCGGCAACTTTGCGTTCGGCGCCGTGGTGCCCCTTGACTTCTCCAGGCAGCCCCTGTTGATCCAGAATCCAACGTCATATTATCTGACCGACGGGCAGACCCTGACCTGGGTTGAAGCATCACTCGACGTGGAGGTCGAGTCCTTCGCCGCGGCCCTGATCGGGCACGCCACACAGGTGCAGTGGCGGACGACGCGCGAGGTGGCGGTGAGTGGCTTCAACCTCTACCACAGGACAGATACATCGAGCAGTTGGACCAGACTGAACGAGACACCGATTGCCAGCCGGGGCCAAGACGGCGGAGAGTACGAATGGGTGCACGCCGAGATCAACCCGGCGGCCGAGCATTTTTACCTGCTTGAGGCCGCAAGTCCTGCAGCAGGCAAGCAGTTTGGGCCGGTGTTGGCCGCGCACAGGATATTCTTGCCCCTCTGCGCGCGCTGATGCGGGAAGAATAGGAGGCTATCCAGCCTTGTAGGAGCGGGGTCACCCCGCCCAACACCCCATCCTTCCAATCCTCCAATCTTCCAATCTTGGCACTTTTCCTGTATAATAAGACCGGATGCGATAGGAGAAGCCAAGATGGACTGCCCAAATTGCGGTGTGTACAATCCAGAGGATCGCACGGTCTGCTGGCGGTGTGACCAGGAGTTGCCCAGGCCGAAAGAGACCAAGAAGCAACAAAAAGACCCGGCAGCACTCCAGCGCAGGATGTGGATCCTGGTGGCGGTAGCCGTGATCCTGTGGCTCCTGCTCACATGGGTGGTGATGCCGCTCTTTTTCGGTGGGGCCTCGGCGCCCTGAGAGGGGGGGCGAAAAACGGCCCCATCCGCGCACTCTAGAGATCGTGCCGGATGATTGCCCCTTTATCGGCCGATTCGGCCAGCCGCGCGTACAACGCCAAATAGCCCCTCTCAAATTTGGGCGCCGGCCGCTGCCAGCCAGCCAGCCGGGCCTGGATCTCGGCGTCTGAAAGGTGCAGGTCCAGCCTCCGGTTCGGGATATCCACCGTGATCAGGTCACCGTCTCGCACAATGGCCAACGGCCCCCCTTCAGCCGCCTCCGGTGAAATGTGTCCTACAAAACAGCCGCTGTTTGTTCCAGAAAAGCGGCCATCGGTCACCAGCGCCGTCTTGAGGGCCAGTCCGCGTCCATAGAGGAGCTTCATTGCAATGTACATCTCGCGCATGCCGGGGCCGCCCTTCGGCCCTTCGTAGCGAATGACGACCACCTCCCCTTCGCCCACCTCTCCCTTCAGGATCGCCTCGTTCGCGGCTTCTTCGGCGTCAAAGCAGTGTGCCCTGCCCGTAAAGGTATGCATTTCAGGCTTGATGGCTGCGGGCTTGGTGATCGCCGAATTGGGGGCCAGGTTGCCCCACAGCACCGCCAGTCCACCGCCCCGTGCCCACGGTTCCTCGCAGCTCCTGATGATCCGCCTGTCGCGGGCCACCGCCCCGCGCACATTCTCTGCCACCGTTTTGCCTGTCACAGTCAGCGCATCTCCATGCAACAGAGCAAGGATCTCGTGCATCACTGCCGGCACACCCCCTGCCGCGTCGAAATCAGGGACATTGGGTGCTGCGGCCGGGTTCACCCGCGCGATGTGCGGCGTTGTCCTGCTCATCTCTTCAAAGTCTTGCATCGTCAGCCCGACGCCTGCCTCATAGGCCACCGCCAGCAGGTGGAGGACCGCGTTCGTCGAGCCCCCGATCGCGGCGTTCACGCGCACGGCATTCTCCACTGCCTTCCGGGTGATGACGTCACGCGCCACCAGCCCCTGGTGCACCATCTCCACGATCCGCCGCCCCGACTCCTGGGCAACGCGCAGCCGGTCCGCCCTTGTGGCCGGGATCGTCGCGCTCCCGGGCAGGCTCATGCCCAGGGCTTCGGCCAGGCAGCACATCGTATTTGCTGTCCCCAGGAACGAGCACGATCCACACGTCGGGGCGGCGCAATCTTCCAGGCGATCGTAGGTCTCCCGGTCGAGCGTCCCCGTCTGGAGCATAGCCAGCCCTTCGGTGAGCGAGGTCGTGTCGGCGGCGCGGCCATCGAACGCGCAGCCCCCCTCCGCCGGCCCCCCGACCACCAGGATCGCCGGAACATCGAGGCGCGCCGCTGCCATCAGCATCCCCGGCACAATCTTGTCGCACGACCCGAGCAGCACCACTGCATCCAGCCGGTGCGCCTCGACCATCGTCTCTACGTCGTTGGCGATCAGCTCCCGACTGGGCAGAATAAAATGCATCCCCGCGTGCCCGTTGGCGATCCCATCACACGCCGCAATCAGGCCAAACTCCACCGGCGTCCCCCCCGCCTGGGCGATGCCCTGTCGCACGTAATCCGATACGAGCCCCAGGTTGTAATGCCCCGGCACCACCCGGTTCCACGAATTGGCCACCCCAATCAGCGGCCTGGACAGGTCATAATCACTATAGCCCATCGACTTGAACAAGGCCCGTTGCATGGACCACTCGGGCCTTGACAGGATATCCACGCTGCGCCACGTCATTGTCTCTGCTCCTTCTGCGGATTCGTCGTGACAATCATCTCAATAAAGAGGGGAAAAGTTGGGGTGTGTGCGGTACCCGCACACACCCCAACCCCCGGTTATTGAGCAGATACTTACAAACCATCCATGGCGTTCAGGAAGCGGGTGACGAGGAAGGGTGTTGGGTCGAGCGAAGTCGGCTCGCCGTCCACAATCCATTCCGACAGCAGCAGCCCGCCGCCGGGCGCGTGCATGATGCCGTGACCACCCCAGCCACAGTCGTTGAAAAAGCCGGCCAGGTGGGGCACCGGCCCCAGGATCGGATCGTCGTCGGGCGTGAGTGGCCGCAGGCCAGCCCAGCCCGACTTGACCCCCGCCTCCTCGAGCGCGGGCGCGCGGTGCAGCGACTGCTCGATCACTGCCTCCAGAAACCCCCAATCCACCTGCGGGTCCTCCTCGTCGCTCTCCACCGAGCCCATGCCGATGATCAGCCCTGGCCCCTCGCGGCGCATGTACCACGGCGGCTCCACCTGGTAAGTAAAGGGGATCGACGCCGCATAGGCGCGCACCGGGCCAGTACAGAAAATATGCCGCTTCCTGTTCGAGATCGGCAGATCCAGGCCCACCCAGGCGGCCACCTGGCGCGCGCCAAAGCCGGCAGCGTTCACAACGCACCCTGTCGCGATGGTGCCCGCCGTCGTGCGCACACCACAGACACGGCCACCGGTCACCTCGAGGCCGACAGCACGCACCCCCTCGACAAGAGACACCCCCTGCCGCCGCGCATAGGCCGCGTAGGCCATCATGATCGAGTGCGGATCGATCCCACCCTCGCGTGCATTATACAGCCCCACCTCGATATCCGACAGGTTGAGGCCAGGCGTGAGGCGGTCGATGTCGTCGGGCACCAGCAACGCACTGTCGACGCCCATCTGCCGCAGCAGCGCGTGGCGCCGGCGCAGGGTAGGCGCCTCGCATGGCCCGGCGAGGACCAGGCAGCCGATCGGCTCGTAACCCGGCTCGGCGCCCACCTCCCCTTCAAAGCGCATCCATGCATGGAACGACAGGTCGACGAGAGGCAGGCACTTTTCCGAGACGAACGGGTAGCCGACGATCGCGGCCGACCGGCCCGACGACCCGCTGCCCAGCTCCTTCATTTCCAACAGGCACACATCCGTCACCCCGCGCCGCGCCAGGTGATAGGCCAAACTCAGCCCCTGGATGCCCCCGCCAATGATCACGACATCTGCCGACGACAATCGATCCTGGCTCAAAGCTTTGCCTCCACTCCGCTACATCGTGCTATCTTGATTATACCACGAGGCGAGTACCATAGCAAAGAGAGGCCTGAAGAGACAAAAGCGGTGCATCCCACTTGTGTAGGGTGTGTCAGCCCGATTTATCGGGCGCTGCTCCGTAGACGGGGCACTTCATGCCCCGTCGTTCGTGCGGCCACGATGTCCCTACAAACAAGGGATGCACCGAGACAAAAGGGTGTTCTTGCAGCCAGGTAGCTTTTGGAGTAGAATGAGCCAGGGATCATCTCCTGCCAGAGGTAGGCACAATGCTTGATTTTGAGCGCGATCTCGGTTCGGATCTGCACTTCTCAGCCAGCCGTGAATGGCTGGTAACGAACGGCATCGGTGGCTATGCGTGCGGCACGCTCTCGGGCGTGCTGACCCGCCACTACCACGGGCTCCTCGTCGCCGCACTCCAGCCCCCCGTGGGACGAACCCTGCTGCTGACCAAGCTCGACGAAACAGCCATCTACCGGGATCAGGCCTACGACCTCTACGCCAACCGCTGGGCAGAGGACGAGATAGCCCCACGCGGGTTCGTCCACCTGGAGCGCTTTCACCTCGATGGCACAACGCCCGTGTGGACCTACGCCATGTCGGATGCGCTGCTCGAAAAGCGCGTCTGGATGCAACCCGGCAGCAACACCACGTACGTTCATTATCACCTGCCGCGTGCCGGTGCTCCCGTCACACTGACACTGCGGGTGATCGTGAATCACCGAGATCACCACCAGAGCACGCGATCGTGCGCCGGGATGCCGACCCTTTCTGTTGAACCGGTGCGTCGAGGGCTGCGCATCCGGGCTGGGGCCGGCACGCCCCCCCTCTTTTTGCTGAGCGCAGACGCCAGAGCGACGTTGCGCCACGAGTGGCGCCCCAACTTTTACCTGAGCTTGGAAGCGTACCGCGGCATCGACCCGCTCGACGACAACCTGTACGCCGGCTTTTTCGAAACCACGCTCCAGCCTGGCGGCTCGGCGACGATCGTGGCCAGCACCGACGAATCGCCTGCTCTGGATGGCACTGCGGCCTACCGCGCCCGCCAGGAGCACGAGAACGACCTGCGCAGGCGTGCTGTGCGCCTGCTCGATACAGCGCCATCCGACATGGACCACCTCGTGCTCGCGGCCGACCAATTCATCGTCGATCGACCGCTGCCCCCGGTAGCTGGCAAGGGACGCCCCCAGGTGGTACGCGGGCAGTCGGTGATTGCCGGGTATCCCTGGTTCGGCGACTGGGGGCGCGACACAATGATCAGCCTGCCGGGGCTGACCCTGGCCACAGGCCGGGCGGAGGTCGCTGGCAGCATCCTGCGCACCTTTGCACACCATGTCGACCAGGGAATGCTGCCGAACCGCTTCCCCGACGCCGGGCAGGCACCCGAGTACAACACCGTGGACGCGACCCTCTGGTACTTTGAGGCGATCCGCGCCTACTACCAGGCAACAGGCGATCAGGATCTGGTGCGCGAGCTCCTGCCAGTTTTGCGTGAAATCATCGCTTGGCACCTGCGGGGCACGCGTTACGGCATCGGTGTGGACACAGACGATGGGCTGCTGCGCGCCGGGGAAGAGGGTGTGCAGCTCACCTGGATGGATGCCAAGGTGGATGACTGGGTCGTCACGCCCAGGATCGGCAAGCCGGTAGAGATCAATGCCCTCTGGTACAACGCCTTGCGCATCATGGCCGCTCTGGAAGAAATCGTTGGCCAGGCGCCGGGCACCTATGAGTGTATGGCCGCCCGCGTGTTGTTGGGCTTTCAGCGTTTCTGGAACCACGCCCGGGGCTATTGTTACGATGTCATCGATGGGCCAGGAGGGGCCGATCCGGCGCTGCGCCCCAACCAGCTCCTCGCCGTGTCGCTGCCGCACAGCGCCTTGGCACCCGATCGGCAGCGGGCGGTGGTCGATGCCTGCGCGCGGCACCTGCTGGCGTCACATGGGCTGCGCAGCCTGGCGCCCGCCGAGGAGGGCTACATCGGGCACTATGGCGGCGACCGCCGCACACGCGATGCGGCCTATCACCAGGGCACGGTGTGGGGCTGGCTGATCGGGCCGTTCGTGCGCGCCCACCTGCGCGTGTATGGCCAGCCCCAGGCAGCGCGATCCTTCCTCTACCCCCTGCTTCGCCAACTGCGCAGCCACGGGGTCGGCACCCTGAGCGAGATCTTTGACGGCGACGCCCCCTTCACACCGCGCGGTTGTTTTGCCCAGGCGTGGACCGTGGCCGAGGTATTGGCCGCGTGGCAGGCGACGATAGATGCGGAGGTGACAGGTGGCTAGAGTGCACGAGCGACCGGCGGTGACAATCGACGTGGCGGTCGTCGCGCCGCGCGGCGAGGGCTGGCAGGTATTGCTGATACAGCGCGGGCACGCGCCGTTCGAGGGACAGTGGGCGCTGCCCGGGGGATACGTCGAGCCGATCGAGCCGCTCGAGGCAGCCGCCCGCCGCGAGCTCCAGGAAGAGACGGGCATCGAGCCCGCACACCTGGAGCAGGTCCACACCTTTGGCGCGCCGGGCCGCGACCCACGCGGGTGGACCATCAGCGTGGCCTACCTGGCGCGGGTGAACGCGGCGGAGGCTGCCGCGTGGCAGCCGCGCGCGGGCAGCGACGCGGCCGGCATCGGCTGGTTCGACCTGGAGGCGCTGCCGGCGCTGGCCTTCGACCACGCCGAGATCTTGGCAACCATTCGCCACAGGCTGGGTTGTTGATCCGGCGGTTATTTCACCTTCCGGCTGGTTAGCCAACTCAATGCCAGCGCCCACACCATCTCGCTCGCCGTCACCACCAGCCGGAAGCCGATCGCAGCCACAATAGCCACGGGCACTGGCACGATCTGCCCGAGGAGAGCGCCAATCGTAATCTCGCGGATGCCAAGGCCACCCACCAATACCCCAGCCACCATCCCCACAGCACCCGCCAACCCCCAGGCCGCGATCACGGCAGGTGCCGCAGCCACTTCCAGGGGAAAAACAGCATTGATCACCAGCCACAGGATCCCACCGCCCACAGCCCACGCCACCCCGATCGCCCCATACAAGACCACGACGTCCACAGCACGCACTGATCCACTCGACAACCCCAGCTTTTTCCCTGCGCCCTCGACGAGGCGGTTCAGCACGGCAGGCAGCGCCACCGCCGACACCGCTGCACCAACGCCGCCGAGGATCTGCAGCCCTGGTGTAAGCAAAGCATAGACGATCAGGCCAGAAACGACGACAATCGTGTTTTCCCACACCGAGGCGATGACAATCTGGTACGCCGGCACGCCCCGGTCGCGATACCAGTAGGCACGGCCAGCGATGTGCCAGATGCCTCCTGGCACGTAGCGACCAAGGCTCGACAGGAAATAAATGTGTGCGTTTGCGCGTGCCCCTTGCTGCGTGCTCACCCGCGAAATGATCCGGTGCCAGCACCAGGCGTTGGGCAAGTAAGCCAGAGGAAAGGTGACCAGGGCCAGCAGGGGATAACGCACATCGGCGCGCCACTCGTACGCTTGCAGCTCGCTCCAGTTTTGATAGACCGCCAACCCGATAAAGGTGACAAAGATCGACACGATGGCGATCTGCGCCCTGCGTCGAAAACCGGGGCTGCGTGTCGCTTGCAACACAGATTGGGCACGCCGGCTCGCGGCAACGCGCGACCTCCACCGTCCGAGCACGGGCCAGGTGGCGCACGCTGCGCTGACCAGATCGAGAGTCTGCTGCCGGTCCTCGTCCATCGATCCCGGCGCGTCTTCCGCGTGCTGCATCTTTACGCGTAGAGCCGGTAGCAGCAGCGCTGGCAAAAGCCGGACGGCAGGCCATCCTTGCGGCGAATCGCCCGGGCAATGATCTCGCGGTGCCGCGTGAGCGTCTCCCCCCGCCAGATCTCGTCGAACGGCGTCTCCAGCGCATTCCCGGCAACGGGGCTGAAACAAAAGAGAACGTCGCCGTTAGTCAGGACGCTTGCCGCAAGCCATGGCTCCACACAGCGCAGAGGATCGCCCGCCAGCGATCCGGTATAATAGCGCCTCAACTGGTCGGCGGGCACATAGGGATAGAGCTGCGTGGCGAACCCTCGCGCCTGGGCAGCACTCTGCACCCCTTCTAATTGCTCGGCCAACTGCTCGATCTCGTCGATCCCGTGATCGGCAAAGGGGGTGCCTTCTACGTAGAGCAGTTGCTGGATCGTCAAACAGTCGCCGCCCACCTCCTGCGCCAGTCCCGGCATCTCGACCAGGCGGCGATAGTTGTGCCTGGTGACGACGCAGTTCAGGGTGATTGCCGGCCGCTCCGCCCCGGCACCCTCCCGCGCGGCGCGAACGGCATCCGCGCTGGCGACCACGCGCGCATAGCTGTCCTGCCTGCCGCGGATGCGGTTGTGCACCTCCTCAGGCCCGTCCAGCGACAACGTGATATTGTGCACCCCCAGCGCCACCAGTTCCTCTGCCATCTTTTCGATCAGCGCGCCGTTCGAGGTCACCGTGGTCACAAACCCCCGGCCGGTGGCCTCCGAGACCATCTCCACAAACTGGGGATGGATCGATGGCTCGCCGCCTGTGAGGTGCAGTCGCGGCTTGACCGGCAACGACCGCTCCAGGTTGTCCAGAATCCCAACATAATCCGCAAGCCGCATGTGCTGGGTATAGCTTCCCAGCAACGGCTCATTCTGCTGCTGGCAGCACATCTCGCACCGCAGGTTGCATGCCATCGTGACGTGGATCGAGACCGACAGCGGGAAGGGGCTGTAGCCACGCAGGAGCCAGGTGGCGGGTAGTGCATAGCGGCGCCAGGTACGCCATTTGTGGTGATTGAACCTTAATAGTTGCATCTATCTACCTTTGCGCTGGTGGATTGTACAGAGAAACGACCTTCTCACGGGTGGACCACCTCGAACACCCAGGGCCCCGGCCTGTTCGCCGGCGCGGCATAGACGATCCGGTAGTAAGGGCTTTCCTGGAGCTTGGTGGCGTCGAGAAGTGGCCCGCCCTTTTCTCCGATAAAGACATGCGTAATGCCCTCATCCTCGAGGTAGCGTACAGTGGCTGGGTCGCCGAGGTCGACGTCGTACAGGTGGCGGGTCATCTCGTTGACCCGCATCATATAGCCTGGGTCGGGGCCAGCCTCGGCGCCATAGTTCAGCGGCGGCACCGTATTTTGCCGTCCCGCCAGCAGAGGCAGCCACCAACCGGCATCCGATCCCACGATCAGGCTGTCGCCGTAGGCAAAAAATGCGTTTGCCAGAAACCGCGCTTCTTGGGGCGTGTTCTCCCGCACCCACGCCAGGGCTGCCTCATCGGCGGGCGTCACCAGTTGGTAGGTATCGTCGAGGATGTGTGCATGGTCCCCCACCCCCAGCCCCGCGGCGGCGGCCACCAGCAGCCCTGCCGCCATGGCAGGCGCCGGGTGCAAGCGCACAAAGCGGTGCTGGCTCACATCGATCAAGGACACGACGAAATCGGCCGCCAGGATGCTGACCGGAATGTAGAGTGACAGCTCCACAGTAAAGTTTGTGATCACGCCCGTTCCTGGCAGGCCCAGCCAGTGAGGGTTCGAGACAAGAAACTGTGTCCCTGTCCAGATCAGCAGCAGGCCGGTTGCGCGTCGGCGCGCCAGGGCCCATAACCCACCCACCACCGCCATCGCCACGAGATAGAGTGGCACGAAATCAGCCAGCGGATAGAACAGGTTCTCGGTGGCGATGTGCTCTGCCGCAGCCCTGCCTTGCACAAACCCGGTCAGAGTCTGTGGCAACAGCCCCTCCAGGATGCGACCGGCCCACGGCACAACCAGCACCAGGGCCACAGCGCCGATGGCGGCGGTGCGCAAGATTGTCTCTTTCCATTGCGCCGGCCGCGATTGTTGCGGCCGCGACCGTTGCGGCCACAGCCGCCACCCGGCCAGAACAGCGACCAGGAGCACGTAAAAGGCCAGCACAAAGTAGTGGGTGAGAGCCAGTCCTGCAGCCGCCAACAGGGCAGGCAGCAAGCGGCGAACGTCACGGCGCGGCGCTTCGACCGCCTCCAGAAAGAACCAGGCCGCCGCCAGCAGGATGGCCTGCCCGCACAACTGCGTGTAGCGCCCCCAGTTCACGTAATGCATCGGCATCGGCGTCAGCAATCCCGCGATCGTGACGACGACCACGCCGGTCCACCGGCTGCCGCCGCTCAGCCGGACGGTGAGGGGGTAGAGCATCACGACGGCGAGGACATTCAGAAATTGCCCCATCAGTACCACCGTGCGTGGCGTAGGATTGCCTGTCAGCCAGCCGCTCGCTGCCTGAAAAAGCGCCACGTTGCTGTGAAACCCAAAGTGATAACTGAACGACGTCAGTGGCGCGTACGGCTCCCAGGAGCTGAACAGGCCACCATTGTCGAGGATCAACTGGGTCATGAGGGTATGCTGGTAGGAATCACCCCAAAACCCGACGTTGATGCCCCGCACCACCCACAGCCGCACGCCGAGGATCGCCAAGATCGTGAGCGCCAGGGCCACCTGCGGCCCATCCGGTCTCGGCAGCCGCTGTCGCAGCGCCGCATACCAGGCTCGCCCGCGCCGCCAGAACAGCACGGCGGCGCTCGCCGCGAGATAAATCAGCACGGCCAACCCACCCACCCGCACGCCGAGCAGGTCCAGATAGAGCAACGCCAATGGCGTCAGCGCCAGCGTCAGGCTGGCAGCCAGCATTGCCTCGACCACGAGTTCTGTATGGCGCCCCTGCCCAAACGTCTCTGCCGGCAGCAGCAAGCTGAGCAGCGCCCAACCGGGCAGCAAAAAGACAAATGGGGCGACCAGCACCGCCGTGGCCGTCCCCCAGGTGATCTCGCCCAAGCGTCCGGGTCCCTCCTCTGTGATTCGGACGAAAGCCTGGCCTATCTTACACGAAGGCCCTTCTTTTGCCAAATCGCCCCGCCAAGCTGGATATTGGCCCGGGCGCATACTGGGGCCTGATTTGGCAAAGAGGGACTCCTCGTGGTAGGATAGGAAACCTGGAAAAAAGATGCCTAAGGAGCGAGGAAGCATTCGAGGTGCTGGCACCATGAAGTTCTGCGTCGTAGGGCCAACGTATCCGTTCAAAGGGGGCATTGCACACTTTACGACGATGCTCGTCGAGCAGCTCCGCCGCGATCACGATGTGGCCTTCATCTCATTCAAGCGCCAGTACCCGCGCCTCCTCTTTCCCGGCAACTCGGACCCCGATCCGAGCAATCACGCGCTGCACTGCGAATGCGAATACCTGCTCGACCCGATGAACCCGCTGACGTGGCTGCTCACCTTCCGACGCATCCGGCAGATCCTGCCCGACGTGCTCATCCTCCAATGGTGGACACCCTTCTGGACGCCGACGCTGGCCGTGCTCGCGACCCTGGTCAAACGCTACACGTCTGTGCGTATCCTCTTTTTGTGCCACCACATTACGCCGCCCGACGGCGGTGTGTTCGACCTGAGCCTGGCGCGCACCGTGCTGAGCCGCGGCGACGAGTTCATCGTCCTGTCAGAAGACGACTATGCCGACTTGCGCGGCGCGCTGCCCGGTGCCTCGATCCACCTGGCCAGGCATCCGACGTACGAAGTATTTAACGCCCGCACCGCTACACGCGAGTCCGCCCGATCGCTCCTTGGCTATGCCGACGGCGATCACCTGATGCTTTTTTTCGGCTTTGTGCGGCGCTACAAGGGACTGGGCCACCTGCTGCGCGCGCTGCCCCTCGTCCCCGCCGATCTTGATGTCAAGCTGCTCATAGTCGGCGAGTTCTGGGAGGCCGAGAGCGAGTACAGGCGGTTGGCGGAAGAGGTGGGTGTCGCTGATCGCGTACAAATGATCAACCGCTACGTGCCCAACGAAGAGATGGGCGTCTATTTCTCCGCGGCCGATGTCGTCGTCTTGCCCTATCTCCAGGCGACACAGAGTGGCGTGGTGCAGATCGCCTTTGGCTTTGAGGTGCCGGTCATCACAACCAGCGTGGGCGGGCTACCCGAGACGGTGCGCGACGGCGACCTCGGGCTGGTGGTGCCGCCCCACGACGAGCAGCTCCTGGCCGAGGCCATCGACCGCTTTTTCCGGCAGGACCTGGGGCCTCGCTTTCGCGCCAACATCTGCACCGAACGCGACGTCTTTTCGTGGGAGCGGCTCGTGACCCTGATGGCAGAGATCCTGGCGGCAGGACGGTGAAGCTCCTCTTCCTTCTCACGCAGAGCCTCGACTACCCTTCCGGGGTCGGGCGCTATTGGCCTCTGGCGCGCGAGCTGGCACACCTGGGCCACGAGGTCGAGGTGGTAGCCCTGCACCCTGCCCTCAACTCCCTGCCCGAGCGCGCGGCGTGGCACGAGGGCGTGCGTGTGCACTACGCCGGCCCAATGCACGTGCGCCAGGTCGGCAGCGAACGGCACTATTACAGCCTCGCCGGATTGGGCTGGGCCGTCACACGCGGCACCGGTGGCCTCGCGTGGCATGCGCTCCTATCGCGTGCCGACGCAGTGCACGTGTGCAAGCCTCACCCCATGAATGGTCTGGCCGGCCTGCTGGCGCGTGCCCTGCGCGGCCGACGGCTCTATCTCGACTGCGACGATTACGAGGCCGAGTCAAACCGCTACGCGGCAGCCAGCGGCGGGTGGCAAAAGCGAGTCGTGGCGGCGTGGGAAGACGGCCTGCCCTCCTTTGCGCGTGGCATCACTACCAATACCCGCTCTACTGCGCACCGGATTGCCGCCGGGGGCTATGACCAGGATCGCATCGTCTATGTGCCGAACGGCATCGACCGCCGGCGCTTTTCGGGCCTCGATCTGGCGCGCCTGCCTGCACTGCGCAGCCAGCTTGGTTTGGACGCTGGCCCCATCGTGGTGTATGTGGGCAGCCTGAGCAGCACCAGCCATCCGATCGATCTGCTGCTCGATGCATGCCCACGACTATTCCAGGAGCGCCCCAACACACATCTGCTCGTCGTCGGCGGCGGCGAAGACTATGCCGCCACGAACCGCCAGGTGGTGGCCCGTGGACTCGCAGGACACGTGATCCTCACCGGCAGGGTGCCCGCTGCCGATGTGCCCTACTACTATCTGCTCGGTGATGTGTCTGTCGACCCCGTGCACGATGACCTGACAGCCCGCGCTCGATCGCCACTCAAGCTCTTCGAGTCGATGGCCCTGGGCATCCCTGTTGTCACAGGCGACGTCGGAGATAGGCGCGAGCACCTCGGCGACGGCCAGGCTGGTCTGCTCGTTGCCCCGGGCTCGGCGCAGGCGCTGGCCGATGGATTGCTGGCACTGCTCGACGATGCCGGCCTGCGCCAATCGATGGGTGAGTGTGGGCGAGTGCTCGCCGAGCGCTACTACTGGGACGTGCAGGTGCACGAGTTTGCGCGGGTCTATGACCTCTGAGCGGACGTGCGTCGTCATCCTGAATTGGAACCGGCGCGAGGAGACGTTGGGTTGCCTCGCCTCCGTGCGGCGGATGGAGCCCCCTCCCGACAGAGTGATCCTGATCGATAACGCATCCGTCGATGGCACCCCTCAGGCGGTCACAGCCGAGTATCCCCAGGTTGACATCGTGGTGAACGAGGCCAACCTCGGCTTTGCAGGCGGGATGAACGTCGGGCTGCGCGCTGCCCTCGAGGAAGGCGCAGCCTACATCCTGGCTCTCAACAACGACACGCTGGTCGCCCCAGACCTGCTCGCTGCCCTCATGGATGGGTTTCAGTACGGGCCGGACGTCGGCATAGTCGTGCCCAAGATCTATTACACCGAGCCTCCCGATCACATCTGGTACGCGGGGGCGATGCGCCGCCGCTGGTTCCCCGGATTTGCCTTTCCCGGTTACGGCCAGCGCGATGCGCCGCGCTACGACAGGCCGCGCAATGTCGACTATGCCACGGGCTGTGGAATGCTGGTGCGCGCCAGCGCCCTCGAAACCGTTGGCTTCTTTGACGAGACAACCTTTTTCATGTATCATGAGGATCTGGATCTGTCGGAGCGGGTGCGGCGCGCTGGATACCGGATCCTCTACAAACCCGACGCGCGCATGTGGCACGCCGAGTCTGCCAGCACTGCGCCCGATGCGCCGATCAAGTGGTACTACCTGGCGCGTTACATCGTACCCTTTTTCCGGCGCTACTACCGGCTGCCGGCAGTTTCACTTGCACTCTACACACTCTACGTCGTGGTGCGCGAATCGCTCAAGGGCAGCCCGCAGCACGTGGCCCCGTTCCTGCACGGCATCCGGGACGGTGTTCACCACGGCGAGGCGAGGGATAGAACGGACCGTGGATAGATCGGTGGATGAATACCAGCCCGGACAGAGCGTCGAGGTGGTCTCGACGTCATGCCACTCCTGTGGTGCCGACGATGCCAGTTTCCTCTTTGAGGGCTGGGACCGGCTGCATGGGCAGCCGGGGCGCTTTCGTGTTGTTGGCTGCCGCCAGTGTGGGTTGATCTATCTGAATCCACGTCCCACGCCGGCCGAGATCGGGCGCTACTACCCTCAAGATTACAGACCATACATCGCCCCAGTACGCGCCGCCAGCAAGCGCGTGACCCGCTGGGACGCGCGCTACGGGCTGTACAAGCGCCTGCGTGTCGTATCGGCCCGCCAGCCTGGCGGCCGGCTGCTCGACGTCGGCTGCGCCACTGGCGATTTCCTCGCCTTTGCGCACGAACATGGCTGGGAAACGCACGGCGTCGAGCTGGTCGAGTCAGCCGCCGCCTACTGCCGCGACATCCTCGGCCTCCACGTGGTGACGGGCGACCTGCTCGATGCTGCCTATCCCGACGATCACTTTGACGTCATCACGCTCTGGAACGTGTTCGAGCACCTCTACGCTCCAGCAGCCACCCTGCACGAGCTAAAGCGGATCGTCAAGCCGGGTGGCTGGCTGGTGATGGCCGTCCCCAATCCGGACAGCCTCGATGCACACCTGTTCGGCCCGGCGTGGGCGGGCTACGATGTCCCGCGCCACCTCTACACCTTTCCCACACGTGTGCTCCACCAACTGCTCTCCCGAGAAGGATTCAAGGTCGTGGATCGGCGGTGCGTCGACAGCAGCCACTTTATCTTTTTCCTGAGCCTTCGCTTCTGGCTGATGGACCACCCAGCCTGGGCACGGCTTGTGAGTTGGGCGCAGCGCCTTGAGCAATCCCGGGTCGTGCGGCTGTTGACCGCGCCCTACTTTCGCCTGGTCGACATCCTCGGCCAAGGCCCCGTGGTGACCGTGGTCGCGCGCCAGGAGGACAGCGCGTGAGGCGACACCGGCACCTATACACGGCTCTGATCATCCTCCTGCTCGCCGGCGCCCTGCGCATCGTCGGCCTGGATCGGACGGGCCTCGAGATCGATGAGGCATTTTCCATCCAGCTTGCGGCACTGTCGCCGGCCGCTATCGTGCGTGGCACGGCTGCCGACGTGCACCCTCCGCTCTACTACCTGATCCTCCACATCTGGCTCCTCGTCGTGGGAAACAGCGTGTTTGCAGTACGCCTGCTCTCTGCGCTGCTCGGTTGGCTGGCGGTCGCCCTCGTCTACACGGTGGGCAGGCATCTCTCACCCGTCGTGGGATTGCTCGGCGCAGCGCTGCTTGCCATCTCGCCGCCACACCTCTGGTATTCCCAGCAGGCACGCCAATATGCACTCCTCATCCTCCTGATCGTGGCCTCCACCTGGCTCGCCTGGCGCTGGTGGTCGAGCGCGACAGCCAGGGAGGGCGCGATTCCCGTCTGGTACGTGCTCGCCACGCTGGCGGCCCTCTACACCCACACCTTCGCCATCTTTTTACTGGCCGCTCAGACGGCAGCCGGCATACTCCTCTGGCAGCAGCGCGCGGGCCAGGAGCGTCCGGGAATGCTGCCGCGCTGGATCGCCCTACAAGTGCTGGTGCTCCTCGGATTCGCACCCTGGCTGCCCGTGCTGGTGGACCAGGCACTGAACCACAAAGCTTCGTGGATTCCCGATCTGAGCTGGCCCCTGGTGCGCAGCAGTTGGCTCTTTATGCTGTCTGGGCGTGACTGGGTCGGGCACATGGGCGACCATGCCGTCGCCCTCCTCGGCCTCGGCCTTCTTTTCCTGGCGCTGCCATCCACGGGGCGCAGGCCGTGGAATGGCCGTCTCCTGGCCTGGATCGCCCTCTGGTTCGCACTTCCCATCCTGCTCGCCATCACGATCTCCCTCTTCACGCCCATCTATCAGAACAAGCAGCTCTTGATCGTCGTGCCGGCACTGGTTTTGCTACTCGCCGCCGGCTGCCTGCGCCCCAAGTCACGGCTGGTGCAGGTTCTGTTGGCGGCGGCTCTGTTCGCGTCGCTGGCCCTTGCCCGCTACCAACAATATATCGAGCCGTACCACGAGTCGTGGGACGAGGTGGCAGCATACCTCGACGCCAACGCGTTGCCCGGAGATCTGCTCTACCTGAACGCGGCCTCAGCCAGGCTTGCCCTTGACTACTATCTGGAGTCGGACCTCGACGTGGCAGGTTATCCGGTCGACTATCAGTTCAGTCGCGGCGGTTGGTATGGCGACATCGCGACAGCCAGTGCGGTCGATGCCCGGCTTGTCCCCCTCACGGCACAACACAGCCGGGTTTGGCTGCTCGAGTTCGTTCCCTATTTCTGGGACCCTCAAGGGTTCATCCAGGCGTGGTTTCACGCTCACTACCCTTCGGCGCAGCAGATCCAGATCAGAGATCTGTCGCTCTGGTTATTCGCGCGATGAGCAGCTTGGTTGGTCGAGTCGGGCGAGCGCGGTTGCTCGGCGCCGGAATCATCCTGACAGTGACGTCCGCACTGGTTGCCTGGTACCTGGTGCCGGCCTGGGGGCGTAGCGGGCCAGGCTTCCCCTACGACGACGCGTGGATCCACGCCGTGTTCGCCCGCAACCTCGTGCAGCACCACACGATTGGGTTTTATCCGGCGCAATGGACGGGGGGAACGAGCAGCTTTCTGTGGGTCCTGGCCCTGGCGATCGGGCTGGCAGCCGGCCTGGACCCACCGGCAGCGGCTGCCCTGCTCGGCACAGCGGCGTCTGTCGTGACCGGGATCGTTTTCTTTTTCTTGCTCGCCTCGGAGCTGGAAAACCACGCGGCCGCGCTCTTTTGGGCACTCCTTGCCGTCGCACTCGGCCCCACCATCTACCTTGCTCTCTCTGGCATGGAAACGCTATTCTTTGTCGCGCTGGCACTGCTGTCGGTAGCTTTGTTCGTCAAGGCCAACTACCCCGGAGCAGGTCTGCTGCTGGCTCTACTTGTTTTGACCCGTATCGAGGCACTCGCGCTCGCCGGCGTTCTTGGCCTCGCCGCCTTGATCCGTCACAGGCGGCAAGCACTGCAACCCATTCTTTGGACCTCGGTTCCGCCCCTGGTTACCTTGTTCGTCTTTGCTGTGTACAACCTGGCGGTGACGGACACTCTTTTGCCGACGACGATGGCGGGCCGCAAATGGCTGTGGGGCCTGCCCGATGCGACGGTCACACTCACCCCCACGGCGCTCGTCTCCTATCTCGACACGTGGCGGCTCTACGTCGAGGGCTGGCTCTTTCACGCTCATACACTTCCCGATCCGTTGCGCTTCCTATATCGCCTCTTGATCTGGAGCTCCCTGGCCACCGGGGCGTGGCTCCTGATCCGGGCGACAGTCAGATCGGCTCGTGAGCGGCAGGTTACGGCGGCGCCCCTTCTCTTCTGGTGGGCGCTCGCCCACAACGGGATCTACCTCTTCCTCTCTCCCATGCCCTCGATCCGGCACCAGGTGCCCAACCTGTTGCTGGTGATCCTTTTGCTGGCCGTGGTGTGGCAAGCAGCCACTACCCGCTTGCGCACGCGCGGGGTTACTCTGCGCGCGCTGCCCCTTGCATTCCTTTTACTGGTAGCGATTGGTTTAATTCCGACGTCGTGGGAATGGCGCCAGGCATATTCTGACCACGTGGCGCACATCAACCGGGTGCACGCGGCGGCAGGACGCTGGATCGACGCCAACTTGCCCGTCGATGCCCGCCTCGCCGCGTTTGACATCGGTGCGTTGGCCTACTTTGGAAACCGCGAGGTGTTGGACCTGGGCGGGCTGGTCGAGCACGATTTCGCCCGGCGCTACCTCTACCCGCGCCGGGTGGACCAATACCTGATCGAGCGCGAGGTCGATTACCTCGCACTGCCCGAGGAAGACGCCATCCTCAGCGGCCTCGCGCAGCGCCTCGGCCTGGACAGGGGGGCACAGCTCGGGTTCACGCTCGAGCCGGTCGCAAGCTTTGCTGTCGAGGTCCAGACACCGCCCCCCTTCGACGTCCTGCCCTACTACTACTATATTCCTGCTCTGTGGCACATGCGCATCTATCATCTTGCCGTGAGCCAGTAGATCAGCCTCGCGAGGCCACACGGGAGCAAGGCAAGGGCTCGGCCCGATCGAGCCCAACAATAAAAAGAAAGAGCCACCGGGGAACCCCGGTGGCTCTGTGATGAACAACTACTGATCGGACTACTGGCTAAAGCCGTTGTAGCTCATCGACCAGTCGCCCGTGCCAGCGCTCTGGCCAGGCCCCATCGTCTCGTTGGCGATGCAGGCAATGTTCGCGCCGGTTGCCGTAACCGTCGCGGCGAACAGGCCGGTATTCGCATCAAGGTCATCCGGCTGGTAGACCGACTTGGCCTCGCCGGGCGCCAGGGTGAACGAGCAACCAGGATAGACCGGGCCAGCCGGGCAGCCGAGGCCGGCATAGCTGTAGGTCAGGGTCGCCGTGCCTGCGTCAGACACGTTCTGGCAGACAAAGGCCGTATCCCAGTCATAGTACTTGTTCATGATGACGGGGAGACCGACTTCCGCCGCGCCCTGAGTCTGAACGAACCCACCGTAGGTCTGCGCCTGGCCGGCCGGGTTGGCTGCGTTGGACACTGCGACGACATCCGTGTCCGTCGACGTCACTTTGGCGCCAACGATCTTGTCGGTCGCGCTCGCGCAACCCCACACTGCCCAGTCGTCGGGCAAGTAGTGGTAGAGGGCCTGCTGCGGCTGGATCGTCTCGGCCGGAACTGCACAGGTGCCGCCGCCTTCAATCATGTACGTGACTGCGATGTCGGTTTCCACCGCGCCGATGTTCTGCACCTTCAGGCTGGCGCCCCAGGTGTAGTAGCTGGTGTAGAGGGCCGGCGCAAAGAGCGTCTGGCCGCCAACCAGGAAGCCGTTGTACGACTGGGTAAACCCGCCGGCCGCCGTCTGGTTATCGACGGCGACGCAGGCACCCGTGCACGCGACCATGGCCGAACCGTTCAGCATGTCCGCCAGGCCAAGCGGGTCGGCCTCAAAGTCGACGTGGACCGACGAGAAGGCCGGGATATCTTCGTACAAGAACGAGTCGACCTCGACACCGTCTTCGTCGTACACATGGAGCGTGGCGTCGATGGCGCTGCCGCTCACGTTCTGGATCGAGATCAGGCTGTACCAGCCATAGAAATTGTGCTGGGTCGACGGGAAGTAGACATTCATGTCACCTGCGGGGAAGCCAGAGTAGGAGCCGTTGTAGAAGGTGGCTCCGCCGCCCTGGTCGCCGATCAAGTTGGCGATCACGCCCAACGGCTCGGTCGCCTCAATGACGACAGAGTAGCGGCCATCCGCCAGCCCGCAGACGTTGGGCATATAGATCTCTTGCTTCGCGCCATTCGCGCCCAGCGGGAAGGGGTTCGGCAGGGCGTCCGCATCGGCACAAGTACCACCAGTGCCCGGCAGAATGGGATTCGGCGTTACGGCAGCGCCCAACTCATCATAGAAGGTGACAGTGACGCTGGCTTCCATCGTGCCCAGGTTCTGGATCACGAAACTCGAGTTGTCGACATCGCCTAGCTGAGCATAGGCTGGCACTGCGACGACCATTGCGAGGATTACCAAGACTGCAAGCTTTTTCATTTTTCGATACCTCTCCTTTGTTCGGACTTGTTGCATGTTGCCAAAACTACTAATTGGTGTGCTGTTGAGCTAGTAACTTTGCTTGGCCCTCCTTTCCGCTCGGTGGGTGATGTCGCAAGCTCCAAGCGCACCCACAGGTCGAAAGTGCTCGTCTCAATCTGTTCCCATTCTACCATACCCTCGCCCCAAGTCAATAGCCCCTCTGGGTAGTTTTTCTTCTGCACCTGGCAGAAACGGTCGCAAACCTTCCTTACCAGGGTAATCCACTTGGGTTATTTACCATAAACAAGCGGTGTGCCAGGATGCTTGCTTCTCGTCACAAACTGTGATATAATCAGGTCCATAGCCCTGCCCAAGCTGATCCAATTGCGAGTTGAAAGGACGAACAGGTGAAAGACAGGACGTTGGTTTTACGATCTACCCTCCGCGCCGTAGGAGCAGCGCTCTTGATAGCCACGACGATGCTCGTGGCTCCGCTCGCCGCAGACACGGCACAATGGACGGAGCCGGTCAACCTTTCCGCCCTGCCAGGCCGGTCGACGCTAGTTAGCACGCTCGGCGACCCTGCCACCGGGGATATCCTGGTGGTCTGGATGGATGACGGGGTCGCCGACTTGGAAAGGATCTTGCTCCGGCGCTACGATGCCACCACCGGCTTCTGGCTGCCGGTAGAAAACCTGTCGACAGCCGCCCCGGCCTGGGCGCACGACCGCGGCGCACTGCTCGTCCGGGACAGCTCGGGTCTCATCCTGGCTGTGTGGACACGCACCTACCAGGCGTCAGGTGGTGCGCCTGCCGACGGCTACGACATCGTGTCGCGGGCGTGGGACGGCACTGCGTGGTCACAAGAGCAAATCATCCTGCACGAGAACGCCTACCTACCCGGCAGCTACAATCTAGTCCCTGCCGAGACGACCGGCGGCACACTCCTCTTCCTGGGCTGGGGCTACGAGCACCGGCTGACGAGATTCCAGGGCGGAGCGTGGCTGGAGCCGGGCCCTTGGATGGACCTTGGTGTCGAGCTGGCGCAAGTCATCGTCGACGCTCAGGGCACACTGCACGCGAGCGCTTTTGGGCCAAACAGCACCACCTGGGGTGCAAACGGCCTCTTCTCCGACGCCTACTATCTCACATCTCAAACAGGTGAATCGTGGTCGACTGCGGTGAACGTCTCCTCGTTCGATGGGGTGACAAACAGCGTCGGTCTGGCCTTCGATGCACAGGGGCGCCTCCATTTTCTGTGGTCGGATCCACACTATCTGGCGTCTGTCGAGTCAACCGTTTCGGCGATCTGGGAGCGTGTGCTCGACAGCGGCGAATGGGGACCGAACGTCGATATCACCGGCGCCAGTGAGGATCTGGCGATCAATTCCCTGTCACTGGCCGCTGACGAGCAGGGAGCATTCCACCTCGGGTGGAGCGAAGGAACGTGGTCTGATGGCAGCCATCTCGATCTGGACATCTACTACCGCCCGGGAGATGGCGACACGTGGGGTTCCCCAACGCAGGTCCATACCTCGACCCTCGACAGCCGCTACCCCCTGATCGTCCTGAACGAGCGACACCCCTACCTGGTGTGGGAAGAGATCGACGCCAGCCCAGGACCTGGCGTGCGAGGCAGCGACGTGTACTATTCTCACCCTGACACTCGGCCGCCGCCCCCGCCACCTCTGTTCAACTATTATCTGCCCCTCGTGGCATGGTAACACCCGCCCGCGCCGCGTGCCAACCGCCATGACTGGCTTGCCCCTTCTGTTGGCGCGTGTTATAATGACACTCGATTTCAGTGCAAAGGGGCCACAGTCAATGAACGACTCTGGGCAAGGCGACACCTGGCCCAGTAGCGAGGAGCCAGTCGCGTCACCCCCTCCCACCCCGGGGGCGGGTGTCGTGCCTGGCTTTGTGTTGTGTTGACTGGCCCGCTACCTCAGGAGGCAAAATGAAACTGCACGAGTACCAGTCGAAGCGGATTTTTGCCAGGTATGGCGTCCCCATTCCTCAAGGAGACGTGGCAACAACACCCGATGAGGCGCGCCGCATCGCGGCACGTCTTGGCAAGCGCGTGGTCGTCAAGTCCCAGGTACTGGTGGGCGGCCGCGGCAAGGCCGGCGGCATCCGCCTGGCCAGCCATCCCGACGAGGTCGAACAAGTCGCCGACGCTATCCTCGGCATGGACATCAAGGGCCTGACCGTGAAAAAGGTCCTCGTCGACGAGGCGGCCGACATCGACACCGAGATCTATCTCGGGATCGTCATCGATCGCGCACAACACAAGCCAGTCATGATGGCCTCGGCCGAGGGCGGCGTCGAGATCGAGGAAGTGGCGCGCGTCACCCCCGAGCGCATCGTCAAGGTCACCGTCGATCCCTTCCTCGGCTTGCAGCCTCACCAGGCGCGTGAGCTTGCCTTTGGCATCGGCCTCAAAAAAGAGCTGGTGAGTGACTTTGCGCGTGTCGCCTCTGGCCTCTACCAGGCCTTCGTCGAGAACGATGCCTCGCTCGCAGAGATCAATCCCCTCGTCGTCACCGGCGACGGCAAGCTCCTGGCCGTGGATGGCAAGATGCTCATCGACGACAACGCCCTCTTTCGTCACTTTGATCTGGCCGAGATGCGCGACGCCGATGTCGAGACACCGGAGGAGGAAGAAGCCCGCCGCCACGGCCTCAGCTACGTCAAGCTCGACGGCAACATCGGCTGCATGGTCAACGGAGCGGGCCTGGCCATGGCCACCATGGACATTGTCAAGCTCTATGGTGGTGAGCCGGCCAACTTTCTCGACATCGGAGGAGGTGCCCAGTCCGACAAGGTGGCGGCCGCCTTGCGCATCATCCTCTCCGACCCGAATGTCGAGGCCGTCCTCTTTAACATCTTTGGCGGCATCACCCGCTGCGACGAGGTGGCCCGTGGCATCCTGGCAGCACTCGACCAGGTCCACACCAGCGTGCCCATGGTCGCACGCCTCGTCGGTACCAACGATGAGGAGGGCAGGCGGATCCTGGCGGAGGCAGAAATGATGACGGCCAGTACATTGGCCGACGCCGCCGAGAAGGCGGTCGCAGCGCAAAAGGCTGTGAGCATGGCGAAAGGTTTGGCGCATAGCCAATCAGTGGCCGCAGGGAGGGTCTAGCATGAGCATCCTCGTCGACAAAGATACCCGTCTCCTCATCCAGGGCATCACCGGCCGCGAGGGCGAGTTCCACACACGCCAGATGATCGAGTACGGCACCCCGGTCGTTGCCGGCGTCACACCGGGCAAGGGTGGGGGCTGGATCGCAGGTGTGCCCGTGTTCGACACTGTGCGTGAGGCGGTCGAGGCCACCGGCGCGAACGCCTCGATCATCTACGTCCCGGCGCGCTTTGCTGCCGACGCCATCCTCGAAGCCGCCGGTGCCGGGCTCAAGGTGATCGTGTGCATCACTGAGGGCATCCCCGTCATTGACATGATCAAGGTCTATGCGCACCTCCGCTGCATGGACACCCATCTCATTGGCCCGAACTGCCCTGGACTCATCACCCCGGGCGAGGCCAAAGTGGGGATCATGCCTGGTCACATCCACACCCCTGGCCCCGTCGGCGTCGTGTCGCGCAGCGGCACCCTGACTTATGAGGTGGTTCACGCCCTCACCCAGCGTGGCCTCGGGCAGTCCACCGCCGTGGGTATTGGCGGCGATCCGATCATCGGCACCGATTTCATCGACGTCCTGGAAATGTTCGAGGGCGACTCACAGACCAGCCAGGTTGTCCTCATCGGCGAGATCGGCGGCACCGACGAGCAGCGCGCCGCCGCCTGGATCGCGCGCCACATGTCCAAGCCCGTCACCGCCTTCGTCGCCGGCCAGACAGCGCCCCCTGGCAAGCGAATGGGCCATGCAGGAGCCATCATCCAGGGGGGTGAAGGCACGGCCGCCGAAAAGATCGCAGCCTTTGAGGCCGTTGGCGTGCGCGTTGCCCGCCACCCAGGCGAGATTGCCGAGATGGTTGAGGAGTTGGCGCGGTAAGTGTGGCGGAGAAACCCGGTTTCTGAAACCTGACAGGAGGGACTGTGAGTTATTGGAGACAGCCACTGGATCGAGAACGTGTCCAGGTGCCGACAGGCATCGTGCACATTATCGACGAGCGGTGCAAGGGTTGCGGTTTCTGTGTCGAGTTTTGTCCCCAGCGTGTCCTCGTCATGTCACACCGGATCAATGCCAAAGGCTACCACCCCCCCGAATTGATCGCCGTGGGGCAATGCGTGAACTGCGGCCTGTGCGCCCTGCTCTGTCCCGACTTTGCCATCTATGTCGACGACGGCGGGATGCACATCCCCGATCAGGTGCGCCCCATCCACCGTGACGAGGTGCAGAAATGACCGATCCGCAACCATCTAATCCACGCGGCCTGCTGACGGGCGAGCACTTTATGCTGGGCGACCACGCGGCTACCGAGGGCGCCATTCTCGCCGGCTGCCGCTTCTTTGCCGGCTACCCCATCACACCGGCTACCGAGATCGCCGAGCGTGCCTCGGTGCGCATGCCCCAGGTGGGCGGCGTCTACATCCAGATGGAAGATGAGCTGGCTTCGATGAATGCCATCCTGGGTGCATCGTGGGCCGGCATCAAGTCGATGACGGCGACCAGCGGCCCCGGCTTTTCATTAATGATGGAGAACCTGGGTCTCGGCATCATGCTCGAGACCCCCTGCGTCCTGATCAACGTCCAGCGCGGCGGGCCCTCCACCGGCCTGCCCACCCTCGTCGGCCAGCAGGACATGATGCAGGCACGCTGGGGCTCGCATGGCGACTATGAGATCATTGCCCTTAGCCCCACCTCGCCGCAAGAACTGTTCGACCTGACGATCCGCGCCTTTAACCTGTCAGAAAAGTACCGGACGCCCGTCCTCGTCATGACCGATGCCGAAGTGGGCCACATGACCGAAAAGGTCGTCATCCCGGCACCCGACCAGGTCGAGATCATCAACCGGTGGCAGGTGCGGCGTGGCGACGTCGAGCCGGATCATTTTCGCATCTTTCGTGACAGCCAGGCAGGAAACGGACATGGTCATGAAATCATTGCTGGCTATGTGTCGCCCATGGTCGCCGCTGGTGAGGGGTACCGCATCCATGTCACCGGCCTGACCCATGACGAGCGTGGCTATCCTGTGATGAACGCGCAGGCGAACGAGTGGAACGTCACACGCCTGGTCGACAAGGTGCGTATGCACCGTGCCGACATCATCCAGGTGGAAGAACAGCACCTGGATGATGCGGAGGTCGTCGTCGTATCGTATGGCATTTCGGCACGCACATCGCTGTGGCCCATCGAGCAAGCGCGCCAAGAGGGCATCCGCGTTGGCTACCTGAGGCTGATCACCGTTTGGCCCTTCCCCGATGAGCGTATCCGCGAGGTGGCCAGAGACATTCGCGCCTTTGTCGTGCCCGAGATCAATATGGGCCAAATCGTGCGCGAGGTCGAGCGCGCTGCCGCCGGACAGGCACACGTGTTGGGCGTCCACCGCGCAGGTGGCGACATTCTGGAATCGGACTATGTTCTTGACGTGATCCGCCTGGCAGCAGGCCGTGAGCCGTCGATGACACCTGCCCAGCACAGGCAACGGCTTCGCGGCGCTACGGGGGCGGCGGAAGATACCGGGGAGTGAGAAAGACATGACCGACACCGAAATGCGACGCAGCGAGCGTCTACAGCACATGGGCTACGAGCCGCCCGACGAGAGCGACTGGGTCACCGGGTTGCACCCGATGGATGAGCTCCTCCGCGGCGAGCGGCTGCCCCACATCTGGTGCCAGGGGTGTGGCCTGGGCACCGCGCTCACCACCTTTATCAGCGCGCTGCAGTGGCTCGAAAAGAACCGTGGTTGGGACCTCGACAAGGTCGCCGTCGTCTCGGGCATCGGCTGCACGGGGCGCATCGCCGGCTACGTCCGGCTCGACTCTTTCCATACCACCCATGGCCGCGCCATCCCCTTTGCCACAGGGCTCAAGCTGGCCAACCCCGATCTCAAAGTCATCATCCTGTCAGGTGACGGCGACATCGCCGGCATCGGTGGCAACCACTTTATCCACGCCGCGCGGCGCAACCTCGACATCACCCTCGTGTGCGTCAACAACTTTAACTATGGCATGACCGGCGGGCAGGTCGGCCCCACGACCCCCCACGAGGCCCGGGCGGTCACCAGCCAGTACGGCAACTTTGAGTATCCCTTCAATCTGCCCTACCTGGCCGCAGCCAGCGGCGCCTCGTTCGTTGCCCGTTGGACCGTGCTGCACGCGCGCCGCCTCGAGTGGACGCTGCGTGAGGCGATGGAACATCCCGGCTTTTCCTTCGTCGAGGTGATCGCCCCCTGCTCCACAGCCTACGCCCGCTGGAACCGCGAAGGCACGGGCCTCGACCCGGAAAAACTGCGCAGGCGTGGCCTCGAAGTACTTAAATACTACCAGCAAGTGGGCCGTATCGCCCACGGCACCCATCCCAAAGACGCCGGCATTGAAGTAGACGACAAGGGACAGTTGACCTCCATCGTAGAGGGCAAATTCCTCGACGATCCCAAACCGGACCTGCAGCAGGCCCTCGATGCCCTGGCTGCCAGGGGAGAAAAGTGGTGGCAGGAGGAGAAAAAAGCGCTTGACGAGCGCGTCGTGACACCCAGGCGCACCGACCATGTGCCACGCACCGAAGTACAGCTGGGCGGCTTTGGGGGGCAGGGCATCATCAGCGCCGGTACGATCATTGGCCAGGCCGCGGCGCTTTACGATGGGCTCGAAGCCTGCTTCACCCAGAGTTATGGCCCCGAGGCGCGTGGTGGCTCTGCCGGCTCCCAGGTCGTCATCGCCAGCGCCCCGATCCACCACCCACACGTCATCGAGCCGGCGAGTGCCATCATCATGTCACAGGGGGCGTATGCCAAGTATGCACCCCAGTTGGCCGCGGGCGGCATACTCCTCATCGACGATGGCCTGGTGCAGCTCGGGGACGATCATCGCACCGACATCACAACTTACGGCCTGCCGGCCACCGAGATCGCCGAAAAACTCGGCAACAACCGCGCTGCCAACACGGTCATGCTCGGCTTTTGGACCGCCATTGTCGGCGCCGTCAGCGAGCCGGCCATGCGTGAATCGATCCGCGAATCCGTCCCGCCCAGAACCGTCGACGTCAACATGAAAGCGTTCGCTGCCGGATACCAGGCCGGACTGAAGGAGGTTGGAGTTGAGCGAACCTAGCGGTTCCAGGGGCGGCGCCCTCGTCGTCGGCGGGACCATCGCCGGCATCCAGGCCGCACTCGATCTCGCCAACTCGGGTGTGCAAGTTCACCTGGTCGAGCCATCCCCCTTTCTCGGAAATGAAAGCACCAGTGCCAACAGTGTTGTACACCATGCCCGGGGGATACTCGAGCCCGCCTTGCAGCTACCCACACCGGCAGCCGGCGAACCAGCCCCCACTGGGGATACCATCCCGCTCCATCGCCACCTGCTGAACACCCGCTTGCTGGAGATTGCCAAGAACCCCCACGTGACACTCTGGACAAATGCGCGCATCAACCGCGCCGATGGAGAGGCCGGCCGGTTTCGAATCGAGCTGCGCCAGCACCCACGCTACGTCGACCTGAACAAGTGCACCGCGTGCAAGGACTGTATCGAGGTCTGCCCAGTCACCGTGCCGGGCACCGATCATAAAGCCATCTACCTGGTAGAAGATGGGCAGCCTGGTTGCGCGGTGATTGAAAAGGTGGGCAAGGCGCCCTGTGCCAACACCTGCCCGGGGGGCATTCACGTCCAGGGGTACATCGCCCTCATCGCCCAGGGCCGCTTTCGAGAGGCCCTGGCCCTGATCCGGCAAGCCATCCCCTTCCCTGGCATCTGCGGCCGCATCTGCACCCACCCATGCGAGATCAACTGTCGCCGCGCCGAGGTGGACGAGGCAGTGTCGATCCGCCTCCTCAAGCGCTTTGTCGCCGACTGGGAGCTGCACCATCCAGAGGAAATGGCTGACGACAACCTGCCACCGCCCCCGCCCCCCGACGCGCCCCAGGTCGCCGTCATCGGCGCCGGGCCGGCGGGCATGGCTGTCGCGAACAGCCTCGTGCGCCGCGGATACCGTGTCACCGTGTTCGAGGCGCTGCCCGTCGTCGGGGGCATGATGATGCTCGGCATCCCCTCCTACCGCCTACCCCGTGAGGTGATCCAACGCGAGATCGGGCGCATCGAGCGCAACGGGGTAGAGATCCGCCTCAATACCCGCATCGGCCCCGACGGCGAGTACACGATCGACGACCTGTTCGAGATGGGGTACCGGGCCATGTTCATTGGCGTGGGCGCGCACCAGGCCCACAACTTGCGTATTCCCGGCGAGAGCCATGGCGGAGAGCCGCTCAAGGGCGTCGTATCGGGCATCGAGCTGCTCAAGGCCATCAACCTGTCGCACCAGACCGATGATCCACGCTGGCAGATGAAGGTCCTCAGCTACTTGTTGGGTGGCGTGGCCACGCGCGTGGCGATCATTGGCGGCGGGAACACGGCCATCGATGTCGCGCGCTCGCTCAAGCGCCTCGGCGTCGAGGATGTGCGCATCCTTTACCGCCGCACTCGCGCCGAGATGCCCGCCCTACCCGAAGAGATCGAAGAGGCGGAGCACGAAGGCGTGCCGATCGAATTCCTCGTCTCACCCGTGCGTGTCCTGGGTGATGAGCGCGGCCGCGTCGTCGCCCTCGAGTGTGTCCGCATGAAGCTGGGCGAGCCCGATCATTCCGGCCGTCGCCGGCCAGTGCCCATCGCCGGCAGCGAGTTCACCCTTGAACTCGACATGATTGTACCTGCCATCGGCCAGTCGCCCGATCTCACTTTTCTTGGAGATAGCCATTCATTTGCCATCACGCGCGAGGGCACCTTCAACATCGACCGCGTGTCGTACATGACCAACCGCCCCGGTGTTTTTGCCGCCGGCGACGCCATCACCCAGCCCGTGTCAGTGATCGACGCCATCGGCTCGGCCAAGCAGGCGGCAGCGGGAATCGACGCCTACCTGCAGGGCGTCGAGATAGAGGATCTGCCCGTGTCCGCGCGCGAGGTGCCCATCGCGCGGCGCCAGCTTCTGCCTGAGGATCTGGTGCCCAAGCCTCGCCACCGCTCCCCCTCCATCTCGATGGCGCGTCGCCTGAACAGCCATGCCGAGGTAGAGCTGGGCTACGACGCCGAGACCGCGATCGCTGAGGCACAGCGTTGCCTGCAGTGTGGTCCCTGCTCCGAGTGCCTGGCATGTGAGGCCGTGTGCGAGCCCAAGGCCATCATCCACGACGGGGTCGAGCGGTTCGAGCAGATCGAGGTCGGAGCCATCGTCTGGGCGAGCCCCACCCTCCCCTCCCCCCGTGGAGGGACACCGGTCTCCACCCCCTCGAGGGGGTGGCAGGAGGGGCGTGAAATCTCACCCGTCGTCGATCCTTCCATCTTGCACGTGAACCTCGGCGCGCCGGTGTCCAGCACCGCCAACGGCCAGCCTGGAATCTATCACGTCCGCCCCGATGATCCACTTGCCGGCTCGGCTGCGGCCGCGCGCGTCATGATGGAACTGTTCACCGAGCGTGAGCCGAGTGAGGCACCCGTGCGCCCGATCGGTACAGCCGGCGTGGCGCGCATCGGCGTCTTTGTGTGCCAGTGCAATGGCCAGATCTCCGATATTGTGGACACTGCGTCGGTAGAAGCCGAAGCGACAGGGCGCAAAGGCGTTGTCTATACCCAGGTGCTTGCCCAGTCGTGCTCGCCCGAGGCAGCCGATGCCATCTACCAGGCCGTCACAGATCACAACCTGAACCGCGTTGTGCTGGCTGCGTGCTCCTGCTGCTCTGTCGACCAGGTATGCTATAGCTGCACCTACCAGCGCGTCCGCTGCAAGGATAATCTCCTCGGCCGCCACTTTGACCGCGGCAACCCCCTGTTCGAATTCGTCAACATCCGCGAGCAGGCCGCCTGGGCGCACGAAGACGACCCCCCGGCAGCCACCGCAGCCGCTTCCGCCATGATCGCCGCCGCAGTCGCCAAAACACGCCTGTCAGTTGTCCGGCCGCGTGCATCACTGCCGCTGGAAAAGACCGTCCTCATCGTGGGCAATGGCACGGCCGCCACGATCTGCCAGGGGGCTTTGTCGGCGCAGCGCATCCAGGCACTGCGGCTGCGCAGCGTGCCGGGAGAGATCCGGCAAACGCCGAGCCACTTTACAGTCACCAGTGGTGGTTCCCACGACGCTTCTCGCCTGTGGAAAGGATCAGCCCTCGTCCTCGCGCCACGCAACCAAGAGGAACGAGCCGTGATAAACGAGTCATTTGGCACGCCAGGGCGCCAGCCACGCACCCAATCGACATGGGGCTGTGCCGACACGCATCGCCCTGGCATCTTTGTCTGTGAGCCAACCGTCGATCCGATGATCGCGGGCATGGCGGCGGCTGCGCGCGTCGCGGCCTGGCTCGGTCAGGAGCAGTCCTGGCCCGGCGCGTTGGCTGCCAGGGTCGACCCTGACCGCTGTCGCGGCTGTGGCGACTGTGAGCAAGTGTGCGAGTTTGGCGCCATCCAATTGCAGCCCGCAGCCCACGGCAGCGAGACAGGCGTCGTGGCCTGGATCGACCCGGCCATCTGTTGTGGCGGGGGCATCTGCGCCGCTCACTGCCCTGCCGGCGCCATCATCACCGGCCACCCGACCAGCGCGCAGATTGAAGCCATGCTCGAAGCCATCCTTGCATAACCCTTCCCTCTCCCCCTGCCAGCGAAGGTCGCTTCGCTGGCAGGGGGAGAGGGAGCTGGCCAACGGCCGGTTGGGGTGAGGGAGGAAAACGTGGAGCGAGAGCCGAAATTCGTCATTTTTACGTGCAACTGGAACGCGCACGAGAGCCTGCAAGAAGCGGGCAAGCAGCGCCTGCATTATCCTGCCGGCGCCCGACCGCTGAAAGTAGACTGCCTGGGCCAGGTCAGCGCCAGCGTCATCCTGAAAGCGTTCGAAAAAGGCGCCGATGGCGTCATGCTCGTCGGCTGCTCGCCCCAAGAGTGCCACTACGAATTCGGCAGCCGTCGCGCCGCCGAGCTCTTCGCCGAGATACGAAAACTGTCCAAGCTCCTCGGCTTCCGCGAGGAGCAGCTCGCGTTCCACCAGGTCCATGCCGGTGACAGCGAGGCCCTGATTGAGCAGGTCCGCTCCTTCGCCGCCCGGCTCACTGCCATCTCCCCTCCCTTGAGGGGGGGGGCAAGGGGAGGTGAAACCGATGAATAATGTCCTCGTCATCGGCGCCGGCATTGCCGGCATCCAGGCCTCCCTCGACCTCGCCGAGCAGGGCTTGCGTGTGCACCTGGTGGAACGCTTGCCGAGCATCGGCGGCCGCATGGCTCAGCTTGACAAGACCTTTCCCACCAACGACTGCTCGACCTGCATCCTGGCGCCCAAGATGGTTGACTGCGCGCGCCATCCCAACATCGTGCTGCACACCTACAGCCAGGTAGAAGCCGTTGCTGGCGAGGCAGGCCACTTTGACGTGAGCGTGCTCAAGCGCGCGCGTTACGTCGACGAGACCAAGTGCACCGGTTGCGGCGAGTGCGCGAGCAAATGCCCACGCAAGGTACCTGATGCGTTCAACCTCGGCCTGAACCAGCGGCGCGCGATCTATCTCTACTTCCCACAAGCCGTGCCCATGGTTATGACCATCGATCCCGAGCACTGCACCTACCTGCAGCGCGGCAAGTGTGGATTGTGCGCCCAGGTGTGTGAAGCGGGCGCCATCGACTTTGAGCAGCAAGACCGCGTGATCGATCTCCAGGTGGATGCCATCGTCGTCGCCACCGGCTTTGATTTCTTTGATCCGGCGCCGCTGACTCAGTATGGTTACCAGCGTTACCCTAACGTGATCACCGCGCTCGAGTACGAACGCCTGATCAGCGCCTCCGGGCCAACGGGGGGGCACCTGCTTCGCCCCTCCGATGGACAACCGGCGAAAAAGATCGGTTTCGTGCAGTGTACCGGCTCGCGCCACGTGCACCACAACCGTTACTGCTCAACCGTGTGCTGCGTGCACGCCATCAAAGAAGCCACACTCGCCTGGGAGCACGACCACGACGCCGATTCGTACGTCTTTTACACCGATCTCCGCGGCTCGGGTAAGGGCTTCCGCGAGTACATGGACCGGGCCAGCCGTGCCTATGGCGTCACCTACGTGCACGGCCGCGTGGCCCAGATTTTCGAGATGGGACCTGGCGCCGCCAGCGCCGGCGAGGCACACAGCCCGGTCATCCGCTACGAAGACGCCGCCACGGGGCGGGTGGCAGAGATGGTGTTCGACTTGGCAGTGCTCGCCACCAGCCTGGTGCCTGCGCGCGATGCACCGGCGCTCGCTGGCATACTCGGGATCGAGCTGGACGAGTACGGTTTTGTCAAAACCGAACCCTTCAGCCCGGCCGACACGACCCGTCCTGGCATCGTTGCCTGTGGCTGCTGCCTTGGGCCGGCGGACATCCCCCAGTCGGTTGCGCAGGCCAGTGCGGCGGCTGCACGCGCCGCCGAGATTGCCTGGCACAAAGAGAAGGGATAGGCGCGTCATGGATGGATTTGAAAACCGCCGGCCACAGCGCGTCGCGCAACGCCGGCCGTGGTCCATCACACAGCAAGAAAACGGAAAGGGGGTGGGCGACACTCCGCGCATCGGGGTGTTCATCTGCCACTGTGGGCACAACATCGCTGGTTACCTCGACGTGCCGGCGCTCGTCGCATCGGCCCGCAACCTGCCGCACGTCGTCGTCACACAGGACAGCCTCTTCATCTGCTCTGACGCCGGGCTGAACCAGATCCGCGCCGCCATTGCCCAATACGGCTTGAACCGCGTCGTCGTCGCCTCCTGTACGCCCCGCACGCACGAGCCTCTTTTTCAAGCAACGTGTGACGAAGCGGGGCTAAACCGCTACCTGTTCGAGTTCGTCAACATCCGCGACCAGTGCTCTTGGGTGCATATGGAGGATCGCGAGCGTGCGACGCATAAAGCATGCGACCTCATTCGCATGGGTGTCGCCAGGGCCGCCCTACTCCAGCCCCTTGTCGAGACCGAGCTAGCGGTCCAGCCCGCAGCAGCCGTCATCGGCGGCGGCATGGCAGGCATGACCGCTGCCGTCAGCCTGGCGCGTCGCGGCTTTGCCGTCACCCTCATCGAGCGTGAGGCAGCACTGGGCGGCAGCGTGCGCCACCTCGACACCCTCTATCCCAACCGGGCAAGCGCGCGCAAGCTGGTGGAAGCCCAAGTCGCCGAGGTATGCGCGGAGCCGCAGATCGAAATCCTCACCTCGGCAGAAGTGACAGCCGTCCGTGGCTCTGTCGGTCACTTTGAGCTGCAGGTCGAGAGCCGTCAGTACAGGATGAAACTGCCCGTGCAGGCCGGCGTGGTAGTGGTAGCGACAGGCGCCGAGGAGTGGAAGCCAGCAGACAAGTACGGCTATGGACACGATCCCACCGTCATCACGCAGCAGGAGCTGGAAGAGCGCTTGTCAGCGGGCGATCTGCCGCCTGACTTGCGCTCAGTCGTAACGATCCAATGTGTCGGCGCGCGCGACGCGCAACACCCATACTGCGGCCGCACCTGCTGCCTGGTTGCCATGAAAAACGCCATGATCCTCAAAGAGCGGAATCCAGGCTGCCAGGTGCACGTTCTATATCGTGACATCGAGGCCTATGGCACCCATTTCGAAGACTATTACGCACAGGCGCGAGAGATGGGCGTCGTCTTTACACGCTATTCACCAGACCACAAGCCAGAGATTCATGCTGGCCGGGGCGCGGCCGGCGACAGGCGCGTGCTCGTCTACGATGAGTTGCTCGGCGCCACACTGGCCATCCCCTACGACCTGCTCGTGTTGTCGACCCCGCTGGTGCCTCGGCCGGGAGCACGCGAGCTGGCCCAGATGCTCAAGGTCCCCGTCGACGAGCACGGCTTTTTCCTCGAAGCCCACGTCAAGCTCCGTCCCCTCGATTTTGCCACCGACGGCATCTACCTGTGTGGTAGCGCTCACTGGCCCGCGCACCTCGACGAGGCCATCGGCCAGGCACTGGGGGCAGCCGCCCGCGCCGCGACCGTGCTGTCGAAAGAGCAGATTCGCTCATCCGGCGTCGTATCCCGTGTAGAAGAGTCGCTGTGCCGCGGGTGCGAGCGGTGCGTGGCAGTGTGCGAATATAGTGCCATCGACCTGGTCGACGTCACAAAGAGCGTTGAATTTCTCCACCAACCCATGGCCCGCGGGCAAGAGACAGTGCACGTCAAGGTGGCGCGAGTGAACCCCATGTTGTGCAAGGGCTGTGGCGCGTGCGCCGTCGTGTGTCCGACGAGTGCCATGGTCGCGTCACACTTTACCGGCGACCAGGTGGCAGCCATGATCCGGGCAGCGTTCGAGGTGCCTGCAGCGATGGGAGAAGATCATGGAACCCTTTGAGCCTACAATTCTCGCCTTTGCCTGCAATTGGTGCTCGTACGCAGGAGCCGACCTTGCAGGCGTGAGCCGCATCCAATACCCACCTACCACGCGCGTCATCCGCGTCATGTGCTCCGGGCGGGTCAGTCCGGCGTTCATCCTGGCGGCATTGCGCCAGGGAGCCGACGGCGTCCTGGTGACAGGCTGCCATCCGGGCGACTGCCACTACCTGTCGGGCAACGAAAAAGCGGTTCAAAACGTGCAGGTGGCTCACTCCTTGATCCAGCTTCTCGGCATCGAGCCGGCGCGGCTGCGCCTTGAGTGGATCTCGGCAGCCGAAGGGAACCGGTTCGCGCAGGTAGTCACCGAGTTCACAGATCACTTGCGCGAACTGGGCGCAAACCCACTACGCAATGGGCAAATGAGCAGATGAGCAAATCGGCACCTTGCCCTTGGCAGCTTGCATCTTGAAAGGAAGCCTTGTTTGATGAACTACCAACCGATCATCGAGAGGACACGCGCTTATCTCTGCCTCGACTGCGGCAAGTGCACGGGGAGTTGTCCGCTGGCCCGCGTCGACCTAGACTATTCCCCGCGCCGCATCGTCGAGCGCGTCATCTCGGGCGAGGCTGAGGCAGTGATGGCCGATCCCCAGCTATGGAGCTGCATGACGTGTGGCATGTGCAGCGCGCGCTGTCCATCGAACGTCGACTTTGCACGCTTTATCATCCAGATGCGTGCCGAAGCATTCAGGCTCGGCGAGCGCGGGATCTATGCGCACAATGGCATCCTGCAAGAGATCATGCGTATCCAGACGCTGGACGTACATCAGGATCGCACCGGTTGGCTAACAGACGACATGCAGGTATCTCCAGAGAGCGACACCCTCTACTTTGTCGGCTGCCTGCCCTTCTTTGACGTCATCTTTGATGACCTTGACGTGGAAGCGACCGAGATCGCGCGCAGCGCTGTGCGCTTGCTGAACCGGGCTGGCATCGTGCCCAATGTCAGCAACGACGAGCGATGCTGTGGTGCCGACCTGCTGCTTGCCGGAGATGCCGACAGCTTCCGGCGGCTGGCAGAGCTTAACGTGAAGACAATCTCACAGAGTGGTGCGAAACGGGTCGTCTTTACGTGTGCCGAGTGCTACAACGCGTTCAAGAACGATTACCCTGAATACGTCGGTGCCCTGCCCTTTGAGGTCACCCACCTCACCGAGCTGCTCGCCGGGTGCCTCGACACCGGCGGTCTGGCCTTTGAACCACTCCCCGGCTTGGTCACTTACCACGACCCGTGCCGCATGGCGCGCTACCTCAAAGTGCACGAGCCGCCTCGCCAACTCATCAACAGTGTGCCACAGGCCCAACTTGTAGAAATGGAGGACAACCGCGAGCGATCAATGTGCTGCGGCTCCACAGCGTGGGTGAACTGCAGTGGCTGCTCCAAGCTGATCCAGCGCGAAAAACTTGCCCAGGCGCGCGACACCGGCTCGCGCCTGATGCTCACCACCTGCCCCAAGTGCCAGATCCACCTGCGCTGTGCATCGCGCGACCTGGATGCGGAAGAGAAGGTGCGGGTCGAGGACGTGACAAGCTGGCTGGCACGGGCGATCCTGTGACGATCGAATCGACCTGCCAGGTGGAGCAAAAAGGATGATGCCAAAAGCAGAGCCGATGCAGTGTAGGGAACCAAGCGTGGCAGACCTGGAAACAGCCAGCACCACGACCGACACTGCCTTTCTGCAGAGCACGGTCGCGCAAGCCGCACTCCTCCTCCGCGCTTCAGGCTGCGCTTTCTATCTGTGCACGCCCGGAGTGGAGGAGATGACCCTCGCCGCCAGTCAGGGTATGGAGTCCGTGCCGTGCGACCAACAGATCCTGCACCGTGCATGCCTGGCAGCCGAGAGTGTTTCAACCCTGTTTCCCGGTGGCCCAGCCGTGCTCGCCATCCCCTGCTTCTTCCATGACTTGGTGATGGGCGTGCTTCTGATCGCCGATAAGAATCCGGAGCGTGCCTTTGACCAGCACGACATCTCGACAATCCAACCCCTGGCGGACCTGGCGGCCGCGATGCTCCATCAGGCCAGACGGCTGCAGCGGATGACCGCCCAGTTCCGCGCGCTGCATACCATCGACATCGCCCTCACCTCGAGCCTGCAGCTCGACCGCGTGTTGAGACTGATTCTGGAAAAAGCCGTCGACCTTGTCCGCGCCGAGCACGGCTCGCTACGGCTCTACAACCCGGACACGGGCGAGCTGGTGCTCAAAGCCTACTTAGGCGAGGGGTGGACACCGGAGGTACGCGCCTACGTTTTTAGCCGTGGGACAGGGCTCTGTGGATGGGTGGCGGAAGAGCACAAGCCCTACCTCTGTCTTGACACGCACAGCGATCCACGCTACGTCATGCTGTTTGACAAGATGCGATCCGCCGTGGCCGTCCCACTCCTGACCCATGGGCGAAACGATCTGTCAGACGATGAGCTGCTCGGCGTACTCCTCCTGGAGAGCGCGCGCCCGGGCGCGTTTGGGCATCAGGATGTGGAGCTGCTCTCGGCAATGGCGCAGGAGGCCGTACTCGCGATCCAGAACGCCACCCAACATGAAAAGCTGCAGGTCATGCACCAGGCACTGCAAGACGAGCAGGAACGGCGCGTCGCTGCGGAAAAGTGGACAGTGATGGGTCAGGCGGCGACAGCCCTGGCACACAGGATCAACAACCTCGTGGGCATCGTCCCCGCCAGCGCCTCCGAGATCCGGCGCACCCTGTCGGCACTCACCATCCCGGCCGCCGATCGTGAATGGATCAAAGACAACCTGGGGCGCATTGAGCGCAACAGTGCGTTTGTGCTGCGCTTGGCGAACGCCCTCTTTCGCCCATTCCAGGATGCGGGGCCCAAGGGGCAATTTGACGTGAATCAAGTCCTGAACGAAGCACTGCAAGCGGCAAACCTGGCGCCTGATGTGCAGGTGATCTGCGATTATGCCCCGGTTCTACCACGCGTGGAAAGTAGCTCGCTCCTCGTCGACATCTTTCTCGAGCTCATCACCAACGCGTGCAAGGCGATGGAGCACCAGCCACGCAAATGGCTCGAACTGCAGACGCGCGTGGAGCCGGGAGAATTCGAAACCGGCGGCGGCCCTGCCGGTTCTGCGAGCGGTGAAAGCGCCGCCGGAAACGACTATCCCATTGCTGGCGAGAGTGGACAGTGGGCCGTCGTTGAGGTACGTGATACGGGAACAGGCATTCCCCCAGAGCGGCTGCCACACCTGTGGGAGATGTTTCAAGTAAGCTCGGATGGGCTCGGCTTTGGCTTGTGGTGGGTGCGCACCTTCATCGAGCGCCAGGGCGGCACGATTGCGTGCCACAGCCGGCCAGGTGAGGGCACCACATTCACAATTCGTCTGCCGGCTGGTAACACCAACCAGCCATCTCCGTAGATTCGAAATCGCAGCCAAGGCCAAACGCGCGCCATGGCGTGCTACAAACGCTGAAGGAGAAATTTGAGAAAAAAAGATGCGAGGCAAAATACTCATCGTAGAAGACTTTGGCGATTGGCGTGACCTGTTGGTCGGGCTGTTGCAGCGTGAAGGGCACACAGTCAAAGCCGTTTCGACAGCCCAGGAAGCACGCGCCTATCTAAAGGAAGTGCAGCACCTCGACCTGACCATCCTCGACATTCGCCTGGTAGAGACTGATGACACAAATGAAGATGGCATGCAACTGCTGGCCGAGATCGACGATCACCAACCCTTTACCAGGGTGATCATGATCACGGGCCATGGAACAATGGAGCTGCAGCGACGTGCCTTTCGCCAGTTCCACGCCTTTGACTTTTTTCGCAAAGAAGAGTTCGACTCGGAAGAGTTCCGGCGCGCCGTGCGCGAAGCGGTGGAGGAAGCCGCACGCCAGCGCAAGGCTGCCCAAGACCACGACTATATGCGCAGCCATCGCTATGAAACGTGGCAGCGTGAACAAAACAAATAACGGTAGGAGAGGAGGACACCTTGCCTGCAGATAATAGCCGTGAACGACACGGCATGCGCATCGGCGTGTTCGTGTGCGACTGTGGATCGAACATCGCCGGGGCGGTAGACACAGAAGCGGTGCGCGAATATGCTGCCACCCTGCCCGACGTCGTCGCCGCGATTCGCAACAAGTACACGTGCGCCGATCCAGGCCAGCAAGAGATCCAGAAAGCGATCTATGAGTACAACCTGAACCGGGTTGTCGTCGCTTCCTGCTCCCCGGCCTCCTATGAGGCCGTCTTTCGCCAGTGCATCGTAGGCGCGGGGCTCAACCCCTACCTGCTCGAAATGGCAAACCTGCGCGAGCACTGCTCCTGGGTCACCCCCGGCGACCGCGCCGCGGCTACGCGCAAAGCGAAGGATCTTGTCAAGGTCGCGGTGGCCCGCGCGCACTGGCTCTACCCTCAGGATGAGGAGCAGATCCCTGTCACCAACGCCGCGCTGGTCATCGGCGGCGGCATCGCGGGCATGCAGGCAGCCCTCGACTTGGCCGATGCGGGACACCCCGTCTACCTGGTCGAGAGAAAAGCGTCGATCGGCGGCATCATGGCCCAACTCGACAAGGTGTA
>JAFGIA010000446.1 GCA_016929795.1 Anaerolineae bacterium
CACCTTTCGCGAGGGCGCCGACGGGGTGATGGTGCTCGGTTGACACCTGGGCGACTGCCACTATGTTAGTGGCAATCATCGAACCGCAAAGCGGTTCCCCATCTTGCGCAAGCTGCTGAGCTATGCCGGCATTGATCCGGCCCGGCTGTTACTCGACTGGGTGTCGGCCTCTGAAGCCAACCGCTTTGCCGAGGTCGTGCAAGAGTTTACCGAAGTTGTCCGCCGTCTCGGGCCGTTGGAGACGAAAGAAGCGGCCGTGCCTCGGGCCCACGCCCGCAGCGCTCTGGAGTAGAGAATGATGATCGATGACCGCCTGGAGAGTGTGCGCGAGATCGTAGCCCGGCTGCTGGTGGAGGGGCAGGTCGAGGGAGTGCTGGCGCTCCGCGTCGAACCCACGCTGGGGGATGAAGCCACGGCCCCCCACCTGTTCTGCCCTGGCGATGACTTGTCGGCACTGCGGCTCTGGCCCAAGTATCCGTCGCCCAAGATCGTCGACCGGTTGCTCAAAGTCCACCCTGAGGCAAGGCTCGGGATGGTGGTGCGTGGCTGCGAGGAGCGCGGCTTGATCGAGTTGGCCAAGCGCAACCAGGTGGATCTGGCACGCCTGGAGCTGATCTATGTGGCCTGCACAGCCGAGGAACGCGACGCTTGCCGCTGCGCGTGGCCCTACCCCAGCCGCATCGACGCTGGCGAGAAGGTGCAAGGGACGGCCGACGCGCTGGTGGCAGAGCACCAACAGCGCTCGGCGGCAGAGAAGACAGAGTTCTGGCGGGAGCAGTTTGCGCGCTGTATCAAATGCTACGCCTGCCGGACGGCGTGTCCACAGTGCTTCTGTGAGGTGTGCGTGCTGGAGGATGACCTGTGGGTGGAGACTGGCGTGCTGGCACCGCCATTTCCGTCCTATCACCTGATCCGCGCCTACCACACGATCAGCAAATGCGTGGGCTGTATGGAGTGCGAGCAGGCGTGCCCGGCCGATATCCCGCTGACGGTACTCTACACATTGCTGAGACAGGATGCAGAAGAGATGTTTGAATACGTGCCGGGGCGGAGTGTGGATGATCCCCCTCCGCTGGTGGTCGAAACGATGTGGCAGGGGCATTGATTGTGGTGCTGACCAGGGAGGTTAGCAGGTGGAATACAAAAACGTTTTGACGACATGTGTCTACTGCGGGTGCGGGTGCGGGATGTACCTGCAGGTCCTCGACGGGAAGGTGGTCGGCACGCTGCCGGCCAAGGGGCATGCGATCAGCGAGGGCAAGCTGTGTATCAAGGGGTGGAACGCGCATGATTTCATCTACCACCCAGATAGGCTGACCACCCCCCTGATCCGCGACGAAAAGGGAGGGGCGTTGCGCGAGGCAACGTGGGACGAGGCACTCGACCTGGTGGCGCGCCGGCTGGGTGACATTGTAGCCCAACATGGCCCGGACGCCACAGGGTTTCTTGCATCGGCCAAGTGCACGAACGAGGAGAATTATCTCCTGCAAAAGCTGGCGCGTGGGGTGATCGGCACCAACAACGTCGATCACTGTGCCCGCCTCTGACACGCCCCCACCGTGGCCGGTCTGGTCACATCGTTCGGTAGTGGGGCAATGACTAACAGCGTGCCCGAGTTTGAGGAATATACCGATTGCTTTCTGATCATCGGCTCGAACACGACTGAGGCACACCCGCTGGTCGCGACACGGGTCATGCGCGCGCACAAGCGCGGAGCCAAGATCATCGTGTTTGACCCGCGCGACGTGCAGATCGCGAAAATCGCCGACCTCCATCTGTCGCACCGCCCGGGCACGGATGTGGCGTGTCTCAACGGCCTGATGCACGTGATTATCGAGGAGGATCTGTACGACAGGGCCTTTGTCGAGGAGCGGACTGAAGGGTTCAAAGAGCTGAAGGCGGCGGTGACCGAGTATACGCCCGAGCGCGTAGAGCAGATCACGGGTATTCCGGCGGCCGACCTGGTGACGGCGGCGCGCTTGTACGCGAATGCGGAGCGGGCGGCGATCCTGTATGCGATGGGCATCACACAGCACACGACGGGCGTGGACAATGTTGTATCGTGTGCGAACCTGGCGATGCTGACAGGCAACGTCGGCAAGCCTGGGACGGGGGTCAACCCGCTGCGCGGCCAGAACAATGTGCAGGGTGCATGTGATGTGGGCGGGTTGCCCAACGTGTACACCGGCTACCAGGCAGTGACGGTGCCCGGTGTGCAGGAAAAATTTCGCGAGGCGTGGGGGTACGCACCTGACACGCGCGTGGGCCTGACTGTGACCGAGATGATGGCAGCGGCGCACGTCGGCGCGCTAAAGGCGATGTTTGTGTTGGGCGAGAACCCGATGGTGTCTGACCCGGACGTCAACCACGTGCGCGAGGCACTCGCCCATTGTGAGTTCCTCGTGGTGCAGGACATTTTTCCTACCGAGACGGTGGAACTTGCCGACGTGGTGCTGCCAGGCACGAGCTTTGCCGAGAAGGACGGCACCTTTACGGGCACCGACCGCCGCATTCAGCGGGTGCGGAAAGCGGTAGAGCCGGTGGGCAACAGCCGCGCGGATTGGGAGATTATTGCCGATCTTGGCGCCCGCCTGGCTGGGTCTCGAATGCCGGGTGCCGAAGCTCCATTCGCCGGCTGGAGTTACGCTTCACCGGCTGACGTGATGGACGAGATCGCGGCTCTGACTCCGATCTATGGCGGGGCCAGCTTTGAGCGGCTGGACCGGGATGGATTTGTCCAGTGGCCCGCGCCCAGTGCGGAACATCCTGGCACCCCCTACCTGCACAAGGATCGGTTCAGCCGGGGGCTGGGGCATTTTGTGGCGGTGGCGTTCAAAGAGCCGGCAGAGGCGCCTGACGAGGCGTATCCGCTGCTGTTAACAACAGGGCGGATCATGTTCCACTATCACACGGGCAGCATGACGCGCCGCTCGGAAAAATTGGACAGAGAGGTACCCGATGGGTATGTCGAGATCAGTCCTGAGGATGCAGACAGGCTGGGTCTGGACAAGTCGGAGCCGGTACGGGTGGTGAGCCGCCGCGGCCAGATCGAGACGCGGGCATGGATTACGCGCCGGGTGCCGCCAGGGACCGTATTTATTCCCTTCCACTTTGCAGAGGCGGCGGCTAATGTGCTGACCAACCCGGCGGTTGACCCGATTGCCAAGATCCCCGAATTCAAGGTAGCGGCGGTGCGCATCGAAAAGGTGGCATAAGCCACCAGGTCTGAAAAAAAGAGGGGCCACCACAAGGTGGCCCCTCTTTTTTTGTGGGATTCGTACCAGCCTAGCTGATCTCGACGACTGCGTCCTCAGCACGGAGTGCGGCAGCAGCCGATTCGGCCTGGTCCTTCGGTGCAGCTTCAAGGACCTTGACCGGGGCGCTGTCGACCAGCTCCTTGGCCTCGCGCAGGCCCAGGTCGGGGCGGAAGGTGCGAACGGCCTTGATGACCTGGATCTTTTTCGGGCCGACGTCCTTGAGCGTGACGTCGAATTCGGTCTTTTCCTCGACCTCTTCCTCGGCCGCCGCGGCCGCGGCGCCAGCCATGGCCATCCCGGCCATGGCCATCGGTGCAGCCGCCGACACCCCCCACTTTTCCTGGAGCATCTTGGACAGCTCGGCCGCCTCGAGCAGCGTCAGTTGATCGAGCGATTCCACCAGTTTCTGCAACTTCTCAGACATGACTTTTAGTTCCTCCTCGAATTCATAAGTGTTTCTTGAACGTTGGTTTATACCAGGGCCACCCGCTTAGGCGGCGGCTTCCTGTTCCTGCCCCTGCTCCGATCGGGCATGGAGCACCTGGACCAGCTCGCGCAAGGGGGCATTCAGCGTGCCCACCAGGCTGCCCATCGGACCCTGGATGGCGCCGAGCAACTGTGCCCTCAGCACCTCACGCGGCGGAAGATCCGCCAGGCTGGCGACTGCTGAAGCATCCAGGATGGTGGTGCCGACAATGGCACCCTTGATGACCAGAATGTCAGTGCTGGCGGCAAACTCGCGCAGGATTTTGGCCACCGGTGGCGCATCTGCCAGGCAGTAGCTCACCGCCAATGGGCCGTCCAACTGCTGCGTGGGCACCGGCAGCCCACTCTGCTCGAGCGCGAGCTCGAACAGGGTGTTCTTGATGACCTGGAACACACTGTCAACCTCGCGCAAGCTCCGGCGCAGATCGCTAATCTGCGCTACGGTCAGGCCGCGATAGTCGGTCAGGATGATCGCCTGGCTGCGGGACATCTTGTCCTTGTAGTCGGCCAACATCTCTACCTTTTGCTCTTTTGTGATTGCCAATCTGCCTCACCTCCTTTGTTCCGTCGTCCTTGCCCAAGCTCTGGCGGGGGCAGCTCGCTCAACGTAAAAGGGCCTTTGCGCCGCCGACGCAAAGGCCCCGATCTTGTTCCAAGTGATAGGATAAAAAGATCTCGCTCGCTTTGCCTCGGCAGGCCGATTTGGTTTAAGCACGCGGCTCTCTGAGCATGCGCACCTGCTGTCTCGGGCACTCTATTCAGTTTTTCTATTTGCGTGGCGCATGGCCTGCGTCACGCGCGTTGCGAACTGCTGCGCCTAGATCGTCTTCATGGCGGTTGCCGCCGCAGGATCGACCCGGACGCCAGGTCCCATTGTGTGACACAAGGTCACCTTGCGGATATACTGGCCCTTGGCTGCAGGTGGGCGTGCCCTGACGATGGCTTCCATCACGGCTGCCATGTTTTCCTGCAGGTCTTCAGTCGCAAAGCTCGTCTTGCCGATCGGCACGTGGATGTTGGCTGTCTTGTCGACGCGATACTCGACGCGCCCCTGGCGCGTTTCCGCAATGACGCGGGTCAGGTCTTCGTCGTTGACGATGGTGCCGGCCTTGGGGCTGGGCATCAGGCCGCGCGGGCCAAGGACGCGACCGAGGCGGCCGACTTTGCGCATCATTGCCGGTGTGGCGATAACGACGTCAAAATCGAACCAGCCCTGATTGATCTTTTCGATCATGTTGTCACTGCCGACATAGTCGGCCCCTGCTTCTTCGGCCCACCGGGCGGCCTCACCCTCGGCGAATACGAGGATGCGCACCTTTTTCCCGGTGCCCTTGGGCAGGAGAACCACGCCGCGCACCTGCTGGTCGGCGTGCCTCGGGTCAAGACCGGTGCGCAGGTGCACTTCGACGGTGGCATCGAAATTGGTGAAATCGGTCTTTTTGACCAACTCGATCGCATCAACCGGCGAGTAGGTCTGTGACCTGTCGACGAGCTTGCGAGCCTCCTGGTACTTTTTCCCTTGTTTTGCCATTTCTTCTCCTCTGTGGTGTTGTTGGGGTTTCCCCCTCCCACGCCTCTCTATTCTCTGATTTCTTTCCGGTCGTCGCGGTCAGCCTAGTCGACGACGGTGATCCCCATGCTGCGCGCTGTGCCTTCAATCATTTGCATGGCGCTCTCGACATCGTACGCGTTCAGGTCTTTCATCTTTTGCTCGGCAATCTCGCGCACCTGCTTGCGCGTGACCGAGCCCACTTTGTTGACGACTACGTCGCCTGCCCCCTTGCCCACGCCGGCTGCCTTTTTGAGAAGGTCAGTGGTCGGCGGGGTCTTGAGCTCGAAGCGGAACGAGTTGTCGGCAAAGATCGTGATCTCGGCCGGGATAATGCTGCCGGCCAGGTGGGCCGTGCGCGCGTTATAGTCTTTGCAAAAGGCCATGATATTGATGCCGTGCTGGCCCAGGGCCGGGCCGACAGGCGGCGCCGGCGTTGCCTTGCCGGCTGCGATGGCCAGTTTCACAATCGCTTTGACTTTTTTTGCCATGACAATCCCCCCACACAGTTCCAGTTACGCGATGGTTCGCGTTGTTTTCAATGCTTATGTGATCTTTTCAACCTGCAAGAAATCGAGCTCTACCGGCGTCTCGCGTCCAAAGAACGACACCAGGATGCGCACCTTGCCCTTATCGGGATAGATCTCGTCCACCGCTCCGACAAAGTCTTCGAAGGGGCCATCGGCGATGCGCACTTTTTGGCCTGGACGGAAAGTCACCTTCACCTTGGGTGTCTCGGCCCGCATGCGCTTCAGAATTCTGTCAACGTCACGCTGGCGCAGGGGTGTCGGGCGGCGGACCGATCCGACAAAGCCGGTAACCCCTGGCGTGTTACGGACGACGTACCATGACTCCTCGTCCATGATCATGTCGACCAGGATATAGCCAGGAAAGATGCGGCGCTCAACCGTGCGCCGCTGCCCGTCCTTCAGCTCGATCTCTTCCTCAGTCGGCACGACGACGGCAAAGATCTTGTCTTGCACGGCAAGCGATTCGATCCGGTGCTCGAGGTTCTTTTTGACCTTGTTCTCATAGCCAGAATAACTGTGGACGACATACCAATTGCGACCTTCCTGGCGGATCTCTCCTTCTTCATCGTCATCTGCCGGCCCTTCGTCGTCCTCATCCACCAGGTAGTCGTCCGCCAGGTCGGTGTCTCCCAACAGGTCGCTGAGGCTGATGGCATCTTCCGCCTCGACAGCCTTCGGGGCTGGCTTGGGCTCTTTTTTCTCGACAGGCTCCAGGTACGATGCGAAAAGCCGGCGCGCCCGATCTTCGGGCTCCAGATCCTTGTCGTCCAGCTCAGCGGGAGTTTCTTTTTCTTGCGATGCGTCGGTTTCTGCTTCCGCCTCGGCGTCTTCCAGCTCGAGCTCTTCGTCTTCAGTTACCTGGTTCAATTCCTTTGCCATCCGCTTATGCCACTAGGTTGAGAAAACCACCGACGAGCGCGGAAAAGAGCCAGTCCATCAGTCCCAGAACGATGGCCAGAAACGAGGTTACCGCAACCACGATGATGGTCAGGTTAATTGCCTCTTTCCTCGTCGGCCACGATACCTTTTTCAGCTCGAACCACGTATCGCGCAGATACTGAACGATCCGATTCTCGCCTTTGTTCTTGTCGGTCACAGTTCTCGCCACCACTGTTGCTCCTTTTGTCCGAGCTTGTAACACTGGAAGACACCGCCCCATATCCGGCTGTGCATGAGACGGTGTCCTCATCGCCAGGCAGGCCAGGCAGGAATCGAACCCGCAACCTACGGTTTTGGAGACCGTTGCTCTGCCAATTGAGCTACTGGCCTACACAAGTCGACGGTGCACTCACCGCCGGCCTATTAACTATCTCTCTCAGCCGCGATGATCTCGCGTCGACAAACAATTGTCACAGGCAGGCCAGGCAGGAATCGAACCCGCAACCTACGGTTTTGGAGACCGTTGCTCTGCCAATTGAGCTACTGGCCTGTGCCGGCTAATGACATGTCGGCTATGTCCGACATTGGTTGCGTCTGCCGCGTCGTTAGCCGTTTCCAGCTACTTGGTCTCGCGATGAACCGTATGCGTACGGCACCGCGGGCAATATTTCTTTAGCTCCATGCGGCTCGGGTCATTACGCCGATTCTTTTCGGTCGTATAGTTCCGCTCACGGCACTCGGTGCACGCGAGAGTCATAACCAAACGAATCGCTTTCTTTGCCATGTTTGCCTGCTTATTCTATGATCTGGGTGATAACCCCAGAGCCAACGGTGCGACCACCCTCACGGATGGCAAAGCGCGAGCCAGCCTCGACGGCCACC
>JAFGIA010000447.1 GCA_016929795.1 Anaerolineae bacterium
AGCACCACCGGCAGGTAGCCCTGCAGGTACTGCTGCTGGTCGATGGCAAAGAGCATCTCGCCGTCCTGGATGGCGGTCAGCACGTCGGGGCTCAGGTCAAAGGTCGCCAGCATCACGTCGCGGCCGGCCGCGGCGATGGCGTCGCGCGCCGCCATGGCGATCACCGGGTTGAGCGACAGGATGCCGTCGATTCCCTCGTCGGCGATCAGCTTGTTCTGGATGGCCGACACCGTGCCCGCCACGTCACGCACGCCTGTCGTGGCCACGTTAAAGCGCTCGACCTCGCCGCCAAAGGAATCCGCCAGACCGTCGCAGCGCTGCTCCAGGCCGATGTTGCCCTCTTCGTGGATGACGCACAGCACCTTGCTGGCGCCCTCGGCGTTGAACTTTTCGCCCGCGCCCTGGCCGGCCACGAACTCGGTCTGGCCCACGTGCGTCAGCGCGCCCAGCTCTTTGTAGACGTCCACGCCCGAGTTAATCGTGATCACCGGGATGCCGGCATCCACCGCTCTCGTCACGGCGTCACGCAGCGCATCGGGGTTGGCCAGCGAGACAAAGATGCCGTCGACGCCCTGGGCGATCAGGTCCTCCACGAGCTGCGCCTGCGCCGCGGGGTCGCTGTTGCCGCCCGAGGTCAGATCTACGCCGAACTGCGCCGCGGCATCCTTGGCGCCCTTTTCCACCACGGCCCAGAAGGCGTCTTCCGCCGGGTTCGAGTGCACGGCCATACCGAAGGACAGGTCCGCCTGCGTCACCTGTGGCGCCTCGGGCTGCGCGGCCTCGGGCGCCGTTGGCTGCACCACTGCCTCGGTGGGCTCGGTTTCCGGCGTCGCGCCGCATCCGGCCAGGGCCAGCAGCGCGACAATCATCACAAACGACACTACTTTGAAACGTGACATTTCTCTCTCCTTTTCTGTGTCTAGATTTGCTTTACGATCTACTGGGTTCTTGACTAGGCAAATCACCCCCTTTCTAACGAGATTGATATTGGATATTGGGTATTAGGTGTCACCTAATACCCAATATCCAATACCTAATGTCTAATTCGGCTTCACCAGGATCTTGCCATCCGCCCGTTTGGTCGACTGCGCAATCGCGTCCACCGTGTCGGCCAGGCCGTAGCGGGCGGTTATGATCGGGCTCAGGTCGAGGCGGCCCGAAGCGACCAGGCGGATGACGTTGGGGAAGGTCTCGTGGCCCGAGTGGCCCTGCGCGCCGAACGCCTGGGCGCGGCGCACCTGGAAAGCTTCCAGGTACATCGGCACGCGCTGCGCCGCGCGCCCGATCTGGACGATCTTGGCATTGATGGCCAGCGCCTTTTCCATCTCGGGGATGGTCAGGTGCGGGGCACCGGCGGCTTCGACGTGAAAGTTAAACCCCTGCCCCTTGCTCAGCTCCATCAAGGCGTCACCGGCCGGCCTTTCGCGTGGGTCAAAGACATAGTCTGCGCCCACCTTTTGGGCGAGCTCGCGCCGCTGGGGCGAGATCTCGAACGCGGCGATCATGCCGGCGCCCGCGGCGCGCGCGATGCCGATGGCCGCCAGGCCGATAGAGCCGGCGCCAAAGACGCTGACATAATGGCCGGGGCGGAATCCGCCCGCGCGCTCGATCATGCCGTTATAAGACACCGTCGTCGGCTCGGTCATGGCGCCCACCTCGTACGCCTTGGTCTCGTCGCCAAAACGCTCGGCGATGGCATCGATCGGCCAGCAGTACTTTTCATCCACAGCGATATAGTTGGCGAACGCGCCGGGGATCGTAAATCCGATCTCCTCCAGGTTGGTGCAGTGGTTGGGGTACCCGTTGCGGCAGGGGATGCAGCGCCCGCACCAGATCATCTCTTCCACCGTCACCATGTCGCCGACTTTGAGCGTCTCCACCGCCGGCCCGACCTCGACCACCTTGCCCGAGAACTCGTGACCCAGGATGGTCGGGAAGCGGGTGAGACCTGGATAGAGGATATAGTCCTCGTCGTCGGTCTCGTAAAAGTGCATGTCCGAGCCGCACACCCCGCACGCCTGCACCTGGAGCACCACCTCCTGCGGCCCCGGCTGCGGATCGGGCCAGTCGCGCACTTCCAGTTTCGGATAGCGCCAGATGCTGCTGCCGGTAATCGCCTTACCGGTCTCTTTTTCCCAGTCCGACACCGGATAGTCAGCCCGGGGCTCCCACTTGGCATCCAATACTAAGCCTTTCATTTACATTCCTCCACTCTGATCAAAATATTGCGCCGGGCGCACTTTTGCGCCGTGCGGCTGTGCGCCCGACGATTCACGCACGATGAGCTTGCCTTGCAGTACAATGTTCGAGAAGCCTGCCAGTTGTGCAGCCTCGCGGTCGATCAATCCCAGGGCCATTTCCACCGCCTGCCGGCCCATCTCGCGCGTTGGCTGCGCGACCGTCGTGAGCGGCGGGTCCACGTACGAAGCAAAGGGGATGTCGTCGAACCCAACCACGGCCAGGTCGCCGGGCGCGGCCAGCCCGGCGTGGCGTGCCGCACGCATCAGGCCAATGGCAGTCAGGTCGTTGTAGCAGAACACGGCCGTGGGCCGCGGAGTGATGGCTAGCAGCCGGGGAAGGGCGCGCTCGCCGCCGCTGGCGCGCCCGGTGCCCGGCACGACCCAGGCCGGGTCGAAGGGCAGCCCCGCCTGCTGGAGCGCATCTTGATAGCCTGCCAGCCGCTCCTGGTCGTCGCTGTGGTCGACGGCGCCTGCCACATAGGCGATGCGCGTGTGGCCCAGGTCGGTGAGGTGGGTCGTCGCCATGCGCGCGCCGTGGCGGTTGTCGACGTTGACGGCAAAGGTGTAGGGGCCCGTCTGTGCGCTGTGGGTGTTAATCAGCACCACCGGCACCCGCAGCCGCTCGATGTGGGCCAGGTAGTGGGCGCCGACGCGCGAAGAGGTGACGATCACGGCGTCGACCCGCTTGGACTGGAGCATCTCCACGGCGGCGATCTCGCGCTCGCGGCGCGAGCTAAAGGTGGCGAGGATGACGCTGTAGCCGCGTTCGTGGGCGGTGGTTTCGACGGCTTGCACGACTTCGGCGATAAAGGGATCGGTGATCGTCGTAACTACCAGGCCGACGGTCAGGGTGCGCCCCATGACCAGGCTGCGCGCCTGGGCATCGGGCGAGTAGCCCATTTCCTGCGCCAGGCGTTGTATGCGTGCCTTGGTCTCCGCGCTGACGAGCGGGCTGTCGCTCAACGCCCGCGAAACGGTCGAGTGCGAAACGTCGGCGGCTCGAGCAATGTCCTTGATCGAGACGGTCATATCCCCTCAGGCGGTGCACACTCCGTGCCCTGCACACGTGTGCATCGCGGATTCGAAAAAAGGGCCAATACGTCCCATGGCCCTGCCGTGTATGTGCGCCGCAATGCACACGTGTGCAATTATAGCACATAGATGCGCCCCTGTCAAGATCGAATTTCTTGCTCCGGGCAGAATGAGGGGAGGGATCGGGGCGGATCGTCAGGCCTTGAGCGCCTCCGCCATGGCGGCGATGTGGGCCGGGTTTGTGCCGCAGCAACCGCCGATCACCTGCGCGCCGGCGGCGTGCAGGTCGCGGGCCACGTCGGCCATGTAGGCGGGCGACACGTCATAGACCACGCGATCCACCTCTAGGCGTGGCAGGCCCGCGTTCGGCTTGGCCCACAGGATCGCGCCAGGGGCGGCGGCGCGCATGGCGCGCATGAACTCGGGGAACTCGCCGGGGTCCCGGCCGCAGTTGGCGCCCAGGCCGGCCACGAGCGGCGCGACTTGGGCGGCTGCGGTCGCCGGGCGGATGCCCATCATTGTCCGGCCATGGGTGTCAAAGCTAAAGGTGCAAAAGATCGGCAGGCTGCTGGCGCGGCGCGCGCCGGCAATCGCCGCCTGGGCCTCGCCCAGGTCGCTCATCGTCTCGATCAACAAAAAGTCGGCGCCGCCGGCAGTGAGCGCCTCCGCCTGGGCCGCGTACGCATCCGACACGTCATCGGGCGTGAGCGGGCCGAGCGGCGCCAGGAGCTGGCCCGTCGGTCCCATGTCGCCTGCCACGAACACGCCGTCGCCGGCCATCTCGCGCGCCAGCTCTGCCGCGCGGCGGTTCACCTCAGTCACCTGGCCTGCCAGCCCGTGGTTCTCCAGCCGGAATCGGGTTCCGCCAAAGGTAGCGGTCAGGATGATATCTGCGCCGGCGTCGATGTAGCTCTGGTGCAGTGCGCGGATCCTGTCGGGCTGGTTGAGCACCCACTGCTCGGACACGGCGTCTATCTCGATCCCCATCTCTTGCACGGCGGTGCCCGTCGCCCCATCGGCCAGCAGGACGTCGCCCGATTTCAAGCGTTGCAAGAATCTCTTTGTTCTGGTCACAATCGTTCCTCCCTATCACGGGCGCTGAAAGATGACGCCATCGGGCGATCGCAAAAAGAGCACGGGGGTGGCCCAGTCGCGCTGCTCCTCGTCGAACTTGAGCATCAGCGCTTCTCGTGCGCGCGACACGGCCTCGTCGATTGGCTCCAGGCGCGCCAGCGTCCGGTAAAAGTCCTGGGCAAACACGCGGGCGCTCCAGTCGCGAACGGAGAACTGGTTGGCAATGACCGCGCCCAGCCCGGCGTCGATCAGCGCCGGCCCGACGCCGAGGAGCGTGCGCCGTCGCGCATAAAAGCTCTCCTTGTCCAGGTCCACCGTGGCGCCGCGGGAGGTGAGGCACGCATTAAGAATGGCCAGCCGCACGTTGGTGCGCTTGAGCACCGTGGCGAGGGTGCTGCCGGGCAAATAGTCCTTGCCGCCCTCCTCATCTTCCAGCAGCAGCGCACCGCCTTCCTGGTCGGCCTGGCCGTGGCCGATAAAGTGGAGGACGTGGGGCTGAAAGTCGCGCAGCTTGTCGCGCAGGGTCAGCACCTGGGCAGAGGGCAGGACGTCGAGCTGCACCTGGCCTGCTGCTGCTGGCCTGGCCAGCGCGTCGCGCACGGCAGCCACCTCGGCATCGATTTGCAGTGGGACCGAGCCACTGGGGTTTGCGGTGAAGAGCAACACGCGCAGCGGCGGCTGGACGGCCAGCGGCGGCCGCCCGCGCGGCACGGCCAGGTAACGCGTGATCAGCGTCTCGCCGGCAATGGCCAGGAATTCCTGCCGCTCGGCATCGTACAGCAGCTCCCACGGCAGCGCTTGCAGCTCGGGGGCGTCCAGCCTGAGCCGCAGGCGCAGCCCGCTCTCGGCCCGGCCACGCGATTCGATATACCGGTCGCGTACGTGCCGCGTCAAGAGCGCGTCAAAGAGCGCCGTGCCCAGCGTGGCGAGCCCGTCGCGGTCCGTGGGGCCCATCTCGAGCCAGCCGAGGTGTTTCATCAGATCACCCTCTGACCAGGGGAGCGTGAAGGTGCCTTGCGCATCGCCGGCGAGTGAAGTCTCGATGTACACGGGGTAGGTATCCCCGGCGCGTGCCGTGATGTGGATTTCGACATCCACGCGTTGCTTGGGGGCAGGGGGAGGGATGGGCACAGGCGCAGGTTGTGGGGAGATAGGCCCAGGCTGTGGGGCGATGGCCGGCTCGGCGACGAGGTCCCATCCCTCTTCGCGGGCCAGCGCATTGTAGGCGCGCGGCGCCTCGGCGGCCACCGCGTTGAGCAGCTCTTCCCACATCAGGCGCGTGCGGGCCAGCTCGAATACCTCGTCGATCAGATCGTCCAGGTCCGCCTTGAGCCCAACGCGGAAGCGCAGTTCGGTAAAGCCCGGGTATTCCGCCAGCCTGGGCAGGGTGTCGGCATTATAGGCCGTGCGCATCAGGGCACGGAGCTGCGGGTAAGGCGGGTTTTGCGGGTTGATGCGGCGCGCCGCGCCGCCTGACGCTGTATTGGACATGGTTCATCCCCTCTCCGTCGTGCTCGGTGGTGCCAGGCACTCATTATATCATAGAAAGAAGGTGTAACGCAATTCCACATCCTGTTTCTGTTTCACACCGCACGCCTCGAAACAGGAGTGACGGATAAGGAGCGGTGGGGGAGTCGGGGGTCCCCCGCCCACGGCTGGGAATCCGTGGGCGGGGGTGATGAGCTGCCGTCAATCGTTGCGCAGCAGGAAAGGCAAGAATATTCGACGAATAGCCACGGCCTGCAGTTTCGACAGGCCGGACGTCGTCCCCTCGTGCAGGCCGATGATGGTAAAGTTGTCGGGCACGGTGCTCATGGTGCGCAGGCCCTGGCCCGATTCCAGGGGGGCGGGCAGCGTGGCCACCCAATTGCCACTGGCATTGGCCGTCACCAGGGCCAGGGACTGGAGCGTCTCGGTGACCAGGTCCGAGTCATCCAGGAAAAGCTCCACGATGCAGTAGGGGCAGGGGCTGCCCTCGCCGGCGGTGCCGCTGACGGACAGGCCATCGACCTGGGTGACCTTGGCCGGCACAAAGCTGAGCAGCTCCGCGGGCGCCTCCCCGGCAAAGACGACGGCGCCTTCAGGGGAGCTCTGCCCCGGCAGTGCCCCGGGCCATGACTCTTCTCGTTCTCGTTTGATGAGGTTCCCCTGCAGCGTAACGCCGTTGAACGTCCAGTGGTTGGCCATGATGCCGCTGAGCGCAGGCTCGACAATGGTGGTGTCCAGGATGGCCATGTCCTCCGGCCCGTCGAGCAGGCTGATGCCCCGCCCGCAGACGCCGATCTCATCGTCGTTCCCGTCCAGGCCGATGACATTGTTCTGGATGAGGTGCCCTTGCCCGCTGACATCCATAGCCGGCTTCTGGTTCGTGATGGCAAACGATTCCAGGTAGAGGCCGACAAAGTGGTTGCCCTCGGCTGCTGTCGGCCCGCCGATCTGATTCTCTTCGCCATCCACGGTGATGCCGCAGCCGCCGTTCCAGGTGCCGTACAGGCATGGATGCTGGGTGAACTGTGCCGGCAGGGGCACCAGGCCGGCCGCGTCGGCGCCGATCCAGTTGCCGGAAAACACGTTGTTGGCGCCGCGGACGGCAGCCGCCACCCCGGTGAACCCGGCGAACTTGTTGTTGCGCACCACGTTCGTGTCCGAGTCCGCCGCCCACGCCACGCCGCTGCCCCCTTCCGGCTCCATATCGTCGCCCGAGCTGAGCGTGGTGCCGTCGTCCGACAGGCCAAACCAGCAATCTTCGACCATGTTGCCGTCACTGCTGATGCTGATGTGGGTCGTCTTGAAGCGCTGCATGGCCAGACCGCGGACCTCGTTGCCGTCTCTGCGGAAGATAAAGCCATTTGTGTGGTTGCCGAGGCCGTCGATGATGATCTTGGGGCCATCGTCGCGCCCTCCTGGCTGCGTGCTGCCGTCGACGCTCGTCCAGCCATACAGCTCGCGCAGATCATCGCCTACAGTGCCACCCAGCTCGATCTTCCAGGCATCCAGTGCCGCGTCATAGCCGGGATCGGTGGTTGCGATATCGAACTCGATATACACCCGGCTCGTAGCCGACGGCAGGAGGTGGTACGCCTCGTTAATCGCGCGCCGAAGTGAGCACTCACGGGGCGCCACGTCGGAGCAGTACACACTATAGCCATCACTAGGATCATCGGCGGTCGTATCGACGACGATGTAGGTATCGGCCTGGATGCTGGCCGGCTGTGGCACCTGTGCCGCGACGATGGCCAGCGGCACGAGCAAGGCAACGATGAGGCCAAGAAACAATGTGAGCTTTTTGGACATGGTAGACTCCTTTCATTTCTGCACTAGAATCCACGGTTCAAGCCGTCCCTACAAGCACGGCGAGTCGGATCTCTATTCGGGTTCATCACCTCCTTCTTTCTCAGGCAGCGGCTTGCCACGGGTCTGGTCCTGGAGAAAAGCGACCAGCGCCTCCAGGTCGGCAAACCCCTGCCGCTCGCCGGTGTGTGGATCGGTCAGGCTAAAGCGCCACACAGCAGGGAGCTCGACCTTGCCCCTCACCGCCCAGAAGCGAAGCAAGTAGGAATGGTAGCAAAGTGGACCGTTCGAGTGGGACATGGCATACCCTCACTTTTCGGAATGAGACGGCTGTGGTATACTCCTTTCCATAGGGTTCCCGTATAGCACACGGTTATTACTATCTGCTCAATAATCGGGGGTTGGGGTGTGTGCGGGCACCGCACATACCCCCATTCCCCCCCTTTATTGAGAGGATACGGCCATTATACCAGGGCAGTGTGAACAAAGCGTGAATTGAGAGGGAGGCGGTGCCGTGGGAGAGCTGCAGATGACCTTCCTGGGTGGGCTGAGCGTCGCCCGGGATGGCGTCCCGGTTTCCGGGTTTGTTTCGGTCAAAGTTCAGGCTCTCCTTTGTTACCTGGCCCTCACCGGCCAGCCTCACCTTCGCCCATTGCTCGCCGGCCTGCTGTGGGGCGACATGCCCGAGGAGAGGGCCAACGTGAATCTGCGCAAGGCCCTCTCGAACCTGCGCCGGACCGTGGGCGACCACGTGGACGTCACCGGCCAGACGGTCCTTTTCGTGCGCGATCGCCCCTACACCCTCGACGTGGAAGAGTTTGTCAGCCGTGCCGAGCCGGCCTTGCGGCCGGGGGTCGATCTCGCCGCCAAGATCCCCGCCCTGATCCAGGCTGCCGACCTCTACCATTCGGATCTGCTGGCCGGGTTTCACGTGCAGGATGCCCCGGCCTTTGAAGAGTGGCTGCTGGTGGAGCGCGAGCGGCTGCGCGATCTGGCCATCAAGGTGTTCTACGCGCTGGCCGACTATTATGGCCTGCGTGGCGAGAACGAGGCCGCGATCGATTACGCTTCGCGCCTGCTCGCCCTGGAGCCGTGGCACGAAGAAGCGCACCGGCAGATCATGCTCCTCCAGGCGCGCAGCGGCCGCCGGTCGACAGCCCTGGCGCAGTACGACGCCTGTCGCAGCCTCTTGCGCCAGGAGCTGGGCGTCGATCCCATGCCCGAGACCACGGCGCTGTACGAGCGCATCCGCGCTGCTTCGGCCCGCCGCTCGCATCTGCCGGTGCAGCCCACCCCCTTTGTGGGGCGCGAAGAAGAGATGGCCCGCATCGCTGCCTCGTTTGACGATCCCTCGTGCCGGCTGCTGACGCTGGTCGGCCCCGGCGGCATCGGCAAGACACGCCTGGCACTGCAGGTGGCCCAAGCGCGCTACTATGTTTTTCTCGACGGCGTCTACCTGGTGTCGCTGGCAGGGATTGACACGCCCGATCTCCTCCTTTCGAGCCTGGCCGCCGCGCTGCCCTTTTCCTTCTTTGGCCGCCAGGAGCCCAAGGCCCAGCTCCTCGCCTACCTGCACGAAAAAGAGCTGCTGCTGGTACTGGACAGCTTTGAGCACGTGCTGGAAGGCGCCGGGTTGATCTCCGAGATCCTGGAAGCGGCTCCCCAGGTCAAGATCCTGGCCACGTCTCGCGAGCGGCTGAATCTACGCTGGGAGTGGCTGTTCGACGTGCACGGCATGGCCTATCCCACCGGGCCGGAGGGGGACCCGCCCGCCGGGTATGATGCCGGCGCGCTCTTTGTGCGGACCGCCACCCGGGTCCAGCCCGAGTTCTCCCTGGAGCACGAACGGGAGAACGTGGCGCGCATCTGCCGGCTCGTGGAGGGGATGCCCCTGGCCATCGAGCTGGCGGCGGCCGCCGTCCGCCACTGGTCGTGCGGGCACATTGCGGCCGAGATCGAGCAGAACCTGGACCTGCTGGCGACGGCGGCGCGCGACGTGCCCGAGCGCCACCGCAGTATCGAGGCGGCGTTCGAAGGATCGTGGCGCACGCTCACGGCCGAGGCCCAACGCGCCTTTCGTACCCTGGCCGTATTCCGCGGGGGGGCCGACCTCCCCGCCATCGAGCGCGTCACGGGGGCCGCCCGGCCGCTTCTCGACTCGCTGGTGGCCAAGTCGCTGCTGCGTGGGGCAGGATCGGGGCGCCTGGAGCTGCACGAGCTGGTGCGGCAGTACGCGGCTGCGCGGCTGGACGAGGCCCGGGGAGAGCGCCAACAGGCCGAGGCGGCCCACGCTGGCTACTATGCCGCCTTTGTGCGCGATAGGGCCGCTGCGCTGCGCGGCCGTGAGCAAAAAGCCACACTCGACCAGATCCACCGCGAGATCGACAACGTGCGCGCGGCGTGGCGGTGGGCTGCGTCCCATCGTGACGCCAGCCTCCTCGACATGGCCCTCCAGGCGCTCTACCTCTTTTACGATCTGCGTGGCTGGCTGGAAGAGGGCTACCAGATGCTCGAGTTGGCGGCGGCGGCGGTGCCCGCAGGCAGCTCGCTCGCCGGCCGCCTCCTCGGGCGGCTGGGGTGGTTTGCTTTTCGCGTGGGGCGCTATGACCAGGCCCGGCGGCTGGGCGAGCAGTGCCTGGGCCTGGTCGGGGCCGGGGCCGAGCCCCGAGAGGAAGCGCTGGCGCACGCCGTCCTGGGGCGCGTGGGCGAAGAGCAGGGCGACTATGCCCGGGCGTCCGGGCATTTCGAACAGTGCCTGGCCTGTTACGCGCAGGCCGGTGACGTGTGGGGCATGGCCCAGAGCAACGACTACCTGGGCAATGTGGCCCGCATGATCGGCGATTACCCCCGGGCGGAAGAGTATTACCAGCGCTGCCTGGTGCTCTATGATCAGGTGGGCGACCGGCACGGTATCGCCGGTGCCTACAACAGCCTGGGGGGCGCGGCGGGCACGCGCGGCGCATACGACCAGGCGCGCGACTATTTCGAGCGCAGCCTGGCCCTTTGTCGCGAGATCGACGACCGCTTTGGCATCGCCGGGGCCTCGCACAACTTGAGCAACCTCGCCTATCTCGGCGGCGACTATGCCACGGCCAAGGCACTGCGCCGCGATGTGCTGGGCATTTGTCGCGAGATCGGCTTTCGCCGCGGCGTGGCCGATTCCCTGCGCCACCTGGGCGACGCCCACCGGCAATTGGGTGAGTATGGCGAAGCGCGGCGCTTGTACGAGGAGAGCCTCTTCCTCAAAGAAGAGTCGGGCGACCGCAGGGGCCTGGCGCTGCTCCACAACAGCCTGGGCGACCTGCTCTTCGCAACGAGTGATCCTGCCGCCGCCGCGCGCGAATACCGGCGGGTGCTCGACCTCGGCGTCGACATCGATTCCCCGCCCATCATCCTCACCGCGCTGGCGGGGCTGGCGGCGTGCCTGGCGCGCGCAGGCAGCCGGGAAGCAGCTTTCGAGATCGCCTCTTTCATCCTGCAACACCCGGCCAGCGAACAGCAGCTCTGCGACCAGGTCGCGCCGCTCCACGCCAGCCTGGCCGCCGAGCTCGCCCCCCGGACCGCCGCCGCGATCCAGGACCGGGGCCACTCGTGGACCCTGGAAGCGATGGTCGCCCGGGCAGTGGCAATCCATTCGGCCCAGGCTTGACAAAGCGGCGCCGTGGTGGTACACTGAATCCGCCGTAGCCAGTACTCAAACCTGGCTTGAAGAAAACGATGTCCTGAATTGCGAGTCGGTGTGACTCGTCACTTCGTCTTGGCCGCTCCTGGGCCAAGATCGCACGGGGAGGTGCGCGGCGACAAGAGGTCGGCCGCCGGGAAACGATCCCGGCTGCTTCTTATTCCGGCGAGGACTGGCCATTCCTCAGGCAGCAGTGAACGATCACACATCTGAGGAGGGAAAGAAATGAAGCGCGTTCGTTTCATGGCTCTGTTCGTAGTGCTCAGCTTGCTGCTCAGCCTGGTAGCCTGTGGGGGCGAACCGGCCAGCACCGAGCTCAACGTGCTCTGCACGCCGCAGGAAGAGTGGTGCCAGGGCATGAAGCAAGAGTTCGAGGAAGAGTTTGGCATCACCGTCAACTATGTGCGCATGTCGAGTGGCGAGGCGCTGGCCCGCCTGCGCGCCGAGAAGGACAACCCCCAGTTTGACATCTGGTGGGGTGGCCCCATCGACAGCTTTGTCGCCGCCAAGGCCGAGGGCCTGCTCGAGGCCTACGACTCGCCGAGCTACAAGAACCTGCGCGACCCGGCCAAGTTCAAGGACCCCGACAACTACTGGGTCGGCATCTATGTCGGCACCCTCGGCTTTGCCACCAACAAGGACTGGCTGGCCCAGAACCCGGGCGTCGCCGCCCCCACGTCGTGGGACGACCTGCTCAAGCCCGAATTCAAGGACCAGATCATGGTCGCCCACCCCTCCACCTCGGGCACGTCCTACACCGCCCTGGCCACGGTGCTGCAGATCAGGGGCCAGGATGCAGGGTGGGAGTACCTGAACAAGTACGCCGACCAGGTGCTCCAGTTCACCAAGAGTGGCGCCGCCCCCGCCAAGTTTGTCGGCCAGGGGGAAGCGGCGGTCGGTATTGTCTTTTCCCACGACATCGTGCACGAGATCGATGACAATAACCTGCCGCTCGAGCTGACCTTCCCCGCGGAAGGGACCGGCTACGAGATCGGCGGCATGGGCATCATCAAGGGCGGCGGCCACCTCGACGCGGCGCAAAAGTGGTTCGACTGGGCCATTACCCCGGAGACACAGGCGCTCGGCCCCAAGTACCATGCCTACCAGGCCCCCACCGTCAACGGCGTGGAGCTGTCGCATCCCGAGCTGATGGAAGTCAACCTGATCGACTATGACTTCCAGTGGGCCGGCGAGCACAAGGTCGAGTACATCGACAAGTTCACCAACGAAATTTCGGCCGCGGACCAGCTCAAGGAATAACCATCGAGTGGTGTGCAGGGCGAGGGACACCCCTCGCCCTGCACCTTTAGGAGAAGAGGATGGCCGTTTCTGCGCGCAGGATCTCCCCTCGGGCCGGCACGGGCTGGCGCGGCGCTCTTCGCCGTCGCTACGGCGAGTTTGGCCTGATCGCCCGCGACCCGGCGTTGATGCTCAGCCTGTTGTACTGCGGGCTCTTTCTTTTCATCTTTATCGTCTATCCCTTGTACCGTGGCACAGCCAACGGGTTCCTGGCCGCCGATCAGAGTGGACCCTGGTACACCCGCCTCAGCGTTGAATACATCGGCCGCTACTTTGACTCCTACTACGGACCCTATGCCCGCAACGTTCTGTGGAACACGATCCAGATGGGCATCTACACGGCCCTGGGGGGCACCATTCTCGGCTTTTTCTTTGCCTACACCATGGTCCGCATCAATATCCCCTTCAAGCGGCTCATCCACCTGCTGGCCCTGGTGCCCACCGTGTCGCCGCCCTTTGCCATCGCACTCAGCACCATCCTCCTCTTTGGGCGCAACGGCCTGGTCACGCGCAAGCTGCTCGGCATGACCTTCCCCAGCGGCTCCAACGACATCTATGGCATGGATGGCCTGGTCTTTGTCCAGATCATCACCTTCTTCTCCGTGGCCTACCTGATCATCCGCGCCATGCTCGAGCGCCTCGATCCCAGCATGGAAGAAGCGGCCCACAGCCTGGGGGCGGGCAAATTCCACATCTTTCGCACCGTCACCCTGCCGCTCCTGATCCCCGGCATCGCCGGCTCCTTCCTCCTCCTCTTCGTCGAGTCCCTCGCCGACCTGGGCAACCCCCTCTTTATCTCGGGCAACGTCTCGGTCCTGTCGGCCCAGATCTTTCTCGCCGTGGCGGGCGAGTACAACTATCAGAAGGCGTCGGCGCTCGCCTTTGTGCTCCTCCTGCCCACCCTGCTCGTCTTTCTCGTGCAGCGCTACTATGTCTCGCGCCGTTCCTACGTGTCCGTCACCGGCAAGCCCACCGGCGGGCAGATCCTGGTCAAAGAGGCCTGGATCCGCTGGCCGTTCATCATCATGACCTACCTGGTGTGCGCCCTCATCGTCGTCCTCTATGCCGCCATCATCTGGGGCTCGTTCAGCGCCGCGTGGGGCGTCGACTATACCCCCACACTCTTGTGGTGGCAGCAGATGGTCACCCGCGGCGTCGAATCGATCCTCGACACCACCTTCCTGAGCGCCTTTGCCACCCCCATCGCCGGGCTGACCGGCATGGTCATTGCCTTTCTCGTCGTCCGCAAGCGCTTTAGCGGCAAGGACGCCGTCGACTTTATCTCCAACCTGGGCGGCGCCGTGCCCGGCACCATCCTCGGCATCGGCTTTGTCCTGGCTTTCAGCACCCCGCCCACCATCGTCATCATCCTGCTCTACGCCCTGCTTGCCCTCTACCTGGCCCGCACCTCCTTCTCCACCCGCCGCGATCAGTGGATCGTCCTCGCCCTCGGCACCGGCACCGGCGTCGGCCTCGCCCAGCTTGGCCCGCTGCTCACCGACCCGGGCATGCACTATCTCCTCGGCGGGCTCTACCTGGGCCTCGGGCTCCTCCTCTGGCTGTGGCGCCGCCAAAAGAACGCCGGCCTGATCCTCGCCGGCCTCGGCCTCTACCTGATCATGGCCGACCTGTCGGTCTATATCGCCCTGCCCATCGCCGCCTTTAGCCGCAGCATCCCGCGCGGCTTCTGGAGCAACGCCGTCTTTCAATTCTCAGAGCACCTGAAGGTCTTTTTCCAGACACCGCCCCCCCTGTCGGCCATCTTTTACACCTTTGGCGCCACCCTGGCGCTGCAGGCCTTTGCCGGCCGGCTGCGCCTGATACTCGCCTCTGCCCTCCTCGCGCTCGTGGCCGCCATGTGCTTCATGGGCAAGCCCCTGGCCCTGGTCGGCAGTGCCTACATCATCATCGCCGCCTTTGCCGTGCGCAGCCTGCCCGCCTCCGTCCGTGCCGGCGTGGCCGCGCTGCAGCAGATCGACCCGAGCATCGAGGAGGCGTCGAACAACCTGGGCGCCGACGCCCAGCTCACCTTCCGCCGCGTCACCCTGCCCCTCATCCTGCCCGCCCTCCTGGCCGGGCTCATCTTTAGCTTTACGCGGCACATGACCAGCCTGTCGGCCATCATCTTTCTCGTCAGCGCCCAGTGGCGCATCGTCACGGCGAGCATCCTGAGCGAGTGGGAGCAGGGCGGCGTGGGCGTCGCCGCCGCCTATTCCACGACGATTATCATCCTGGTATTGATCGCCATCGGCGTCCTCTACTTTGTCGTCAACAAGCTCCTCGGCGGCAGGGGCGACGTCGACCTGTCGATCGGAGCCTGATGAGGAGTCACCATGTATCTGAGCCTGCGAGACATTGTCAAAGTTTTCCCGGCCCGTGGCGGCAGCGGTGAGGTGACGGCCGTCGACCACGTCGACATCGAGATCCCCCAGGGCGAGCTCGTCACCCTCCTCGGACCTTCCGGCTGCGGCAAAACCACCACCCTGCGCCTGATCGCCGGGTTCGAGTTCCCCACCGCCGGCACCATCGAGCTCGACGGGGCCGTCATCAACCAGGAGCCGCCCCACAAGCGCGGCATGAGCATGGTGTTCCAGAGCTATGCCATCTTTCCCCACCTCAACGTGTTCGAGAACATCTCCTACGGCCTCAACGTCCAGCGCGTGCCGAAAAAGGAACTGCGCGAGCGCGTGGTGCGCGTGCTCGAGCTGGTCGAGCTGACCGGCCTGGAGAACCGCGCGCCCAACCAGCTCTCCGGCGGCCAGCAGCAGCGCGTCGCCCTGGCCCGCGCCCTCGTCATGGAGCCCAAAGTCCTGCTCATGGACGAGCCCCTGTCGAACCTAGACGCCAAGCTGCGCGAGCAGATGCGCACCGAGATCCGTCGCATCCAGCGCCGGCTGGGCATCACCAGCGTCTATGTCACCCACGACCAGGTGGAGGCCATGACGCTGTCCGACCGGATCGTGATCATGCACCAGGGGCGCATCGAGCAGATCGGCTCGCCCCCCGAGGTCTATCGCCGGCCCGCCACCCGTTTCGTCGCCGACTTTATCGGGCGCGCCAACTTTGTCGAGGGCACCGTGCGCGACCGGCGCAACGGCGACCTCGTCCTCGAGGCCCTTGGCGCCACCTTGACCGTGCCCGCCCCCGACCGGGCCCTGGCCCCCGGCGCCGCCGCCACGCTCGTCGTCCGCCCCGAGATGGTCGAGATCGACGCCCCCGGCAGCCAGATCGAGGGCACCGTGCGCCGCGCCACCTACCTGGGCAACGTGATCGAATACGACATCGAGGTTGGCGGCCAGGTCCTGGCCCTCGTCGAGTACGATCCCCGCCACACCGTCGTGCACCCCGAAGGGACGCGCGTGCCGCTGCGCCTGCTCGAGGATTGCCTCTACATCCTGCCTTCCTGAAAACGTGCAACCGTGATACGTGAGGCGTGACGCCAGTTCACGCCTCACGTATCACGTAGGAGAACTCACTCATGCCTGACGTCGACGTGATGATGATCGGCCACCTGGCCAGGGACCGCAACATCGTGGATGGGCAGGGCGGAGAGGCCCCTGGGGGCGCGGTCTATTACGGCAGCATCGCCCTGCGCCGCCTCGGCCTGCGCGTGGCCGTCGTCACGCGCCTGCACCCCGACGATTTCCCCCTCCTCGACGCGCTGCGCGAGGAGGGGGTAGAAGTGTTTGCCGCCGCCGCGGCCGAAACCTCGGGCATTGCCAACGAGTACAACTCGGCCGACATGGAGCGGCGGATCTGCACGCCCCTCGGCTTTGCCGGGCCCATCCGCGCCGCCGACCTGCCGCACCGGACGGCGCGCATCTATGCCGTCGTGCCCATCATTGCCGGCGAGGTGGACCTGCCCCTGCTGCGGCTCTTGCACGAGCATGGCCCCGTCGCCCTCGACGTGCAGGGCTTTGTGCGCGTGCGCGAGGAGCGCGCCGCCGGCCGGCCCGCCCTCGTCTTTCGCCCCTGGGCCGACCAGGAAGAAGGGCTCGCCCTCGTCACCTACCTGAAGGTGGACCGCGCCGAGGCGGAGCTGTTGACGGGCGAGTCGGACCTGCGGGCTGCGGCGCGGCGGCTGGCCGCGCTCGGCCCCGCCGAAGTCCTGCTCACCCAGTCGTCGGGGGTCACCGTCCTCGCCGGGGGCGAGTTCTACCAGGCGCCCTTTACCCCGCGCTCGCTCGCCGGGCGCACAGGCCGGGGCGACACTGCCTTTGCCGCCTACCTCGGCACGCGCCTGTCCGCGGGACCCGGCGAGGCGGCCCGCGTGGCGGCGGCGGTCACCACGCTCAAACAGGAGCAGCCCGGCCCGTGGCGCGGCACCCGGGCCGACGTCGACCTGCTCCTGGCCCGCCGCTCGGCGGCGGGCGGGTGACCCACCGGCTGCTGGCGCGCCACCAGCTCCGGCTGCTCCTGCCCCTCGGCACGGCGGTCAGCCTGTCACTGGCCGGCGACTCCACCCTCTACGCCGTGCTCGGCAGCCAGGCGGACGCCCTCGGCATCACCCTCGGCGCCGTCGGCCTGCTGTTGGGCGTCAACCGCCTGATCCGCATCCCCGCCAACCCCGTGGCCGGCGCGCTCAACGACCGCTACCGGCGCCGGCCCCTCTTCCTCCTCGGCATGGCCCTCGGCACCCTCTCCACAGTGGCCTACGGCCTGGTGCGTGGCCTCTGGCCCCTCCTCGCCGCCCGCGTGCTGTGGGGCACGGCCTGGGCGCTGATCAACGTCGGCGGCTACGCCATGGTGCTCGACAGCGCCAACCCGGCCGACCGGGGGCGGATGACCGGCTTTTACCAACTCTCCTACATGCTGGGGCTGACGGTCAGCCCCATCGCCGGCGGCACCCTCACCGACCTCCTCGGCTTCCGGCCAGCCGTGTTCACCTGCGCCGCGCTCACCGCCGTCGGCTGGGCCATCGCCTGGCTCTTTTTGCCCGAGACACGGCGCGCACCCGGGGCCCCCCCCGCCGCGCGGCGCCCGGCTCCCGCGCCGGCCCGGGCCAGGCGGCGCCTGCCTTCCCCCACCGCCCTCCTCCAGGCCGCCCGCCGCCTCGATCCACAGGCCGCCGTCGCGGCCCTGATCTACCTCGCCATCTTTTTCGTGAGCAACGGCGTCCTCATGTCCACCCTCAGCCTCCACCTGGCCCGCCGCTGGGGCCCCGCCGTCGCCATCGCCGGCCTCACCGTCGGCGTGTCGTCCCTGGCTGGCGTCATGCTCGCCTCGCGCGCCGCCCTCGGCATCCTGGCCGGCCCCGCCGCCGGCATCGCCTCCGACCGGCTGGGCAGCCGCTGGCCCGTGGCGCTGGCTGCCCTCGCCCTGGCCGCGGCCGGGTTCGTCATCCTGGCCCTGCCCGGCAGCGTCTGGCTCGCCTTGGCCGGCGTGGCCCTCGTCGCCTCGGGCGCCGGGGCGCTCATCACCGCCGTGGCCGCGCTGGCCGGCGACCTGGCCGCCGGCCGGCGGACGGGCGCCGCCATGGGCGCCCTGGCCACGGCCGGCGACGTGGGCAGCGCCGGCGGGCCGCTGGTCGCCTATGCCCTGGCCACCCGCCTGGACCTGCCCTGGATCTATTTCGGGTGCGCCCTCCTGCTCGGCTGCGTGTGGGCCGCCGCCTTCCTCGGCCGCCGCCGCCGCCGCCGCCCCTCAGCGCTCGATCAGCGCGGCCACGATCGGCCCGATCTCCCCATAGAGCGCCTGCGCGCGCGCCCAGGAAGCCTGGACATAGAGCCCCAGGCTGGCCAGGTCGCCGCTGGCGAAAGCCACGATCACCACGATCACCATCGCGTTGAAAAAGAGGATCAGCGCCGCGGAAAACAAGACCCCCATGCGCGTGATGTCCGTCTGCACCACCAGCAGCGCCGCCAGCACACTGGCATAGTGAAAGCCGAGCGTGAACCCGATCAGGAATTCGATCACGTGGTCCCACGGCGCCGGGACGACCAGCGCCAGCGGCAGCAGCGGCAGCGTAAAGAGAGGGAGAAAGTAGGGGGCCAGCACCATCCAGAAACAGCCGCTCGACTGGGGGATGTAGGTGGCCCCTCCCTTCCGCGCGTCCACCTCTAGGCGGGTGGGCATCTCGGACAGCGACAGGCTGGCCGCCGCGTGGATCAGCTCGTGCTCGAGTATCTGCAAAAAAGTGACGCGCCCATTCCAAAAAATGGCGTGCATCGCCAAATAGACTACCAGCCCGAGCACCACGTAAATGACCGCTTCCAGCCCGGCGGCGGCGAGGTACGAGGGTGTCTCGGCCACAAACCCCCACAGGAGCGGGAGCAGCGGGAGCAGTATCAGCAGTCGGATGATCCGGTCCACCATCAGCCCAACTCGTCGAGGACAGCCTGCCGCGCCCGGCCGGCAGCGTTGACGGACGACCTTGCGATAGGGAGAGTATACCACGCTTTCGCCGGGATCTCAAGCCGGCCAGCCGCCCTCTCCCCGCCCATCCCCCCCTGGGATCGCCGAGCGCCAGCTCGGCCCCTCGACACCACCCCCAGCTCGCCGCGGACCACCGTCCGCGGCCCACCTTGCCGGCCGTTGTACTTTTCCGCAAAGAGTGCTATACTCGTACCATCCTCTCAATAACTGGAGGGAGCCATGAACAAGACCTTGGCCAGGTGGGCGCTCATCCTGGCCCTCTCCGCGGCGAGCTGTGCCCCCCTGCCGGCGGCACAGCCCGAGCCGCTCGCCTTGCCCTACCTCTTCCATACATTCAACTATAGCGGCAACGAGACCACCATCACCCTGAGCTCGACCTGCGACAGGGACCTCCACCCCGCCCCCTACTGCTTCCAGGTCATCATCCACACCGCGCCGGGGCAGACCTCTGTCGGAGCCCACCTCATCACCATCCCCTTGACCGAGGGCTACCAGCCGGACAGAGACGTGGACTGGGCGAAACTCCTCCGGGACGAGACCGGCGTCGGCCGGCTCTGGAGCGAGCTGGACCCGGCCAGCGCCGACGACCTGCTGGCCGAAATAGGCTTTGGCCTGGGCGCACAGGCCGACCATCCCGTCGCCATCTTCTTGCGCGTCGCATACACCCGCCAGGGCGCTTCCGGGCCCGCTACCATCATCCTGACCGACCCGCCCCTGGCAGTGCTGCAGATCCTGCCCGGTGGTCGGGGAGTAGTCCGGCTCGACGAGTAGCCCCTGGCCTGCGGTAGGGGCGCGGTCCCCGCGCCCCGTCCCCCCCCACCCGCGTGGGCAAACCCCGGTGCATTGCACCTTCCTTGGTGCATTGCACCTGCCCCCCCCCACCCGCGTAGAGAAAACACCGTGCTCGTGCCAGATCACAATCCGGCCCCCGGTCCCCCCCCACCCGCGTGGGGAAAACGTTTCGGTAGGGGCGGGGTCACCCCGCTACCAAAACAGAGATCGGGGTCACCCCCTCCAACCAACTGGCGAGAATCAAGCAGTTTATCGAGGAACCATAGGGCGCAGCACCGCTGCGCCCCGACAGGGAATGATTCGAGCTGATTCTTGACCGAGCGAGCGAAAGGCGCAGGGCCTAATGATCCAGGGGATTTTCGCTTGGAAGATGCTCCACTGCTGCGGCGGACAGCAGATCACCGTCACTTGCAACAAAACGGGGGAGCGACAGATTCTGCGATGCCACCAAGTCCGCAGCGACCAAAGCACTTGCCAGCTGAATTGCATCGTAACCACGCAGTCGATGACTCTGGGTCAACTCAACGGCACGATCGATCACCAGCCGGTCAACAGGCAGAATCAGAAACCCTTCATCACAATCCTGAAGGAAACGACTCAGCGCACGGTCCCTTTCTTCAAGCGCGATCCCGCCCGACGCGCGCTGCTTGGCTGCCAGGGCAGCCGCCACTTCTACCAGGGTCACCTCGGCAAGCAGGATCGTGTTTCCGGCTTCAGGCTCTGTGATCCATCGAACCCAGTCACTCCCTGCCTCGTCGGCGTACCGCTTCACAAGTGCGCTCGCGTCGAGATAATAATCTGTCACTGCTGAGCCCCCCGCTGTTCGAGGACGATTTCACTCAGTGAGCGACCGCCGACTTCCACCAGCGCGGCTCGCACCTCGTCCAGCGTCACACCAGGGATGATCTTTTGTCGCAGCGTGTCACTCAATGGACGCGTCCGGTGTGCCATTTCCAGCACATCCCGTGCCGATTGTGGCGCAGGCAGGTTCGAGCCCCAGAGCGCGCGCTCGATCAGCTCGCGACCGAGCACTTCGGGGGCTTTGCCGGCGCTGCGCGCCCGCTCCTCCAAAAGCCGGTACGTCTCTGCTGACACATCCACCACGAGTGTATTCATCACACCACCCTCCCTTCAACCCATTTGCCACCGCTTCAAGTATAACACACAACCCCGGAAACGCCAAGCGTGTCTCGAACCACCAACCTTCCGGGGGTACGTCCAGGTTGCCATGCCCGGTCCCCCCCCCCGCGTAGAGAAAACACCGTGTGCTCGTGCCGGATCACAATCCGGCACCCGGTCC
>JAFGIA010000070.1 GCA_016929795.1 Anaerolineae bacterium
CGGCTGGCATTCCGCCTCAAGCATCTAAAATCCGTGGAATCCGTGTGAATCCGTGTCCAATTCAAGTACCCACTGAACGCTTACCTTTGTACCACAGATTTCGAGATTGTGCAAGTGCCATTGTTTCCTCTTGGGCACGGGGCGGTAGTAGGCGCGCGCCAACCGGTTGACAGGCCCGCCGATCCAGGTTACAATAGCTTCTGCCGGCCGGGCCAGGCCCCATGGGCGAGTCCCGGGGAAGGAGGCAGCCGGCGCCTGAGGGAGAACCATGGACGGTATTCGTATTCTGCATCTGGCCGATGTGCACATCGGCGTCGAGAACTATGGACAACTCGACGCCGAAACCGGTCTGAACGGCCGGGTGATGGATTTTCTCCGCCGCCTGAACGAGGCGGTGGACTATGCCATCGAGCACCAGGTAGACTTGGTGCTCTTTGCCGGCGACGCCTACAAGAACCGCGATCCCAACTCGACCTACCGCCGCGAGTTCGCTCGCCGCATTAAACGGCTGGCCGACGCCGGCATCCCCGTCGTGCTGCTGGTTGGCAACCACGACCTGCCGAGCCAGGAGCGGCGTGCTTCCAGCATCGAGATCTTTTACACGCTCCAGGTTCCCAACGTCATCGTCGGCCGGCGTGACCAGCTCCACCTGATCCGCACACGCCAGGGCGACCTGATCCAGGTGGCCACGGTGCCCTACCCGGTGCGCCAGCGACTGCTGGCACATGAAGAGTATAAGGAGCGCACGATCACCGAGCTGGACGACAAGGTGCAGCAGATCGTCGCCGAGAACATCCAGGCGCTTGCCGCGCAGGTCGATCCTGAACTGCCGGCCGTCCTGGTGGGGCATTTCAGCGTGTCCGAGGCCCGATTTGGATCCGAGCGCTCGGTGATGCTGGGACGCGACGTGGTAGTGCCCCGGAGCGTCGTCGTCGACCCGACGTGGGATTACGTGGCCCTCGGGCACATCCACCGCCACCAGGACCTCAACCCAGGCCACCACCCACCGGTAGTTTATTGCGGCAGCCTTGAACGGATCGATTTTGGCGAGGAAAAAGAACCCAAAGGGTTCGTCGTGGCCACCGTGCGCCGTGGGCAGGCCGAATGGCAATTCTGCCAGGTGAACGCGCGGCCTTTTGTCACGATTCGGTGCGATGTGCGAGACGAGGAGGATCCGCTTGCGGCCCTGCTGCACGCCATCGAGCGCCAGGACGTGGCCGATGCGATTGTGCGGGTGCTTGTCCAGGCCCGCGCGGAACAGGAAGGCCTGGTGCGTGACGCCGACGTGCGCCGGGCGCTCGACAAGGCCTATTATGTCGCCGGCATCAGCCACGAGATCGAGCGCACCTATCGCCAGCGCCTTGGGGGCGAGTCACCGGAGGAGCTGACTCCCCCGGAGCTGCTTGCCCGCTACCTGGAGTCAATAGACGTGCCAGGCACCAGGATCGATCTCTTGCTCCGCTATGCACAAGAGATCTTGGGGCCGCAAGCCTGATCATTTCGAATGCCATGGATCTGACAGAGGCGGGGCGCCATTATCGTCACCTGAAAAAGCTCCACGAACGGGGTGAGATGGATGACACCATGCTTCGGTTGGAGACCGCCAAGCTCCTGGTGTGCGACGACCAGGGTGCCTTTTGGATGGTTGATCCGGAGCTGGACAAGTGGTACTGCAACCAGGGGGGCGGGTGGATTGAAGCAGATCCAAAGGCAGCCGACGCCACCCAGCCTGCCGCCGGCGAGCAACGCCCAGCCCGGTCCAACCGGCAGCGCACCTGGGGCATCCTGATCGTTGCTCTGGCCCTGTTCCTGATTGCGTTGGTCCTGCTTGCTTTCATGCGCTGGCCGGCGACGTTGTGGGGATCTCTGGCCCCCACGCCGACCGCCGTCCAGCGGGTGCAGGTGACCATTGCCTCGCCATCGGCCGAGGGCACCGTTGCTTCGGGCCAGGAGGTGGCCGTCGAGGCCACGCTGCGTGCCGAGCAGGGCTTGCAGTCGGTGGAGCGCGTCGATTTGGAGGTGGATGGGCAGATCGTGGAGAGCCGCTCGGTCGCGGCGGCTGTGCAGTCGGGGCCGTCGTCACTTCCCCTATCGCTGCCGTGGCGCCCTGGAGCCATGGGCGATCATGATTTGACGGTCGTCGCACGGTCGGCCGGCGACGACGTGCTCGGACAGGCTATGGTCAGCATCCACGTGGCGCAGGCACCGGCTGAGACACTGCCCGAGCCCGCATGCACGGCGGATGCCACCTTCTTGGGCCACGTCACCATCCCTGCGGGTAGCGCGTTCCAGCCTGGTGCGCGCATGGACAAGGTATGGCAGGTGCGCAACAGCGGCACCTGTGCATGGGGTGTCGGCTATGATCTGGTCCAGACGGCAGGTGAGAGCCTTGGGACGGGCGGATTGGCGACAGTGCCGCTGGCCGGCGCCGGCGATCGCCTCAACCTCGACGTGACGCTCTGGGCACCGATGGAAACGGGGACGTATACCAGTGCCTGGCAGCTTTGCACGCCAGCCGGTCTCTTCTTTGGGCCTACCTTGACTGTCACCATCGAAGTGGAGGAGGCAGCCGCGCCGGGTGAGCCTCCCGGCATGCCCGGCCAACTACGGGCGGTGCTGGCCGACGACGGTCAATCGGTGGTACTGACGTGGGACGATCTGTCAGACAACGAGGATGCGTTTCGGATCTATCGTGACGACGTCGATGCGAGCATCGCCCTGGTGCCCGCAGACACAACACGTTTCGTCGACCGGGCCGTTGCCTGTGGCAATACCTACCGCTACAGGGTCGCGGCGTTCAATGCCGCCGGCCCGTCCCCTTCCTACCGGACAGCACCTGTGGTCATGCCGGCCTGTATCGTGGTCGACACGCCGCCGGCGCCGACTGAACCGGCCGAGTCCTCCGAGTAACCGTGCATGGCGGTGAAAGATTGGAAGGCCGGCTGGCTGACCTTCCACCCTTCCAATCCCAGATCGCGTAATATCCAGCCTCGTCAGGCATCTTGTAAAACGCAATCTCGTCGACTCGTCTGTCAGGAGAAATCATGCTGAAGCGTTGGCAGTTCTGGCTTGGGGTAGCGGTCAGTGCCGTTTTTGTCTATCTTACCGTGCGCGGCCTGGACCTGGCAGTGGCGTGGCACCACATCCGCACTGCTGCGTACTGGTGGCTCATCCCGGGCGTCGCCATCTATTTCTTTGGGGTGTGGGCACGCACGTGGCGCTGGCACTATATGCTCCGCGCGTTGAAATCGATCCCCCTGAGCCGGCTCTTTCCGGTGGTATGCATCGGCTATATGGGCAACAATATCTTTCCGGCGCGGATCGGCGAGGTGCTGCGCGCCTACGTCCTGCGGCGCAAAGAGGATGTGAGCGTCAGCGCCAGCCTGGCAACGATCCTGGTCGAGCGTATTTTCGACGGCGTCGTGATGCTTCTCTTTGTGTTCGTGGGCCTGCCCCTGGCCCCCAATATTCCCGGTGACTGGCGGCAGTTCGTCATCGTCTTTAGCCTGATCTTCTTTGGCGCCCTCGGTGTCTTTTTCGTGATCGCCGCGTCTCCCAGGCGCTCGCAGGCGATCTATAACTGGGCCATCGACCGCCTGGTGCCGGCGCGCTTTCGCGAGCCGGTGCGCGGCGTTGCCGATCGCTTTATGGAAGGGCTCTACTTTTTGCGCAGCGGGCGCGACGTGGGGATGATCTTTGTCACGTCGCTCGTCGTTTGGCTCGCCGAGACAGGCAAGTACTGGTTCGTGATGCACGCTTTTGCCTTCGAGGTGTCATTCTTTGCGCTGATGTTGATGAATGGCGTGGTGAACCTGTTTACGACGATCCCCTCCGCGCCAGGCTATGTGGGCACGTTTGACAAGCCGGGAGTCGAGGTGTTGAAGGCATTTGGCGTAAATGAGAATATCGCGTTTGCCTACACAATTGTGCTGCACGTTGCCCTCTGGTTCCCAATCACGGCCCTCGGTGCCTATTATATGTGGCGCGAGAGCCTGACGTGGGCCGAGCTGAGCACCGCGTCGGCGAGCATCCGCGAGCACCCGGAAAGCCCCTAAACTGAAGCCAAGATGAAATCTCTGCCAGGTGCAACCCGCCTGCGGCATAATTTTCCCTATCCCCCCGCTACCGGCAGGAATAGATAAACTCGATCGCCATCGCGCAGCGTGGCGGCCGCAGCCCCGTCGAACGGGACGGGGCGGGCGTTGACGAACAGGGTGTAGGGCACCTGTCGGAGGGTGCCACGCAGCCCTTTGCCCTGCAGGCCCGCTTCAAAGTCAGGATAGCGCGCGCGCAGCGCATCAAGCAGCTCTGCCACCGTGCTGCCTTCTGGCATCGACAGACTGGCCTTGGCCTCGCCGACCACCTGCGACAGCGGCATGCCCATCCTGACGGTCACTTTCATTTACCCACCTCCGGCTGAGCCTGCTTTCACTCACCATCTCGCTGCACGAGGGGCAGGTAGAGCCGGTAGGGTGAAACGGTAAAGGTCCAGGTGGCCGAAGGAGCGAGGTCGCTGCCCTGGCTCACAACCCTGACTTGCCAGTAGTAGGTGCCGGACGATAGGGTGGTGCCGGGTGTGTCGACGGTGCCGGAGATGATGGCGTCCACGATGGGCGTGCCCCAATCGGGAGCGTCATCGACCAGGAGCCGGTATGAAAGGGCGCCGTTTGCCCCGTGCCACGAGAAGGTGGGCGTGCCGGCCACCGTGCTGCCGTCAGGGGGCGAGGTGAGGAGCGGTGCATTGACAATGTCGAGGCGGCGGGCAGGCGACCAGTCTCCGGCGCCGCACTCGTTGGCGGCGAGGACTTGCCAGTAAAAGGTGCCGGCGGTGATGATGGCCGTCGGGGTGAAGGCCGGGGCAGTGGTGGTCGCCGTGAAGAGGGGCGAGGCAAAGGCAAGGTCGGCGGCGAGGGCGACCTGGTACGATGTGGCGCCGTCGACGGCATCCCAGGCAAAGTGGAGCCCGGTATCGCAGGCGATGGTGCCGCTGAGTGGGTAGGTGAGGGTGGGCATGGCAGGCACGGAGAAGGTGGCGGCAGTGGCCACGTTGCTATAGCCGGAATCGGTGCTGGTGGCGGCACGGTGGGCACGGACGCGATAGTCATAGGCGGTGTCGCAAGCAAGGGCGAGGTCGACGTAGGTCGTGACGTTGGCCGTGACCGTGGCGACCTCGGTCCAGGCGGCGGCGCTCGCAGGGGAGCGCTCGACGTGGAAGGCGGACTCGTCGGGTGAATGGTCGGCCCAGGTGAGCACGACCCGAGCGGGAGAGAGAGAGGTGGCGACGAGATCGGACGGAGGGGCGAGGGCCAGGATGCCGGTGACGAGGAGATCGTCGATGGCATAGCCATCGCTGGGAATAGGATCGTCGTCAAGGTACTAGAACTTGACGAGAAAGTGGTCGTTGAGCGTCATGCCGGCGGCGGCGGCTTGGGCGTCAAGGTCGACCACGGACCTGGTGAAGGAAAAGGGGCCTTGATTGAAAGAGACGACGCGCACCCAGGTCGCGCCATCGTCGTCGCTGAGAAAGACACCATCGTCAACGTGATCCTCGTCGACGAACTCGCGCCACCAAAAGCTCAGATCGACCTCTTCATAAGCGCTCAAATCGAGGGCAAGGATAGCAGCGGCGTGCGATTCGAATTGGGGCGCGGATCTGTCGTCGAGGAGGAGGCTGTAGGTGCCGGTGTGGGGGTAGGCAGTGCCGACGCGCACGCGGCCCGTATAGTCGGTCTCGATCGCCCAGCCGCTCCCAAGGTCGCCACTCTCAAAGCCATCGGCAAAGGGGAGGGAGACGGGCACGAGTGGGTAGCCGGTGGCGTCGTGCAGGGCGTTTGCTTCACTGACCACTACCTGGTGCTTGACGGGGCTGAAGGTGTAGCCGCTGTGGCTAAGGCTAACGGTGTACGGGCCGTTGGTAAAGCCTGACTGCGTATAGAAGCCAGTGGGGTCGGTGGTGACAGGGGGCTGCGCGCCGCCGAAATCGACGGTCACGCCCTCGATGCCAGAGCCATGTGGGTCGCGGACGTAGCCCGAGATATCGTAGGCGACCCCGAACTGAATGGTGACGGTAAAGCCAAGTGCATTAGCGGCGTTGATGGTGACTGTGAGATCGTTGGCGACATCGACAAAGGTTTCACCCACTTTCCACATGGCCCCTTCGTCGCCGGTGTTGCCGTTGCCATCTGGGTCGAGGACGTAGGCATAGTCGCCGTCCACGCGGTGGATGATGACCGCCTCACCATTCAGCTTGGAATCGTAGCCGACCTTGTGGCGCGTTTCGAGGGTGTAAACGCTGCCGGGCATGGTCAAGAGCGGGATGCTGGCTATCTTGTAGTTGGTCGTTTGGGGCAACGCAGTGCGCTCCAAAAAGATGGTGGCGTCGCTGCCGATGGTCGCCTGGTACTGCTCCTCGGGCGAGAACCAGCCGAGCTGGTTTTTGTAGGGGGAGATGGTGTGCTGGCCCATGCAACCGTAGATGGGATGGGTGGCCTCATCACAGTTCGCCCAGGCATCGCTCATGACGTCCCAGTGGTTGTCGTACACGTTACCGTACATGCCGGAAGAGTGGGACAGGCCAAAGCCGTGGCCCATCTCGTGGGCAATGACGGTGACATTTCCCCAGCCCCAGGGCGGCTCCCACGTCATGCGCCAGTTGCGCCACACGCCGTCCAGGTTCAACCACATGCTGCCACCCCAGGCGCAGCAGTCGAGGTTGGCGTTGAACATGAGGTTGATGCCGACATAGTCGGGGTAAAAGACATCGGCATCGGCAACGGCGGTGCAGTCGTTGGCGGCGCGGGTGTGGTCGAGGTCGGGAACACCGTCTCCATTCTGGTCGTAGACGTAGTAAGACCAGGGATGTGGCAGATCGTACCAGCCGAAGGCGCCACTGCCGAGCACGTTGGCTATATCGAAGGATTGTTCGCGCCAGTAGTGGTCGAGGCCGGGAAGCTCGCTGCCGTACATGCCCTGAAAGTAGGAGAGGGGTTGAGGCTCGCCAGGGACGTCGGAGAATTTGCACAGGATCGAGACCCAGGGCTGCGAGCCGATGATGTCGTCGACGGTATCGTCGATGGCAGCCGCTGGCCGGATCGAGGACGCGCGCAGGGTGGGATAGGGCGAGTCCGGGGCACCAACCCAGGCCCCGGAGACGATGACACGCTGGCGGTTGAGGCGGAGGATGCCGTCCGCGGGTAGATCGACCTGGGGGTCGAGTCTGAGCTGCACGAGGCGGCGGTTGGTGGTGGCAAGGAAGTAGAGAGGGCCGGACGGATCTGCCCCCTCAGGAGCGTCACCCCAAAGGATGGTGAGCCATCCGTCGAGCAGGGCGGCTGTCGCCGGCGGCTGCTGGGCCGATGCGGGGAGGGCGACGCGGGAAGCGCCCAGGCTGGCCAAGAGGACGGCGGCTACGAGCAGGCAGCGCGCCAGTGTGGCAGCGGGCCGCCTTTTCCAACGGGTTGGTTCGGTTTTGAACATCCCTTCTCCTTCTCGAGGTGCTGCTGGTCGTGATTATAGGCGAGCCGGGATATGGTGTCAACTTGGGCATGGCCCAGGTGATTGCGGCATAGGGGTCAGATCAAATAGTCTTTGAGCAGGCGGCTGCGGCGCGGGTGGCGCAGGCGGCGCAGGGCTTCTTTTTCGATCTGCCGGACGCGCTCGCGAGAGACGCCAAAGCGCTCACCGATCTCGGCCAGGGTATAGTCGTAGCCGTTTTCGAGCCCGAAGCGCATGCGCAGGATGCGCGCCTGGCGCGGGGTAAGGGTAAGCAGCAGGTCTTCGAGGGCATCGCGCAACATCGCCTGCTCGGCTGCTTCAGGCGGCGGCGGAGCGCTGTCGTCTTCGATAAAGCTGCCCAGCTCGTCGTCCTCTTCTTCGCCCACAGGCCTCTGAAGCGACAGGGGCTGGCGAGACACGCTCATCATCCAGCGCACTTTTTCGGGGTGCATGCCCACGGCTTCGGCAACCTCTTCGGGCGTGGCCTGGCGCCCGCGCTCTTGCTCGATCTCGCGCGCGGTGCGGTGCATTCTGCGGAGTGAGTCGGCCAGGTGGACCGGGAGACGGATGGTGCGCCCCTGGTCGGGCAGCGCGCGGGTGATCGACTGGCGGATCCACCACGTGGCGTAGGTGCTAAACTTGTAGCCAAGGTCAGGGTCGAATTTGTCGACGGCGCGCATGAGGCCGATGTTACCCTCCTGGATCAGGTCCTGGAAGGGGACACCGTGGCCCTGATACTTTTTGGCGATACTGACGACGAGGCGCGTATTGGCCATGATCAGGCGCTCGCGCGCGGCGCTGCCATCGCGCAGCGCGCGGCGCAGGCGGACGTGATCCTTTTCATCGTGCCCGTCGCGCGCCAGGTGGCGGCGGGCGCGGCGGGCGCGCTGCCAGCGACGCGACAGGTCCTGCTCCTCCTCACGGGAGAGGAGGGGCTCCTGGGCCATTTCGAAAAAGTAGAGGCCAATGGTATCGGTGGTAGGGATATCGCCGAAGGCGCTCTCGCGATCGGTGACGCGCGCGCGTGGTTCGGCTGCTTGTGGGGGCGATGGAGCCGCGGGGGCGTGTGCCTTGGCCTGTGCCTCGTCCTCATAGACGGCAATCTCCATCTCGGTCAAGTCGTCAAAGAGAGCGTCGAGCGCCTCCAGGTTTTCTTCGGCGTGCGGCAAGACCGCGACGATCTCTCTGAGGGTAACATAGCCCCGCTTGGCCGCTGTGGTGAGCCATTCATCCCAAGCTGTTTGCCTTGCTGTGGTTGCCACGCTTCTCCTTCTTGATACAGACTCAAATCGCCGGCGCAGAATGACCAGATCCTGTGCCGAGGACATCCCACCCTTCCCGATTCGGAACCATTATAACACAAGTGCCGAACCGGTTATGTATCCGGGCATACAAAAGGATGAGCGCCGGGCGCCGGTGTATGGCCCTGCCTGACATAACGCCGCGGCCGGCCCATAGATAGATCGGACGACGGTTCCCGATAGAAAAGGGGATGGGAAGATGGGAAGATGGGAAGGTTAGGGGATTAGGGAATTGGGTCATGGGGCCTCACTGGGTGGGCAGTTGGCTGGTTGGTTGGATTTTTCGTGGGTTGGCGGAGGGCGTGGCACCAGTCGAGGCGGAGGGAGCGGGTGGAAGATTGGATGGTGAGGTGGGTGAGGGGGAAAGGGGCGTAGGTGTAGGGGTTGTGGTAGCGGGGATAGGGGCCGAGTGGGACGGGCGTGCCGTTCTGGCGGAGGGGGCCGCGCCAGCCGAAGTGAAGAGGTCCCTGGGAGGGGGAGTGGTAGTTGACGGAGAGGCGGTGGAAGGCGAGAGGGGCAGCGCAGATCTGGGCAACGAAAGAGTCAAAGGGGCCGTTATCGGCGCGGCGGCCGAGCTCGCAGAGCCAGATGTTCTGCTTGCCAGGGACAATGATCTCGCGACCACAATCGTCGCCCGGCTCATCCTGCCAGCGGTAGGGGTGTTGGGAGCGGAGGGCGAGGTAAGCGTCGCGATAACGGGCAAAAATCCAACTGTCGCGCTCGACGACGTCGTCGAATTGGTCACGCGGCAACCAGGCGTGGGTGAAGAGGAGACGGTTGGTGAGGTAGAGACCAGGGCGGGTGGAGAGGTTATAGATGATGAGGGCGACGTTCTCGATCTGGGCTACACGCGGCAGGCTGCCAGAGCCAGTCCAGTAATTGGGCGAAGGACCCGGGCCATCTGATCTGTGGCGGGCGGGGTGGGTGGCAAAGCAGACAGCATCGGGACCGAGGGTGGCCTGCCAGGCGTGCTGCTGGTCGCCGCCATAGCCGGGGTGATAGTCCTGGGCAGAGCTGAGCAAATAGTCGGCGGTGCGATAGGTGTAAACGTCAACCTGCTCGCGGGTGTGGCGGGTGATGTCGCGCTCAAAGAGACGGGCGACGAGGGGAAGGAGGTGGCGGCGGCGGAGCGAATCGACCAGGTCAGGGGGCCAACGCTCAGCGTCTGCCAGGCGGAAGCCAATGCGCTGGCGATTGGTCATGGCGGCGTGGGCCGGGCTGGCGCTCGGCGATCCCGTGGGGACCGCCTCTGTTGGTGTCGAGGAGGGGGCCCATAGGTCGTTGGCTACCTCGTAGAGGATGCGAGGTGTGCGGTAGTGCTCGCTGAGGGCGAGGCAGGGAGCGCTCATGTTGTGGCGCAGGGCAAAGAGGCCGGTGCCGAAGAGAAGCTTGAGGGTGTCGGCCATCGGCTGGTCGGCGAGCCACTTTTGACCGGGCTCGTAGGCGCGGCCGTGGGTGCAGCCGAAAATCCCACGGAAGGAGTTGAGGGCTACGTCCAAGAGGAGGAGGTCGAGGACAATGGCCGCGCGACGGGCGATGCCCGTGTCGGGGCAAAAGTCGACCAGGCTGAGGAGGGCGACCATGTCCTGGTCATAGTAGACGTGAGACAGCCATTCACTAAAGCCTGTTGCGAAGCGGAGCTGGAGCCAGCGGCGGATGAGTGGAGCGTGGTGCACCATCTGATCGTGGCCGATGCGGCCCGAGCTGACAAAGACGTCGTTGGGGAAGAGATGACCGGCGAGGTAGGCGCCGGTGGCGAAAAGGATCTGGTGGTTCTCGGTCCAGATGCACATCTCGTCGGCGCCCGGCTTGGCGCTACCAAGTACCTCGTCGGGCCGGTATTTGAAGCCGAGGAGGACGTGGCGGGCGCGATCGCGCAGCGCGGCAGGCATCCAACCGGAGAATTGGTAGAGGAGGCGCAGGATGGCATGCAGGACAAAATCAGCGCAGTCACGCCGGGCGGCGACGTAGTCGAGCGCGGCGTAAAAGACGCCGAGGTGGGGCTTGCCTCCAGCAGCGAGGCGGGCCAACTCGTAGTAGGGCGCCTTGAGGTTGGCCGGGGCAGGGTTGCGGGCGACGTGGGCCAGGTAGACCTGGCGCCGCGTCTTGTAGGCAGCGGCGAAAGGCTCGGGTGTGTAGGTGTCGGGGTGGGCCTCGACAGGGTAGCCAGCAGGCGGCTCGCCGCGGACGTGAAAGGTGTAATCGATGCCCGACACGGGGCTACTCCTCCTGGCGACCAATCCGGAGGGCTGGGACACGCACGGGCACGGGACATCTCATTGTCGATCCCCTCCTCAGCAGTGGCCATCTACTGCCGACTGAGAGAAGTATAACACAGGTGAGGATGGGGCGCAAGGTGGGGCCCGTTGGGACGAGTGGGACCGGCGGGGGACGCAAGCAGGCGACACGGGCCTCGGTCATCCCGCCGTCGAGGTTCATGCCGCCGGCAGAAGCGACATACACTACCCATGAGGCACCGGGCTTGTCAGATTGGAGATTTTGTGTTATACTGTGCGGCAGTTTGCAAGTGAGAGGTGAATCGTTGGTGAACGCGCACACAAGTGTCCGCCCTGATAGCCCTAGCCCGCGGCCAGGCTCCAGGTCTGGATAGCTTGCTTGCGCCATTAACGCTCAAACAGGCCAGCTCTCCAGATCGGTTGGGAGTTGGCCTTTTCTTTTGTCTATGAAAATGATCAAGATTTTGACGGTCAGTGACAAAGTCGACGAGGTGCTCTATAGTCCTGCGATCCGGCGCATGTTTGCCGACGTGGACCTGGTGCTCGGCTGCGGCGACCTGCCCTTCTACTACATGGAGTTCATCGTCACCATGCTCGGGGGCCCTCTCTTCTACGTGATCGGCAACCATGCCTACGCGGTGAAAAAACGGTACGCGCCGCGCGACGAGTGGGAGTATCCGAGTGGATGCGAGAACATTGACGGGCGCGTCGTGCGCTATCGCAAGCTGCTCATCGCGGGGCTGGAGGGCTCGATGCGTTACAATCGTGATCCGGACTTTCAGTACACAGAGCGCGAGATGGCATGGAAAATGTGGCAGCTCGTACCATCGCTGTTGATGAATCGAGCCTTGCACGGGCGATACCTCGATATCCTGATCACCCACGCGCCGCCCGCGGGCATCCATGACCGCAGCGATCGCTGCCATCAGGGCTTTAAGGCCTATCGCACCTTCATCGACCGCTTCCGGCCGCGCTACTTGATCCACGGGCACATTCACGTCTACAGCCCGAGCGATCCGTTTGAAACGGTCGTCGGCGGCACAACCGTCATCAACACGTATGGCTACAGAACGATCGAGATCGACGAGGAGAGTTTGTCTTGAGTCTCACGGGGAGTGTCAGGCAGCAGGCAGAAGAGGCCTTCACCCAGGCTCGATGGCGCGTCTTTGTGCAGCGCATCTGGCACCTCATCACGCGCCAGCCCGAGACCGGGTTGTTGTCCTTCGACGAGGTGCGCGACAAGCTGGACATCCGCGGCCAGCATTATGTCGGGCTCCGGTCCATCTCGATCGACAAGATCGTCGGCACGGTGGGCCGCTACCAGGAGTTCAACCGCGCCTTTCTGCCGACGCAGGAGCACATTCGCGAGAGGTGGAAACGGGTCTACGAGGTGGCCCATGGCGCAGGACTGCCGCCGATCGACGTGTACAAGATCGGCGAGGTCTATTTCGTGCGCGACGGGCACCACCGCGTGTCGGTACTGAAGGAGCTGGGCGCTCCGACCATCGAGGCGATGGTCACCGAGCTCGATACACCGGTGCCCCTGTCGGCAGATGTGGATGTGGCAGAGCTCGACCTGAAGGCCGAGTACGCCTCGTTCCTGCGGCAGACCAAGCTGGACCAGCTCCGTCCGCAGCAGAACCTCCTCTTTACGCTGCCCGGGCAATACCAGAAGCTGCTGGAGCACGTGGCCGTGCACCGCTACTTCCTTGGCCTTCGCGAGCAGCGCGAGATCCCTGAAAGTGAAGCGGCGGCGCGCTGGTACGACGAGATCTATGCGCCGATGGTCACCCTGATCCGCGACGAGGGCATCCTGGCCGAGTTTCCCGAGCGCACGGAGGCGGACCTCTATATGTGGGTCATCGAGCACCGCTACCACCTGAGCGAGCATTATGGCGGCGAGGTACCCTTCGACCAGGCGGCTGCCCAATTCTCTCGCTCCTTCGCGACCGGTGCCGGCCGGAAGCAGCTCGAAGAGAGGGCCGCGCACCCGGCGCACGGGGCGGGGCGGCCCGCTACCTGGACCGGGACCATCGCCGTTTTCGGCAGCGGCCGCGCCCCCGCCGATCACGAGGTGCTGCACCAGGCGGAACGGTTGGGCAAGCTGCTGGCAGAGGCCGGCTTTACGGTGCTGTGTGGCGGCTATGGGGGCACGATGGAAGCAGTCAGCCGCGGCGCGCGGCAGGCGGGCGGCGAGGCGGTGGGCGTGACGATGGAGCTGTTTGCTGCCAGGCTACAACCGAACGCCTGGTTGACACGAGAGCAGCGTGTGAAGGACTTTTTCCCACGCCTCCGGCGCCTGACGGAGGCCGACGGGTTCGTGGTGCTGCGCGGCGGCATCGGCACGCTGACAGAGGCAACCTTGACGTGGAGCCTGCTCCAGACAGGCCAGATCCCGATGCGCCCCTTTGTCTTTGTCGGCGACCTTTGGCGACGGGTATTCGACTGCCTGCGTGCCGAGACCTTTATGAGTGAATCAGATTTTGCCCTGGCGACGGTCGTCGGCAACGCCGACGAGGCGGTGGCGCGACTGAAGGAAGCACTCGCACCGAGCCCGTAGTGCCCCCCTTTGGCAACGCCAAAGGGGGGATCCCCTCCTTGCCAGGGCCAAGGAGGGGTGAGCGGGCAAACGATGTCCAAGGCAGGCCGGCCCAGCCCGCCCTGAATTCGAAAGAGCGGACCCAGAGATTTATCGAAGAGACACCGAGACACACAGGAAACCAAAGAGAGCCTCTGTGCATCTCTGTTTATCTCTGTGTATCTCTGTGTAACAACCGGAGGAGTAGAATGTCTGAAGATAAAAAGCTGACACCCAGGAGTCAAGATTATTCCGCCTGGTACAACGAGGTGGTGGTGCGCGCCGAGCTGGCCGATTACGCCCCCGTGCGTGGGTGCATGGTGGTGCGCCCCTACGGCACGGCCCTGTGGGAGAATATACAGGGCCAACTGGATCGGCGCTTCAAAGAGACGGGGCATCAGAATGCCCTCTTTCCGCTGTTGATCCCGATGTCTTTTTTTGAGAAGGAAAAGGATCACGTCGCGGGGTTTTCGCCCGAGCTGGCGGTGGTGACACACGGCGGTGGCAAGGAACTGGAGGAGCCGCTGGCAGTGCGGCCCACGTCAGAGACGGTGATCGGCTATATGTATTCAAAATGGATCCGGTCATACCGGGATCTGCCGGTATTGATCAACCAGTGGGGCAGTGTGCTCCGCTGGGAGATGCGCACCCGCCTCTTTTTGCGCACGGCCGAGTTCTACTGGCAGGAGGGGCACACGGCGCACGCCACGTCGGAAGAGGCGCAGGAAGAAACGCAGCGCATGTTGGGCGTGTATGCCGACTTTGCCATCCATGAGGCGGCCGTGCCCGTGGTAGAGGGGCGCAAGAGCGAGACGGAAAAGTTTGCCGGCGCGCAGGCCAGCTACAGCATTGAGGGCATGATGGGCAACAAGTGGGCGCTGCAGGCAGGGACCAGCCACTACTTTGGGCAGAACTTTAGCAGGGCGTTCGACATCCAGTACCTCGACAGGAACAACGAGCTGCAGCACTGCTGGACGACGAGCTGGGGGCTGAGCACGCGCATGGTGGGGGCCATCATCATGGTGCACGGCGACGACCAGGGGCTGCGCCTGCCCCCCAACCTGGCACCCTACCAGGTTGTGCTCGTGCCGATCTGGCGCAAGGAAGAGGAACAGGCGGCGGTGCTCGAGGCGACAGAACGCGTACGCCGGGCGCTCGTCCCCCGCTTTCGTGTCACAGTCGACGATCGCCCGGAAGTGACGCCCGGCTTTAAATTTAACGAGTGGGAGATGCGCGGCGTGCCGCTGCGGATCGAGATCGGTCCGCGCGACGTGGAGAAGCAGAGCGTGGTGCTGGCGCGGCGCGACGTGCCGGGCAAGCCGGGCAAGAGCGTGGCGCCGATGGACGGCCTGCCCAACGCGGTGGGCGACGTGCTCGACACGATCCAGGCGGCGATGCTGGCCGATGCGACGGCGTTCCGCGATGCCAACATCCACGACGCGGCGACGCTCGAGGAGCTAGGGGAGATCGTCGCCAACGGCTGGGCACGCGCCTACTGGTGCGACGAGGTGGCCTGTGAGGCGCGGATCAAAGAAGAGACGCGGGCGACAAACCGCTGCATCCCGCTCGACCAGGGAGATCGGGGGCCTGGGCGGTGCGTGGTGTGTGGCGAGCCGGCGCGGGAGTGGTCGTACTGGGCGCGCGCTTATTAGCAGAGCGCCGGAGAGGCATTTCGCAGTTCGACGCATGAATGGAGGCCCGAGCTTGCCTGCTCGGGCCTCCCGTGTGTGTGCGATGGGTGCAAGCCCCGGCTTGCCAGACCAGGTTCTCGCGCCAAGCTCGAGGCAGCCGAGCGCCCCTAGCTTTCAGGTGCGCCTGACGTGATCCAATCGATGATGAACTGCAGCTCCTCTTCCGTAAACTGGCCCAGGTGACCACCGGTGGTCTGCCACAGGACGAGCTGGCTCTCATCGGGATTGCCCGGCACCACGCCAGGCCCGGTCACGCCGCCCTCGACGGCTGCCTGGTAGCTGGAGACGTCGAGGCCGCCGCTGGCCGCCGCAGCATGGTGACATATGGTGCAGCTCTCTTCCATGAGGGCAGACACGCCCCCTTCCCAGGTCAGATCCAGACCCGCCAGAGGAGATTGCTCGCCAGGGATGGCGGTGGGCTCGGGGATCGCAACCGGCTCGTAGGGCGCCCCTGCCTCGATCCAGTGCAACAGCACGTCGATCTCGGCCTCACTCAACTGGCCCGGGTGGTCACCACTCAACATGCGCGTGATCAACAGGCTGGTGTGTGCCTCGCCCGGCACCACGGCGGGACCGCTTTCCCCCCCTGCCAGCGCCAGCTCGTATGTGTGCAGCGCCAGGTGGCCAAAAGAGGTATCAGGCCCGTGACATGCCACGCACTCGGCGGCCAGCAACGGCTTGATGTCGTTGACCCACGACACCGATGCGACAGTCCCGCCGCCCGGGCCTGGAAGGGCAGGGGCCGGCGTGAAGGTAGGGATCACCTGGGGGATGGCCGTGGGCGTCAGCGGGACAAAGATATTCACATCCTCGGCCGGTGGGATGGTGGCGATCGCCGTTTCCTCGTATGCGACAAAGAAATAGACCGCCGCCAACATGACCACTGCCAACAGGGCATAGACGGGGAGAAAGATCCGCCGCCGCCGCGCCACCGCCTGGAGGTCCACCGGCTGCTTGCCGGCCCCCGCCTTGATCTGCTCCAGCTCGATCGGATGCTCCTCGTGCATCATCTTTTCCGGCATGTAGCCGGTAAAGATGGCCTTGTTAAAGTGCTTAAAGTGCGCATGCCACAGATGCCAGATGAGGATCGCGAGTGCAGCCAGAAGCGCCTCGTTGGCGTGGGCCGCCTTGGCTGCGGGCACGAAATCGCCGGGCAGGACCTGGGTGGTAGCGATAGGGTTCCACAGCATGAACCCGGTGATGCCCATGATCAGCGTGCCCCAGATCACGGCCCAGTATTCGATCTTTTCCTGCCACGTGTAGCGCCCCTGCCGCGGCTCCTTCTTGCTCAAGCTGAGGTTGTAGCGCAGGCCGTCCCAGATGGCGACCGCATCCTCTTTGCCGGGCAGCATTGTCATCCGCGTGCGCAACACAAAGATGCGATAGCCGACGATACCCAGGTGATAGATCGTCTGCAGCATCAGGACGATGGCTGCCACGCGGTGGATGATGCGTACCACCTCGATCCCCCCCAGGGCCGCGATCAGTTGCTGCGAGAGGGTCCATTCGGCAAACGACTGGACGATGCCGGTGACAGTCAGCATGAAAAAGGCCACGGTCAGCACCCAGTGCTCGATCCGGTAGGAAATCGGAAAACGGAAGTATTGGCGCTCTGCTTGCTTTGTTGTTGCCGTCATCTTATCGCTCCTTCCGATCGACGATCTTTTTACGCACGTCGGTGGCGACCACGAGGACCATGAACCCAAGGACGCCCGGGATCAGGATCCAGTAAAAGACGTTGACAAAAAAGACGATGGGCGAGTGGTCCGGGCTGGGGCGGTAATGGCTGATCCACGTCGTCGGAAAGTTGGCCGTTGCGTCGGGATGGCACTTTTGGCACGTGGCGAGCAGGTTTTCCTTGATCACCTGGCTCTCTGGATCGTCGACGGCGCGCATATCGTGCACGCCGTGGCAGTCGATGCATACCGGCTTGTTCGTCTCCTGTCCCGGTGCAATCGACTGGAAGAGGTACACCGTCGTGCCGTGAAAGTCGCTGACATACGTGTCAAAGACCTCGGTGCTGATGCCATACTTGGTCATCAGCGCCTCGTCGGCGTGGCATTCGGCACAGATGTCCGGCGAGAAAAGGTGGAACTCGCTCGTATGCGCCTGTGTGATGTTGTGCACCTGGTGGCAGTCGATGCAGGCGGGCACATCGGGGTTGCCCTCGCCGATCAGCGCGGCGCCGTGCACGCTCGACTTGTAGAGTTCGAATATCTCGGCGTGGCACAGCTCGCACATCTGCGAGCTGCGGCTGCGCGGCTCATCGGGCTCCTGGATGTTGTGCGTGCCGTGGCAGTCGGTGCAGATCGCGGCCTCCTGCTGTCCGCCCGCCAGGGCCGTCTGATGCACACTGTCGAGCGTGGCACCATAGTGGGCGGGGTGACAGTGGACGCACGACGCGCGGTAGAGATCCACGCTCAGCTCGCGCCGTGTTTGCGCCGTCATCTCGGGGTGTGGGTAGCCCGTGATGTTGGTGTGGCAGTGAATGCACAACATCCCGCGCTCGCCATGTACCGATGAATCGTACACCAGGGGGTTCACCGTGAGGTAGAGCACCTCTCCCGAAGGCAGGGTGGTTTGCTTCCCTGGGGTCGAGTGACATGCCAGGCACGTTTGATTGGTGATCTCTTGGGCCAATGCTGGCACACTGCCAGGACCGGCACAGATCGCCACCAAGCCAAGCACGCCAAGTAGGATCCTGATCACTCGCCTGGAAATATCCATAGACTTGTCTCCTATGCTTCAGCTTTGCACCATTGTCCCTATTCATGAAAGGGGAACAGGTTTTGTATCCGAATCATTCGCCAGATAGCCGCTCGTCGAGCAGACGGTCAAAGCCGTAGCGTGTCGCAACCTCTTGCAGGTCCGGGGCAAGGCGGCGCAGCGTGCGCTGGAACGACTCGCGCGCGTTGGCCCGGCCGAAACTCTGGCTCACCACATTCAACTGCTTGATCAGAAAGGCGCGGTACATCTCGACCAGCTCCTCGGTCCTGAGCTGTGGCTCGCTCCGGTCCTCGATGCGGCCGGCATTGAGGCACAGGGGCAGGCTGTGTGTCGCCTCGTTCACCGCTTCCTCGCACGAGCGGTCGTCGGGCGCCGTGCGCCAGGCCACCGTGCTGCTACACATCAGTTCGGCAATCTCGCGGAACACGCGCCGCAGCCGGATCTTGTCCAGGTCTGCCGTGCGCAGCACGCCGACGGCAGTCAGGCAGTAGAAAGCGCGGCTGGCCTCGAACACGGTCAGGCCCAGATCCCGGGCAATCGTCGACAGGTCCTTGACCCCGTCCACGGCACCTACGACCTGCTCTTCCACTGGCGTCAGATCCATCTTGTCGACCACGTGCGCGCCGGGCCCCAGCTCAAAGATCGCGTCGCCCGAGGGAACCAGCCGCTGGATAATGTCCCAGTTGTCCACCCAGCGGCAGCCACGCAGGATCATGTCCCGGGTCGTCAGATCGAGGGGCACGCAGTAGCTCTTGCGCTCCATCTGCTGATCGAATGCAAAGCGGCCTTCCTGCCAGCGAAAGAGGTCACACAGCGCCTCGAATACCTGCGCCTTTGACTGGGGCATCTCGGGCGCTTCGTCGACGCGTTCCGCCGTGCCACATACCGGTTGTCCCTCTTCGAAGGTGATGGTGCGCACATTCACGCCATCCGTCAGCGAGAGGGTGCCACTATGCCGTCCGGATACGATCAGGCGGAACAGGTCGGGCAGGTGATAGCTGTGGAGGTCGCCACTGAGCACCATCAGGTCACGCTTGCCGGCACCGGCTAACCTCTCTCCATCCTCTCCCCGGATGCCCTTCACCACGTCGGCCAGCCAGGCCCGCTCCATCTCCAGGTAGCGGCACCTGTGGTCCAGAACAGCCAACGTCAGTGGCGAGCCATTGGCCCCGCGCTCTGCAAGGGTGGCCGCCTCCACCGTGGCCATCTCACGGGTCAGGAAGGCCTGCCTCTCCTCCAGCAGGGCGATGGCCCGGCTGAGGGGCACTTTGTTCAGGAGATAGATGATCAGGTCATAGTTGAGGTATTCCCGCTCCTCGTCTCGCGCGTGCGCTTCCACCGCCGCAAAAAAAGCGTCACGTCCCTCCTCTGTGAGGTGATAGATCGACTTGCGTGCGCTGCGCTGTGCTCGGTGGCGCGACTCGACCACCCATCCCTGGTCGCGCAGCTTGCCCAGGGAGTAGTAGACGCCGGCCATGCTGACGTTGAACCAATCATCGATCCCTTCTGTCTTGATCTGCTGGTACAACTCGTAGCCGTGCATCGGCCGGTCGAGCAGCAAGCCGAGGAGCAGAAGGTCAACCTTCGTCGCAGTTGGCGCAGCCATCCAGCCTCTTTCTCCTTAGCGTATAGTAGATCAAGTATACCAGGAAAAGAGCAGAGGGTCAAGCTGCCTAATATTCTTGACACACCATCAAGGCAGTGTTATAATCTGCTTCAGACTTGCATAATGAAAATATTCAGCACTGAGTATTCGCATTAGGCAACGCACGGCAGCTAAATGTGACAGGCAACCCACCAGGGCGAACTGTCTGGAGAGCAGAAAGGGAGGAGGTGGCCGCATCCGAAATCTTCTCACCCCTAGAGGGGTCGCTTGAATGTTCGCTCTAGTTTGATTTTACTCTGGAAAAAGGAAGGAGACAATCCCAATGAAAAAGTTTGCACTGTTGAACCTGGTGCTCGTCCTGGCCCTGCTTCTGCCGGGCATGGTCCTTGCACAGGAACCGGAAGGCGATTTTGGCGTCATCCAGCGCACGGCCAGCTCGTTTCTGGCTGGCTGGAGCCCCGTCATCAGCGCCGATGATCTGTACGACAATCTGAATGACGGCGACACCAGCAACGACCCATTCGTCGTCAGTGTCCGCTCGGCCGAGCACTATGCCCTGGGTCACATCCCCGGCGCGATCAACATCCCCTGGAAAGAGATCGCCAAGGAAGAGAACCTGGCCAAGCTGCCGACCGACCGCCAGATCGTCACCTATTGCTACACGGGCCACACCGGCCAGGTGGCAGCCACCATCCTCGGCCTGCTCGGCTACGACGTCGTGAACCTGAAGTATGGCATGATGGGCTGGACCAAGAACGATGAAGTGCTGGCGACCAAGCGCTTTGGCCCCGACACCGATCAGCGTGACTATCCCGTCGAGACGGAAGCGAACGAAGCTACCGAGACGTACGACTATCCCGAGCTGGAAGTGGGCGGCGCGGATGCGCAAGAGACCATCCGCCTGCGCGCCGAAGAGTTCCTGGCCGATTGGAGCCCCACCACGGCGGCCGACGATCTTTTTGACATCCTGAACGACGGCGACGATTCGAACGACCCGGTGATCGTCAGCGCGCGCAGCGCCGAAGACTATGCCAAGGGCCACGTGCCAGGCGCGATCAACATCCCCTGGAAGCAGATCGCCGAGCCCGAGAACCTGGCCAAGCTGCCGCCCGACGAGCCGATCGTCACCTACTGCTACACCGGCCACACGGGCCAGGTGACCGCCGTCGTGCTGGGCATGCTCGGCTACGACGTGACCAACTTGAAATACGGCATGATGGGCTGGAGCGAGGACGCCGACGTGGTCGCCACGGCCATCTATGACGTCGAGACGGCGCCCGACTATGCCGTCGAGGGCACGGCTGCCGCAGCCGCTGCACCGGCTGCGACCGAGCCTGCTGCCCCCGAGACAGTCCCGGAGACCGGTGGTGCCGGCCTGCCGCTCGAGGCTGTGCTGGTCGGCCTGGGCACGCTGGCCGCCGCCGCGGGCACCTTCCTGCAGCGCCGCAAGGCTGCCTAGTACTCTGCCATCGCCGGCAGGGCAGGGTCCACGACCCGGACCCTGCCCTGCCGGATGACAGCTTGACCTGCGCACAGCCGCGCGCGGGGTCGTGAACATGGCTGTTCACGATCGTTGGCCGGCACCGCCGGCCAGGAAAGGAGGAGGAAACGCATGAGCAACAGGACACGGCTGGCTCTCGTCAGCCTGCTCCTCATCGCCATCGTGTTGGGCCTCGCCGCGTGTGGCGACGAGACCGAGCCCACCACGGTGGCACAGGCGACGACTGCCCCTGCCGAGCCGGCAGAAGCCGACACGGCGCAGCCCGAGCCGACAGAGCCTCCCACCCAGGCACCGACGGAACCCGTCGCCCCCACCGACACCATCGAGCCTACCGACACGCCCGTCCCGCCGACAGAAACCCCGGAACCCACCCCCACACCCGAGCCCGTCGTCGACGACTCGGCCTGCATCACCTGCCACACCAGCCAGGAGACGCTGGAGGCCCTCGCGGTGGAAGAGGAGCCTGAGGAGGAGCTGTCGGAAGGGGAGGGTTGAGGCGGTTCTGTGCCTCCGGTGGAGGCATGGGAGAAGGTCTTTATCAGTGACGAAACGTTTGTCGATTCAGTCCACGGCAAGATGGGGTGCATCACCTGTCACGGCGGCACCAGCGGCGCAACCGACATGGAGGTCGCGCACGAGGGCATCGTCGTCGAGCCCGACTCGATCGCAGCCTGTGGCCCCTGCCACACCCAGATCGCGACATCGGATGCGGGCAGCTTGCATTCGGACCTGTCAGGCTACTTGACCGTCCTCACGGCACGCAGCAGCCCAGAGAATATGGGCGTGATCGAAGAGGCCATGGAGAACCACTGCCTGACCTGCCACACCTCCTGTGGCCAATGCCACGTCAGCCGGCCCACCAACCTGGGGGGCGGCCTCTTTGCCGGCCACGAGTTCAAGGGCACCCCCTCAATGAACCTGACCTGCACGGCCTGCCACGGCAGCCGTGTCAACAACGAGTACAAGGGCCTGAACCGGCCCGTTCCCGCCGACGTGCATTGGATCCAGGGCGGCATGTCCTGCTTCACGTGCCACTCGGGGGACGAGATGCATGGCGTGCTGGGCGAACAGGCAGATCGTTACGATGGGGCGCCCTCCCCTGGCTGCCAGGACGAGGGGTGCCACGACCAGGCCGGTCCCGGCGACGGGATCGCCAACCACACCGCGGCGCACTTGGAGGCGATGAGCTGCCAGGTGTGCCACTCGACGACGTACAAGAATTGCTACAGTTGCCATGTGGCCCAGCAAGAGGGCGTCGCCTTCTTCCGGATTGAGCCGTCGGTGATGGATTTCAAGATCGGGCTGAACCCGATCCAGAGCGAGGCGCGGCCGTGGAAATATGTGCCACTGCGCCACGTGCCGGTCGACCCCGAGTCGTTTGCCTACTATGGTGAGGATCTGCTACCCAACTTTGGCGCGCTACCGACGTGGAAATATGCCACACCGCACAACATCCAGCGGCTGACGCCACAGACGGAGAGTTGTGACGCGTGTCACGGCAGCCTTGAATTCTTCTTGACCGCAGACGACCTGCTGCCCTACGAGGTGGAAGCCAACCAGGGAGTCATCGTCAGCGAGCCACCGCCGGCCTTTGGCAGCGGCAACTAGCCAACGCCCGAGACTGGAGATGCCAGGAGCCACTCCCCTCGGCGAGAAACTGCCAAACAGGATCTCGCCGAGGGAGTTCGTTCAGTCACCCGCAACCGGTCCCAGCGGGCGAGGCGTAGCCTGCCATCTGGCTTCAAGACGATGCAGCACACGCATGATCAGCAGCATGATCAGCACCGGTACGACGAGGCGTAACACAATCATCATCGCGACGACCTCAGCCCCAAACAGCCACTTCATGGGACGCCTCCTTTTCCGGGCCACTTTGGCCCTGTCCCGGGCGCGAGGACCTGCGATTAGAGAACCACAACGACCCCGGTCTGCACCCGGGAGCCGATTCCTACTTCTATTATACCACACATTTCGGCCAAGTCAATACCCAAAAGTCAAGATTTGCCTATCAAAAAAGTATTTTTCGACGATCCACGTGCCCCTTGGTGCGTTTGGGTACGAATTTCGTACCACGGGGACGCATGGCTTCATACGCGGCCGGCACGTGGATGGCGGTGCAGGAAGCGCCTATTCCTGGGATGCACGCCTGTTGACACTCTGTTGGAGTTAGGATATAATTTCACAAGCTTGATCGATCAAGGAGGATGCGGTGACAGATCTCCAGTCAGGCGAGGATAAAGTCCAAGCCCCCGAACCGGCCAAGGATCAATTGGCAGAGCCGCCTCGCAAAAAGAACAATCAAAAGTTGCCCGTCCGGCGCATCTTGCTGATCGGATTCGCCTTCATCGCGGGTTTCGTGGTACTTGGCTTTCTCACCATCCAGGTGTGGGAGTGGTCGAACAGCGTCGAGTTTTGCGCCAACATGTGCCACGACGTCCATCCCGAAGAGATCCCCGCCTACCAGGATTCGTACCACGCCCGCGTCAAGTGCACCGAATGCCACATGGGACGCGTCGGCACCATCGAGAATATCTTTCTCAAGGCCAGCCACTTTCGCCACCTGCCCGAAGTCCTTTTGGATAACTACGATCGCCCCACCGAATCGGAGAGCCTGCGCCCGCCCAACGAGTCGTGCGAGCTGTGCCACTGGCCCCCGGCCTTTCATGGCGATACCGTGCGCGAGATCATCCATTTCCAGCCCGACCGTGACAACACCCTGCTCCGCACCTATCTGATCCTGAAAACAGGCGCTGGCGACCCCTCCGAGATGGAGGGCTATGCCATCCACTGGCACGTCGCCTTCCCCGTCGAGTACGTTGCCCTCGACGAGCACCACCAGGAGATCGCCTGGGTGCGCACCACGCTGCCCGATGGCCGGACCGTCGAGTACACCGACGTGACGAACCCGGCTCCCGAGTTCGACGAAACCGAGATCCAGGCCATGGACTGCGTCGACTGCCACAACCGCGTCGGCCACCCCTTCGACTCGCCGGCCGAGCTCACCGACGAGGCCCTGGCCATAGGCGCACTCAGCCGGGGCTTGCCCTATGCAAAGCAGGAGATGGCAGATCTGCTCAGTGCTGCTCACGCCAGCCAGGAGGCAGCCCTGGAAGCGGTTGGGGCGGTGAAGGCAGGCTACGAGGCCAAGCACCCCGAGATTGCCCAGAGCATGCAGCAAGAGATCGAGCAGGCCGAAGCCCTCGCGCAGCAGCTCCTGACCCGGCTCGTTTTTGACAAGCCGGGGGTGACCTGGCGCGACTTTCCCGACGAGTCGGGCCACGCCGACTTTCCTGGCTGCTTCCGCTGCCACGATGGCAAGCACGTGTCTGAAGACGGAGAGCCGATCCGACTCCACTGCAACATCTGCCACAGCATCCCGGTGACCGTGGGCGAGGCCGATCGGGCGCCCGACATGCCCGTGACCACGATTCCCGAGCCCGCGTCACACCTCGAAGCCAACTTTATGGCCGATCACCGCTTCCAGGCAGACGATTCGTGCATCACCTGCCACGGCGACATCGAGTTCGGCACCGACAGCTCTACCTTCTGCTCCAACTACTCCTGCCACGGCCGCGCCTGGCCCGAGGTGGAGCTCGACGCCGCCTTCCCGCACCCCATCCCCCTCGAGGGCAAACACGCCGAGGTGTGGTGTCACGACTGCCACGAGGGCGTGCGCAAGCCCGAGTTCCAGTGCGCCAACTGCCACGAGCCGCCGCCGGACCACTTTGGGCCCGTGTGCGAGGATTGCCACACGGTGGCCGGGTTTGATCAGGCCGAGGTGGGCGAGGGGTTTGTGCACCCCGTCGCGCTTGAGGGCGCCCATGCCCAGGCGTCGTGTGAGGCTTGTCACGCCGGCGACCAGGAGATCGACTTTGTCTGCGCCAACTGCCACCAGCCGCCGCCCGACCACTATGGCCCCACCTGCGAGGGGTGTCACACGCCGGAAGGCTTTGATCAGGTCGAGGTGGGTGAGGGGTTTGTGCACCCCGTCCCACTCGAGGGCGCGCACGCCGAGGCGACGTGTGAGGCGTGTCACGCCGGCGACGAGGAGATCGACTTTGTGTGCGCCAACTGCCACCAGCCGCCGCCCGACCACTATGGCCCGACCTGCGAAGAGTGCCACACGCCCACGGCCTTTGCCCAGGCGACCCTGCCGCCAGAGCTACACCCGATCCCGCTCATCGGCGCCCACGCCCGGGCTTTGTGCGCTGGCTGCCACGTCCAGGAGGGCGTCACGCCCGAGTATGTGTGTGAGAATTGCCACGAGCGGCCCGAGAACCACCTCGAGGGGGCGTGCGACGTGTGCCATAATCCCACCGGGTGGGCCGCATCAGCCGCAAGGTTCGTGCGCATCGCATCCCAGATCCCGCACGACGTCGAGGGGCGCGAGGACTGCCTCCTGTGCCACGATCCGGCCGGTGACATCCAGCCAGCGCCCGGCGCACACGAGGATTATATCAACGAGCAGTGCCTCCTGTGCCACAAGGTGGCCGAGGAATAAACGGCCAGGTCGGTCGATGGGCAAGATGGGTCAGCGCCCCATCTTGCCCATCGACTCGACATAGTCTTCGATCCGGTTGCGCGCTGCGTACGCAGCCGCCTCGGCGCGCGACGAGAGGTTGAGCTTGCCGAGGATGATGCTGACATAGTTGCGCACCGTCTTTTCACTCAACTGCACCGCGGCCGCGATCTCGCGGTTCGTCTCCCCCGCTGCCACGTGGGCCAGGATCTGCATCTCCTGGCCTGTCAGTTCCGCAAAGGCGTGGGCGCGCTCGTGACGGCGTGCCTCGCGCACCTTGGCGAACACGCGCGCGGTTAACGCCGGGTCGAGCAGGCTCTGACCCTGGCCCACGCGCTCCAGTGCCCGGATCAACTCGTTGGAGCCGATCTCTTTGAGCACATAGCCGTCGGCGCCACACGCGATCGCGTCGAACAGCATCTCGTCGTCGGGAAATGACGTGAGGATGATGATCCGTGTCTCGGGCCGGTGGGCCTTGATCTGGTGGCACGCGTCGAGGCCTGTGCCGCCCGGCAGGCGGATGTCGAGGACGATCACGTCGGGGGCCAGCGCTTTGGCCTGGGCCACCGCCTCGCGCACCGTCGATGCCTCGCCCACCACTTCCATGCCCGGCTGGCGCTCGATGAGCGCCCGCACGCCAAGGCGCACGACTTCATGATCGTCGACAAGCAGGATGCGCATGCTCATGCTGCGCCTTCCGTGGCCTCCTCGTGTACGTGCTCGACAGGTCGTGCGTGCTGGCAGGGGACGATCAGCGCCAGGTTCATGCCCTGACCCGGCGCGCTGCCGATCCTCAGCTCGCCGCCCAACATCCTGGCCCGCGCCCGCATATTGGCCACCCCCTGGCCCTGGGTATGTCCGTTGTTCAGCTCATCCAGGTCGAGCCCCTTGCCGTCGTCTGCCACCGTCAACACCGTCGTGTGCCCCTTGTAGGCCAGGCCCACCGTCACGTGGCTCGCCTCGGCGTGCTGCACGACGTTGCTCAGCGCCTCGCGTGCCACCTGTGTGATCTGTCCCACCTCCTGTGACTCGAGCCGGCAGCACGCCTGCCCGATCACCTCCAGATCTACCTCCAACAGTGTGTCGAGGCGCAAGTCTGATACCAGCTCTTCGAGCACCGTCTCCAGCTCGTGGGTCTGTTGGGCAGCCCGCAGGTCAAAGATGTAGCAGCGAATGTCCTCGATGGTGCGGTTCAGCGCCTCCATCACCTCTCCGATCCGCTGTCGCGCGAGTGTGCTGTCTTCGGTTACCAGGTGGCGTGCGTCCTCCAGGCGCAGGCCCGCCGCATAGATCTTTTGAATGATCCCGTCGTGCAGCTCGCGGCCAATCCGCTCCCGGTCGGCCGCCACCACCTGCGCGCGCTCCATCCCGGCCATGCGCCGCTCCGCTTCTACCCGGAACACATCGAGCGAGCGCACGACAAAGAGGGCGATGCCCAGTCCACACAGCGAGCGGAACACCTGGGCCGGGATCCGGATCGTGCTGTTCAAGAGATCATAGTTCAGGACGTTGGCCGGAAAGGTGGCCGCCGTGGGGACGATCAGGCCGCCAAAAAGTGCATACACCCCAAACGCCGCCGCCGCCCTTTTCAGCCACACGGAAATGCCTTCCAGCCCGAGGGCCTCCACCAGCCGTGCCTGGTGCAGCAGGCCGGTGCCGGCCAGCGCCGCCCCGGGCAGCGCCAGCAGGTAGCGGCTCCAGCCGTCGCCGATCGCGAACAACTCGGTCAAGCTGTCACCCGTCGCCAGGCCACGCGCCGTCACGGCCGCCCCCCACAGCAACAGGGCCACGGCCGGCACCATGCGCAGCCACGGCCGCCTGGGCCAGAGGGGCAGCGTCAGCTCGATGCCAAACTGGAAAAGAAAAAAGAAAGAGAGGGCCAGGAGGAGCAGGTGGGCAATCACCATGATCTGTACGACGGTTTCCTGGAGATAGATCGCCTGCAACGGGATAAAGATGTACCCCCACTCGTGCAGGCCATGGGCGATGCCAAAGGCGGCCAGCCATGGCAGCGCACGCGCTAGGTCCAGGTCGCTGTGCCGGCGCCACTGCAAGCCGGTGACCAGCCCAGTGACAAAAAAGACCTGGCCGTAGACGAAAAAGAGTATGATCCAGTTGATTTCCAGTACATCGGTCAGCGTGACCATTCTGTGTCTCCCGCCCTGCTCCATTATAGCACCGACGCTCGCTTCTTGGCAATTCGTGGGGCATTCGCCGCGATGTCCCGAAAAAGTCGGGACATCTGTCACGTGTGCTCCATCTCAAGATGTGATATGATACAAGCACCTGTGCCGATACCGCACGGGAGGTGCGTTGTCGATCCCAAAAATCAAGCCAGTCTTCCGTGAGCCTGAAAGGAGGTCAAGATCTATCAAGGGCGATATGTCATCTGTCTGGCACACCCATTGGTCCATCTTTTTAAACATCAGGAGGAGATATCTCTATGAAACGAACAACCCTATTCATGCTCATCGCACTCCTGGCCCTGGGGCTGCTCCTCGTCGCGTGTGACGGCGGCGAAGAGAGCACGCCGGTAGCCCAGCAAGAGTGCCCCCCCTGTCCCGCGTGCCCGGAGGCTGAAGAGTGCCCTGCCTGCCCCGAGTGCCCGGAGGCCGAGGCCTGCCCCGAGTGTCCCGAGTGCACTGCCTGCCCCGAGTGCCCTGAGGTCCCTGCCGATGCCGGGCTGCAGTGCCCGCATGCGGAGGAGTGGGCTGCCTCACCGCACGCCGACGCCGAGTCGGAAGCCTTTGTCCACTGGGACGAGGATGACCCGGCCGAGGTGCCGGTCGGCTGTGCCCAGTGCCACAGCTCCACCGGCTTCCAGGACTATGTGGGCGCCGACGGCAGCGCCTTGTTCCAGGTCGACGCCGCCGCGCCGATCGGCACGGTCGTCGACTGCGCCGCCTGCCACAATGACGCGGTGGCAGCCCTCGACAGCGTCATCTTTCCGTCGGGTGTAGAGGTCGAGATCGGAGACGAGTCGGCCCAGTGCTTCATCTGCCACCAGGGACGTGCCTGGGGTGGATCGATCACGGCCGCCGTGGAAGGTGCCGGCCTCGCCGAAGAGCTCGACACCCCGAGCGAGGAGCTCGGCTTTGTCAACATCCACTACTATGCCGCCGCCGCGACGCTCTTTGGCACGATCACCAAGGGTGGTTACGAGTACGAGGGCATGACCTACGACAGCCACCTGTCGCACGTTGCGGCGTACGACACGTGCGTCGAGTGCCACGACTCGCATACCCTGGAAGTGCGCGCCGGCGAGTGCGCCGCCTGCCACTCCGAAGGCGACTTCAAAGACGTCCGCATGGCAGGCTCGCTGGTCGACTATGATGGCGACGGCAACGTCGAAGAAGGCATCTACTACGAGATTGAAGGCCTGCAGCAGGCGCTCTTTGGGGCACTCCAGGCCTACGCAGCCGAGGTCGTGGAAGCGCCGGTTGTCTACGACGTCCACTCGCACCCCTACTGGTTCTTGGATACGAATGGCAACGGCACAGCGGACGAGGATGAGATCAGCCGCGACAACGCCTACAACCAGTGGACACCGCGCAGCCTGGCGGCAGCCTATAACTATCATACCACGATCAAGGACCCGGGTGGGTACGTGCATGGCGGCAAGTACTTTGTCCAGCTCCTGCACGACTCGATCACCAGCCTGAACGAGGTGCTCGCCGAGCCGGTTGACCTGTCGAACGCCCGTCGCGACGACCCCGGTCACTTTGCCGGGTCGCAGGAGGCGTGGCGCCACTGGGACGAGGATGGCATGGTCGAGGCCGGCTGTGCCACGTGCCACAGCGCCGAGGGCCTGCCCTTCTTTATGGAGCACGGTGTGCAGATCGAACAGCCACTGTCGAACGGCCTGACCTGCGAGTCGTGCCACAACGACCTGGCCGCCTTTACCACGTTCGAGACGGAGGCGGTTGCCTTCCCGAGTGGCGCCGAGGTCACGCTCGAGGACCAGTCGAACCTCTGCCTCACCTGCCACCAGGGCCGTAGCTTTGGCGGCACTGTGGATCGTGCCACGGCCGACCTGCCGGCGGACGCCCCCGCCCAACTCCGCTTCATCAACATTCACTACTTTGCCGCAGGCGCCACGCTCTTTGGATCGGAAGTGAACGGTGCCTACCAGTATCCGGACAAGGCGTACGCCGGGCGCTTTGCACATGTCGATTCGTACAACAGTTGTGTCGAGTGCCACAACGTGCACGCACTGACGGTCAATGAAGCGGACTGCACGGGATGCCACCCGGTGGAAGCGCTGGCCGACATCCGCATGGGCAGCACCGACTATGACGGCGATGGCGACACCGCCGAAGGCATCGCGGGTGAGGTGGCCACCATGACCGAGGCGCTCTACGCTGCGATACAGACCTACGCCACGGGCACCGAGGGCGTCGGCGCGATCGAGTACAACGCGGCCCGCTACCCCTACTTCTTTAACGACGCAGGCGAGCAGTTTGCGGCGTGGACGCCGACGCTGCTCAAGGCCGCGTACAACTATCAGTACGTGCTGAAGGACCCGGGGGCGTTTGCCCACAATCCCGAATACGTCATCCAGTTCCTCTACGACAGCATCGAGTCGCTCGGCGGCGACGTCAGTGGCATGACCCGTCCCGAGGGAGCAGAATAAGATCCAGCCTGCCAGCCGGATTATCCCCGGCTGGCAAGAGTCGTTAACCGCCGCGCCCGGCAGGCAACCATTGCCTGCCGGGCGCACTGCATAGAGGACAAGGGAATCAACATGCCCGGCGGGCGCCACGAGGGATGAAAATGCGTAGGC
>JAFGIA010000448.1 GCA_016929795.1 Anaerolineae bacterium
GCCGGCTGGCATTCCGCCTCAAGCATCTAAAATCCGTGGAATCCGTGTGAATCCGTGTCCAATTCAAGTACCCACTGAACGCTTACGTACAATTTCGGTGCCGTCCGTGCCGTTCACTGCTTGAGCGATCCAAAACACGAGACACGAGGAGATGGCTATCGCGATGAACCATATTCAGGACGAACCGGGCCGCTTCTACCTTGGGCAGGCATACGACCTGGCCCACCACCAGCCCCTTGATCGCCCCGTCTATTACGCTACCGCCGACCTGACCACCCATGCCGTGATCCTCGGCATGACCGGCAGCGGCAAGACCGGCCTGGGCATCGTCCTGCTCGAAGAAGCTGCCCTTAATGGCATTCCTGCCCTGGTCATCGATCCCAAAGGCGATATGCCGAACCTGCTCCTCACCTTTCCCGATTTCAAGTCGAGCGATTTCGCCCCCTGGGTCGACGCCGATCAGGCGCGCCGGCGCGGCCTGGACGTCGACACCTATGCCGCCAGTGTGTCCGAGCAGTGGCGCCAGGGACTCGCCAGCACGGGGCAATCCCCAGAACGCGTCAGCCGCCTGCGCGCCGCGGCCGAGTTTGCCATCTATACGCCTGGCAGCAGTGCGGGCCGTGGCCTGAGCATCCTCCACAGCCTGCGCGCTCCACGCCTCGCCTGGGACATCGATCCCGAGCCGATCCGTGACCGGATCGAGGCCACCGTGTCGGCGCTGCTTGGCCTGGTCGGCATCCAGGCCGACCCTGTGCGCAGCCGCGAGCACCTCCTCCTGTCAAACATCCTGATGGCGGCCTGGCAACAGGGACACGACCTCGATCTCTCCCAGCTCGTCATCCAGGTCCAACGCCCCCCTTTCGCCCGGGTCGGCGTCTTTCCCCTCGACACCTTCTACCCCGAAGGCGACAGGATGGCTCTGGCCATGCTCCTCAACGGCCTGATGGCCTCGCCCACCTTTGCCGGCTGGATGGAAGGCGACGCGATGGACATCGCACAGTTGCTCCGCACCCCTGACGGCAAGCCGCGCGTCAGCATCATCTACCTCGCCCACCTCTCCGAGGCCGAGCGCCAATTCTTTCTCACCCTGCTGCTCGAGCAGGTGATCGCCTGGATGCGCGCCCAGTCGGGCACCACCGGGCTGCGGGCCCTCCTCTACATGGACGAGCTCTTTGGAACCATGCCACCCCACCCCGCCAACCCGTCGACCAAAAAGCCGCTGCTCACCCTCCTCAAGCAGGCGCGCGCTTCCGGCCTGGGCCTGGTGCTTGCCACGCAGAACCCCGTCGACCTCGACTACAAGGCGCTGACCAACGCCGGCACCTGGTTCATCGGCCGCTTGCAGGCCGAGCGCGACAAGCTGCGCCTGCTCGATGGCCTGGAAGGGATACAGGCCGGCACAGCCGGCCCGGGCCGCGCCGAGCTCGACCGCCTGATCTCAACACTCCAGGCGCGCGTATTCCTGCTGCACAACGTGCACGCCGGCCCGCCGGACGCGAGCTCCCCGCGCGTGTTCCGCACCCGCTGGGCGCTCAGCTACCTGCACGGGCCCCTGACACGCGCCCAACTCCGCACACTGGTGGGCACACCCCAACCAGACTCCCCCCCCGACGAATCTCCCGCCACGCCCGTCTACCCTGTGGATGGTGAACAGCAGCCGCTGCGTGCCGAGACGGTCCGCGCTGGCATCCCTCCCGGCGCAGGGCCGGCGCTTGTGCCTCCCCTGCCCTATCATCGCCTGCCGCCACAACTCCCCTCGAGCGTGAAACAACTATTTGTGCCCCTCACCATGGCTGCGGGCGAGGGCCTGGCCGCGATGGCACGTGCGGGCCACCCACTGCCAGGCCCCGGCGCCCCAGGTGACACGCACCTCGTCTACGAGCCGGCGCTCCTCGGTCTGGGCACCGTGCGCTTTCCCCATGCCGCCAGCCGCCAGGCGCACACAGAACAGTTCGTCTACCTGGTGCCCCTGGCAGGGAGAGAGGACACGATCACCTGGGCCGGTCACGAGGTCGCCCTCGACACCGGCAGCCTGGCCAACCAGCCCGAGGCAGGCGCGCTCTTTGCCGACCTGCCACCGACCATGGGTGAGGCCAAGCGGTATCTGGTGCTGAAAAAAGAGTTCGAGGATTACCTCTACTACAACCTGTCGATCACGCTCTGGTACAACCGTCCCCTCAAGCTCTACTCCGCACCCACCGAGACGCGCAGGGCCTTCGTCCGGCGCCTGCGCGAGGCGGCGCGCCGGGCGCGCGACGCCGAAGCGCAAGACGTCGGGGCACGGCTCGACGGACAGCGCGAAAAACTACAGGACAGGCTCGAGCGGGAAGAGCAAGAGCTCGAAGAGGACGCGATCGAGTACGATGCGCGCAAAAAAGAGGAATTCCTGTCTGGCGCCGAATCGGTGCTCGACTTTTTCACGGGACGGCGGATGCGGCGCAGCGTGTCGACCGCCAGCCGCAAGCGCCGCCTGACCCGCCAGGCACGGGCCGATGTAGAAGAATCGGAAGAAGAGATCGAAAGGCTGGAAAGTGAAATCGAGGCACTGGAAGAGGAGCATGCCACTGCGATCCAATCACTGACAGAGGAGTGGGTGGCGCGGATCGACGACCTGGAAGAGATCGAGGTCCGCCCACGCCGTGCCGACGTGCGCGTCGGGCTCTTTGCCCTCGCCTGGCTGCCGGCGTGGATCATGCCCACTGCCGGCCAGATCGTACGATGGCCAGCGCACGGCATTAACCTTGATTGACGGGATTGGGGACTCGGGTCGTCCCGATTCCCCACCCCTCGACAACAAAAGGAGAAAGAGACCATGAACTATCGACCCTTGGGACGGACCGGCTGGAACGTTTCCGAAATCGGCTTTGGCGCGTGGGGCATCGGCGGCGACTGGGGGCCGGTGCGCGACGAAGAGTCGCTGGCGGCGCTGCACCAGGCGCTCGACTGCGGAGTCAACTTTATCGACACGGCCGACGTATACGGTGATGGGCGCAGCGAGCGCCTCGTCGGGCAGGTGCTGCGCGAGCGTGCCGCCGGCGAGCGTGCCGCCGGCGAGCGTGCCGCTGGCCAGCGGGTGATCGTCGCCACCAAGGCGGGCCGCCGCCTGTCGCCCCACGTCGCCGCCGGCTACAATCGCACCAACCTGCGCGCGTTCGTGGGGCGCAGCCTCGACAACCTGGGCGTCGACACGATCGACCTGCTCCAGCTCCACTGCCCACCCACCGACGTCTTTTACATGCCCGAGACGTTTGCCGCCCTCGACGAGATGGTGGACGACGGCCTGATCCGCTACTATGGCGTCAGCGTGGAAAAGGTCGAAGAAGCACTCAAGGCGATCGAGTACCCGAACGTCATGACGGTGCAGATTATTTTCAACATCTTTCGCCAGCGGCCCGCCGATCTCTTTTTCCGCGAGGCATCCGCACGCCAGGTCGGCATCCTCGCCCGCGTGCCACTCGCCAGTGGCCTGCTTAGCGGCAAGATGCGAGCCGATACCAAGTTTGCGCCCAGCGACCACCGCCACTATAACCGCCACGGCGACGCGTTCGACGTGGGCGAGACCTTTGCCGGCGTGCCCTACGAGGTGGGCCTGCAGGCGGTGGAACGGCTGCGGGCACTGGTGCCGGAAGGGATGACGATGGCGCAGATGGCGCTGCGCTGGATCCTGATGTTCGACGCGGTGAGCACAGCGATTCCGGGCGCCAAGCGGCCGGCGCAAGCGGCGGATAACGCCGCGGCGAGCGAGCTGCCGGCGCTGAGCCCCGCCACGATGGAGACCGTGCGCGAGGTGTACAACGACCTGATCCGCCCGCACGTGCACCCACGGTGGTAAGACACCCTGGTTCGATTTTCGACAAGAGAAGTTAGCCTGATGCACAACTGCGTACTCTGCTAGGCGCACAATGACGGATTTCGTACCACCGCGGCTACTAGACTTGACACACGCCATTCCTTGTGCTAGAATTCACATAGTCGATTATCCAGGCTAGCCGTGAGGCGGGGGATAGGGGGGAGGAAAGCGTGAAGCTGGCGACGGTTTTGAGCTTGCTTGACGGCGAGGTTTTGTCCCGGCAGGCAAACCTTGAGCGCACATTTGCTGTCGGGTTTGGCGCCGACCTGATGAGCGACGTGCTTGCCTTTGCGCCTGCCGGCGCCCTCCTCCTCACCGGCCTGGCCAACCCGCAAATAGTCCGCACCGCCGAGATGGCAGGCATCGGCGCCATCGTAATTGTGCGCGCCAAAGAGCTGCCGGCCGAGACGGTGCGCCTGGCCAACGAGGTGGGGATTCCGGTGCTGGCCACCCGCTACACGCTCTACGAGGCATGTGGCCGCCTCTACGCCGCGGGACTGGGCGGCATCGGCCCCCTGGCCACGTGCGGCCAGGCCGAATAGGTTGGGAGGATGACCGAGAACACGGCCACCTCCGTTTCCCGGGTCCAGGAGCTCGTGTACGAGCTCACAATTGCCGAAGTGATGACGCCCGACGTCGTCACGGTCACACCGCACACGTCGATGCGCGAGTTCAAAGAGCTGCTGCGCCAGCACCGGATCTCGGGCACACCGGTAGTGGACGGAGCGGCGGGACACAAGGGAAAACTGCTCGGCGTGATCAGCCTGGAAGACCTGATCAGGGCACTTGAACAGGGGGATATGGACGCGATGGTGGCCGACAAGATGACGGCCGACATCGAGACGCTCCAGGCGGGCGAATCGGTCATCCAGGCCGTCAACCGCCTGGCGCGCTTTGGTTACGGCCGCCTGCCCGTGGTCGACGCCTCGGGCGCACTCGTGGGCATCCTGACGCGCGGCGACATCATCCGCGGCTTGCTGCGCCGGCTCGAGATGAACTATCACGAGCAAGAGATCGAGCGCTACCGGGCCAGCCACATCTTTGAGGACATTGTCTCTGACAGGACGAGCCTGGTGCTGCGCTACAGGGTGGCGGCGCGCGACTTTTCGGCAGGAGGCGGCGCGTCGAGCAAGATCAAGCGCGCCATCGAGCGCCTGGGCGGGAAGCCGTCGATCGCGCGCCGCGTCGCCGTGGCCGCCTACGAGTCCGAGATGAACCTGGTGATCCACACCGAGGCAGGGGGTGAGATCCTGGTCGAGATCCAACCCGACCAGGTGCAGATCGTCGTCACCGACAAAGGGCCGGGCATCGGCGACGTGGAGCAGGCGATGCGCCCGGGCTATTCGACGGCCCCCGAGTGGATCCGCGAGATGGGATTTGGCGCGGGCATGGGCCTGCTGAACATTAAAAAGTGCGCCGATAGGATGGAGCTCGCTTCGGAAGTGGGCCGGGGCACCACTCTATGGATCTCGTTCGACATCCCACCGGCAGAAGCACCTGCCAAGCCGGGGGAAGCCGGCGAGGAGAGCGGCGCGTTGCGCAAGGAGGACCTGTTATGAATGTCCAGGAGTTGGTGGCGCCGCTGCGCCTGACCGTTGCCACAGACGGAGGGCTGGAGCGCCCGATCACCGGCGGCTATGCATCGGATCTGTTGAGCTGCGTGATGGGCAAAGCCCAGCCGGGATACGTGTGGGTGACGCTGCAGGCGCACCCCAACGTCGTGGCCGTGGCCTCGATGCTCGATCTGGCGGCGGTGATCGTCACCGAAGGGGTAGAGCCCGACATGGAGACGATAGACCGCGCGTTAGAGAACAGGGTCACCCTGCTCAAGTCGCGCGACACCACCTTTGCTGTGGTGAGCAAGCTGGCGGAGCTGGGCGTCGGCGCGGGCGGGTGACAGTGAGCGCGGCACGTGCTGGGGGTTGGCGCTACCTCTTTGCCGACCTCCACGTGCACACCGTCCTATCGCCGTGTGCCGAGGTAGAGATGATCCCGCCGCTGATCGTGCGCCGCGCGCGCGATCTCGGCTTGGAGCTGATTGCCATCACCGACCATAACGCGGCGCTCAACGTCGCCAGCGTGATCGAGGCGGCGGCGGGCACGGGGCTGGTCGTGATGCCGGGCATGGAGGTGCAGACCCGCGAAGAGGTACACCTGGTGTGCCTGTTCGACACACTGCCACAGGTGTGCGCGTGGCAGGAGCGGGTGTTCGCCGCCCTGCCAGCCCGTGACAACGACGACGAATATTTCGGAGCCCAGTTCGTCGTCGACGCCACGGGCGAGTACCTGACCACGGAACGACGGCTGCTGGCAACCTCGACGGGGTTGTCGGTGGAAGAAGCTGTCGCCGGCGTGCGCGAGCTGGGGGGGATTGTCCTGGCCGCCCACGTCGACAGGCCATCGTTCAGCCTGATCGGCAACCTGGGCTTTGTCCCGCCAGGCCTCGACCTCGCCGGGATGGAGCTGACACGCGGTGCCCACCCGGCCGAGGTGGCACGCCGCTTTCCGCAGGTGGGGCAGTTTGGCCAGGTGGTGAGTGGCGACGCCCACCGCCTGTCCGAGATCACGGCGCGCACCATGTTCAAGGTGCGGGCGCCCACCGTCGCCGAGCTGGCGCTGGCGCTGGCGGGGCGCGACGGCCGCCGGGTCGAGATCGGCCCGGCGAATGGTTCAACATATTCCTGACGAGGAGGTTGCGGTGGAGCAGGAAACAATCGACCTGGCACCCCTGTACGAGGTGCTGGCAGAGTACAAAACAAGGCAGGGGGCCGTGATCCCGGCACTGCAAAAAGCGCAGGCGCTCTATGGCTGGCTGCCCAAAGAAGTGCTGGAGGTGGTCTCGAAAGAGATGCGCGTCTCGCTCAGCCAGATCTACGGCGTGGTCACCTTCTATTCACAGTTCTACCTGGCGCGCCGCGGGCGCCACATCGTGCGCATGTGCGACGGCAC
>JAFGIA010000449.1 GCA_016929795.1 Anaerolineae bacterium
CGGCGGCTGATGGAAGATTCGTACAGCGCCATCCTCGACGGAGCCGACATCGCGTCCACGCTGGCCGAGCTCGAAGAGGACGCCAACATCAGCCTCGCGGAAAACACTCCGTAGGCCTTGGGGTCACCCCTGGCTTGCCGGGAATCGAGGCGGGCTGCGCGACTCTTTCGCGCAGCCCGCTTTTCTTTTCAGGGCCTGGCACCAACTAATCCCGGCCTTTGTCGTTTCCGCCAGATCGATCTATAATAGGATCGATGAAAAGATCGATCGAGAACACCTGGCGCCGCGACAACAATCCGTCATTGCCCGGCCTGTTGTTTGGGCCGACGCAATCCCCGTCTTGGATCACGTTGGGGATTGCTTCGTCGCTCGCTGCGCTCGCTCCTCGCAATGACAGGTTCTTGGTACCGCTGCTCCTCGCACTGCTCTTCCTGCTCTCCGGCTGCGACATGCCGCCGCTGCCTGTCGCCGGCACCTCGACACCAGAGATCACGCCTTCCGTCGTGCCCGCTTTGACGCGCACCCCGGAGCCGGAATCGCCCGTGCTAACTCTTTGGGAACCGTTTCCCCTCGACCAGCCCCTGGGATTGCTCCTGGCTGAGATGGTGCACGACTTTGAGGTGGAAAACCCCGACGTGGACGTCGAGCTGGATGCCCGGGCTGGCTACGCCGGCATTCACGACGCGATGCAGGCAGGGATCGATGGGGGCGATCTGCCCGACCTGGGCGTCGCCTTCCCGAGCATGATCGCGCAGTATGCCGACGCCGGCGTGGTTGTCCCACTCGATCTCTACCTGAACGATCCAGATCTCGGCCTCACGGCCACAGAGCTGGTCGACTTTTTCCCCGGATTTGTCGACGCCGGGCGGCTGCCGACCTATGGGAACCGGCTCTTTGCCTTTCCCTTTTCCCAAAATGCCATTGGCATGTGGGTGAACCAGACGGTGCTATCGGCGGCAGGGTGGGAACGGCCGCCCGCCACCTGGGACGAGTTCGAGCAGGCGTGTTTTGACGTCGTGTCGACCACAGGCGTGCCCTGCTACCCCTACGTCGAAAGCGCGTCGACGTTCGACGCCTGGCTCTACAGCCGGGGGGGGAGCGTGGTCGACGCGACCGGGCGCCAGGCTGTCTTTCACGGCGAGGCAGGAGTGGCGAGCCTGGCCTTCCTCCAGCACTTGATCGATGTGGGGCTTGCATGGCGGCCGGAGGATGCTTTTGGGGACTATGTGGCCTTTGCCCAGGGCCAGGCCGCGTTCACCTTCTCCAGCACGGGCAACACTCCCTACTACCTCGATGCCTATGAGGGGGCGCTCCAGTGGGGCGTCGCTCCTTTTGAGTGGTATCAGACCACGATCCCCCAGGCCGATCCGGCGCAGTCTGCCACACTATCCTACGGTGCCAGTTTTTTCATCGTGCGCGGCGACGGGGAGAAAGAGCGCCAGGCGTGGCGCCTGATCCGGTGGTTTACCGAGCCCCGGCAGTCGGCACGCTGGGCTGGCACCTTGCAGTCGATGCCCGTACGCCTGTCGGCCCTCGGCTACATGACCGACACGCTGGAAGCGCACCCCTTTCTCGCCAGCCAGGTCACCGACATCCTGCCTCACGCGCGGCCCGAGCCCTCGATCCCTGCCGGCCTCGAGGTGAACAACCTGCTCTACACAGCCATCCTATCGGTTACCTATGGCTACGATGATCCTCAGACTGCCCTGTACTGGGCAGCAGTCGAGGCCAACGCCCTGCTCGAAGCGCAGCCGTGACGTCCCGGCTATGTCCGCGTGAGGAACTCGAGCGCTGCATCGTAGCGCGGCGCCATCGCCCGCCAATCGAATTGCGCCATCTCGTCGCGGAGTGATCCGGCGCGCACCCGATCGGGATGCAAGATCGCCTGGCGCAGCCGCTCCACGAACCCGTCATAGTCGTCGTACAGGCACGCGTCAGCGTGTTGCGCCGGGATCAGCTCGGGGTAGGCTAGCCGGTTCGGCAGGATGGGGAAACAGCCGCAGTAGCACGCCTCGACCACGGCACTGCCGAAAAATTCGTGGATCGCCGTGCTCACCACCACGTCGCCCTGCCAGAGGAGGCGCGCATAGGTTGCCCGGTCGGGCGCGTACCCAAAGTGGACGATGCGCTCGGGCAGCGCCTCGCGGATGGACAGGAACTCGTCGGGCCGGTTGCAAAAGCTCTCGCCGAGCAGGATCAGGCCAAAATCGAGCCCCTCCGCCGCGAGCGCACGCACCGCTGCAAAGAACACTTCCGGCGCCTTGTCATATTCCCACCGGTGGTTCCATACCAGGAGCGGCCGTCCTGCCTGTGCCTGTGCCGGGCGGTGATCATCCAGAGGAGCCAGGCTCAGGCCGAGGGGCAGCACGCTCGCTTTGGCACGGATGGCGTCCACTGTCCACAGCTCGGGAAAGTCGGGAAAATGCTTGAGCAGTCGCGGCAGCTCGTCGAAAAACGCATGCAGGTGATAGTCCGAGTTGAAATAGACGGCGTCCGCGCGCAGCGCACTGATCAAGTGGATAAACCCATAGTGTAGATCGCGCTTTTCTCCAGGCTGGAGAGGGTAGGTGAGCTGGTTCTCGTGAAAGTAGAGGGCGATGGGCACTGTCGCCAGGCGCTCGCCGGCGAGTGCCAGGAAGGCCGGCAGGTTCAACATGTCCGACGCCAGGATCACGTCTGGTCGCTCGTCTGCTCCTTGCACCCGGCGTGCGAGTGTCACAGCGCCGCCCTGCATGCGCCACTTCCAGAAGCGGCCGGGCATGGTGAATAGGTGCACGTCGTGGCGGCTGTGGGCACGATAACCGTCGGCCCACGCTTGGTGCGACCCGGCGTAGTAGGGCTCGATCAGCCAGATCTTCACTGCCAATCCCGCCTTAGCGCCCCAGCAGCTTTTCGTACGTGTCCATCAGCTCGATAAAACGCGCACTCTCGCCGCCGTGGTCTGGATGGTAACGTTTGGCGAGCGTGCGAAAGCGGCGTTTGATATCCTGCGTCGCGGCCCCTGGTGGCAGGCCCAGCAGAGCCAGCAGAGCTGGATCGTACAGGTTGCTGGTCGTCAGCCCGTTTTCGCGATAGTACTGGAAATAGACCCAGGAGAAATACTCCTCAAAGACCTCTTTGCGCCGCTCCCGATCCAGGTCCACCAGCAGGCGCAGCGGATACCTGACCTGCGCGTCGTCCCATGTTCTTGTCGAAAAGAACTGGTTCCAGATCAGATTCCGCCCCGGCGGCACTGGCTGGTCCCCGAACCGGATCCTGGCTTCCACCCTTTTCAACTGGCGCAGCTTGTGGATGTACCACTCCGGCGGGTGCTCCATTAGCCTCCGTCGCGCTCTCGCCGAAAGTAGGCGACCTCCTCCACCTGGCCTGCTCCCTCCCCTTTCCGGAGTGTGACGGTCCGCAGCCGTTCAAAGAGGATCGCCAGGATTACCAGGTGGATGGCGGTGCTGAGCAGCACCGCCATCCACCCCTCTCCGCCGGGCAGCGCCGTCAGCAGGCCCATTCCCGTCGTCACCAGCAACATCGTCGCAAGCAACAAGAGCGCGATGAGCGGCGGCCAGATCCAGCCCATCGACCGCTGCGGTTTAAAGATGGGGACGTCATTCATGCCTTAGAACTCGGTTGCTCCCGTAAAGTTGAACTTGTTCAGTTTCAGCGCCGGCACACTGTCGTGACCGATGCCCCCTATCCCTTCCAGCATTTTGGCCTGGCGGCCGATGCTGTCCAGGTTGTTCAGAGCCTCCAGGTAGCTCTGTGTGAAGCGCAGGTTCTTGACTGGGTAGGCAATCTCGCCATTTTCGATGAGGAAGGTGCCATCGCGCGTCATGCCCGTGATCACCACGCGCTTGGGTTCCACCGGACGTGTGTAGTGAAAGCGCGTGACATAGATCCCGCGCTCCGTCCCGGCGATCATTTCTTCCAGCGACCCGTCTCCGGTGCCAAAAAAGATGTTCAGCGGGAAGGGGCCGAACCGGTTCGGCGCCGGCAGCGCGTGCCCGGTCGAGCTTTTGCCCGCCTCCCTGGCGGCGCGATAGGAGTCATAGACGACGGCGTGGGCCACCCCATTCTTGATCAGCTCCACGCGCTGCTTGGGCACGCCCTCAAAGTCAAAGGGCAGGGGGATGCCGTCTGGGCTCAGCCCGTCATCCCAGATGTTGACCCGCGGGTCCACCATCTGCTCGCCCAGCTTGCCGCTCATAAAGCTGCGCCCTTCCTGGTAGGCCAGCGCGCTAAAGCCGGTCCAGCCCATCATCTGCACGAAATCGTGCACCGCGTACGGCTCCAGGATGACGGCATACTCGCCCGGCGCCAGGGCCTGTGGGTTCTGGCTGCGCAGGCATTTTCCCACCGCCTCGCGGCCGATGGCCTCATAGTCGAGCTCGTCAAAGTCGAGGGCGCTGCCGGCTGCATACCCTGCACTCGTATCGCTCATGATCACTGTGTTCAGCTCGGCAAAGGTTGCCGGGTGGTAGGCCAAGGTGCCGAGCGAGTTGGCGACGGTCAGCTCGACGCCACCTGTTGTCAGTGCCCCCGATGCGACCACCCCTGCGCCGCGCGCCATCAGGCACACTGCCCCGGCAGCCCGCGCGCGTTGTTCCGGCGTGCAGTTGGCCGTCGACTCGCTGAACGCGTCGACGTGCGCGAGGGGCTGCGGGCCGGGAAGTGACGTAAAGTGGGGGTTGACCGGCTGGAGCCGGGCTGCCTCGGCGGCGTCCTGCACCGTGCGTACCAGCGAGTTGGCGTCCAGGTTGTGCGTGGTGGCGACGCCCACGCGCGCCCCCTCGCCTGCCCCCTCGCGCAGCACTACGCGCACGCGCACCTCGGCATCGGTCTCGGCCACGTTCTGGTGGATGGTCGAATTGGCAAAGCGTGTCAGGTAGCTATCTCCCGAAACGACGACGACCTCGGTCTGGTCCGCGGGAGACGCTGCCAGGATGGTGTCTGTTATTTCCTTGATCCGTTTCTGTCCGAGCATTCTATTCCTCCCCTGGCTACTTGATCACGCCCACCTGGACGTTGCGAAAGCGGGCGGGTGCTGTGCCGTGGCCTGTATGCGCTGTCTGGGGCGGCTGTCCCTTGCCGCAGTTGGGCGTGCCCCACACCCGCCAGTGGTTTTGGTTGCAGATCGCGTCGCAACTGCGCCAGAACTGGGGCGTGATGCCGGTGTAGGTCGCGTTCTTGAGCATGCGCCCCATCTGGCCATTCTTGATCTCGTACGCGATCTCGGTCCCAAACTGAAAGTTGAGGCGTTTGTCGTCGATGCTCCAGCTCTTGTTCATCTCCATATAGATGCCGTCGTCGGTATCGGCGATCAGGTCGTCGAATTCCCATTCGCCCGGCTCCAGGTTGACGTTCGTCATGCGGATGATCGGGATGCGCCCCCAGCCGTCGGCGCGCATGGCGCCGCCGGAATGCTCCGGTGCTTGATCGCCCACAATGTCACGTAATTGCTGGGCCGTCTCGCGCGAAGTCAGATAGCCGCCAAAGATCCCCTCGCGCACGATCGGCACACGCTGCGAGGGCACGCCCTCGTCGTCCCAGGCAAAGGTGCCCAGGCCGCCGGCAGAGGATCCGTCGGGTCGGGCGTCGGCTGTCAGGTTGACGATGTCAGAGCCATAGCGGAAGCTCTTGTATTTCTCGGGCGTCAGAAAGCTGGTGCCGGCGTAGCTGGCCTCGGTGCCGAACACGCGGTCGAGCTCGATCGGGTGGCCCGTCGACTCGTGCACCTGGAGCGCGAGCTGTGTCGGCCCGAGGATCAGAGTGGTGACGCCGCTGGGGCACAGGTCCGCCTTTAGCAGCGCGACCGCCTCTTCGCCGATGCGCGGCGCGTTGCCCGGCAGGTCCATCACCAGGATCGATTCCCAGCCCTCGCGCCGCTGATCGCGCCCGAACGAGTTGGGGTAGGAACGCTTTTGCACCTCGCCGGTAGCGGGATCGATGGCCAGTGCCTCGATGCCGCCGCCCGACTCGATGATCTCTTGCTCGACGTAGGCGCCCTCACTGTTGGCAAAGGTGATCTTTTCGCGCCACAGGGCCAGCGTCGACGAGGCAACCATCACGCCCCGCGTCGCGCGCATCCCTTCGTCGGCCTTGAAGAGCAACGCGAGCTTGTCTTCCACCGGCACGTCCCACGGGTCGATCTGTGTCGGCGTGCGATAGGTCCCCGTGCTGGTGACCGGCGGTCCCAGGTTCACGTCGTGGATCTTGAAGAGGGCACTGGCGCATGCGATCTCGACCGCCAGCGCCGTCACACGATCCACTTCTTCGGGGGTCACGAGCGCCGAGCTGGCAAACCCCCAGGCGCCGTCTACCACCACGCGCACGCCAAATCCCTGGGTTTCGTTGTTGGCCAGGCCGTCGACCACGCCGTTTTTCACGGCAATGTCCTGCGTTCGCCTGTGGACGAAACGCACATCCGCATAGCTTGCGCCTCGAACCTGTGCCAGGTTCAGGGCTCGGTCGGTTAACTCTCTCAACTTGCGCCTCCTTTGAAGGGATATAGGGTATTGGATATCTGGTACTGCGCAGCACTAGGCTTGGGGCACAGGCGGCTCGTAGCGTTCATAGTAGCCGATCACGCGGCCATCCTGGTCGCGGACGGCGCGCATGTAGATGCGGTGCTCGTCGTCGTCGGTGATGAGCTGTTCCTCGAGGCCGTCGCGCTGCATGGCGGCGAGGATATCGATCATCATCTGCTGCGAGCGGGCGTTGTGGCAGTCGAGGAGCGAGCGCCCGATGAGGGAGGTGCCCTCTGGGTAGTGAGCAATGGCCGCTTTGTTCATATAGCGGGTCACATGCTCGGTGTCGGCGACCAGGATCGGATCCTTGAGGCTATCCAATATGGCAGCGAGCGGTATGACCTTTTCCATGAAATCACTTGCCTCGTTTGACCGAATTGTGAAAGCATTGTACAATAGGCCAGTTTGAATGCCAAACTGGAAGAGGCTTGGGACGATGCCAATTTATGAATACGTTTGTCGAGAGTGTGGGGCCCGGTTCGAAAAGCTGCGGCCGTTGAGCAAAGCCGACGCGCCGGTTGCGTGCGCGCACTGTGACGGCAGCGCGACCGCGCGCGCCCTGTCGCTCTTTGCCGCCGTCAGCCGCGGCAGCAATGGCGAGACCCGCCAGGTCAGCGGGACGGGCAGCGGGTGTGGATCGTGTGCGGGCACGCACTGCGCCACCTGCAACCACTGATGGTTAGCCCGATATATAGCTGCCTATATCTCAGCCAAGGAAGGTAAAGATGGATCTCTTTGAAAAGTGCCGCAAATGGACCGACGCCAAGGATCTGATGGAAAGTGGATTTTACCCCTACTTTATGCCTCTCGACGACACGGAAGGCACGGAGGTGACCATCGGCGACAAACGGCTGGTGATGATCGGCTCGAACAACTACCTGGGGTTGACCACGCATCCCAAAGTGCGCAGCGCCGCGTGCGAGGCGACGGCGCAGTTTGGAACAAGCTGCACCGGCTCGCGCTTTTTGAACGGGACTCTGGCGATGCACCTGGAACTGGAACGGCGCCTGGCCGAGTATGTCGAGAAGGAAGCCGCGCTCGTGTTTAGCACCGGCTACCAGGTGAATGTCGGCACGCTGTCGTCGCTCCTGGGGCGCGGTGACTATGTCGTCACCGACAAAGATGACCATGCCAGCATCGTTGACGGCTGCCGTTTGTCGTTCGGCACGATGAAGCGCTATCGCCACGGCGACATGGCCGACCTGGAGCGCGTGCTGGGCGCCATTCCCGAGGGGGCGGGCAAGCTGGTGGTGGTCGATGGCGTGTTCAGCATGGGCGGCGACATTGCGCCGCTACACGACATGATCCCGCTGTGCAAGCGCTATGGCGCGCGGCTCATGGTCGACGATGCACACTCGATCGGCGTCCTGGGCGGTGGCAAGGGCACCGCTGTCCACCTCGGCGTGAACGACGACGTCGACCTGGTGATGGGCACGTTCAGCAAGTCGTTCGCGTCGCTCGGCGGCTTTATTGCCGGTGCCGAGCCAGTCATCCACTACATCCAGCACCATGCCCGGTCTTTGATCTTTAGCGCGTCGATGCCGCCGGGCAACGTGGCGGCCGTGTCGGCGGCGCTCGACGTGATCATCGACGAACCGGCGCGGATCGAGCGTGTGAACCAGATCGGCGACAATATGCGCGCCGAGTATAAAAAGCTGGGCTTTAACACTGGCCCGAGCGAGACGCCGATCATCCCCATTATCATCGGCGACATGAATGCGACGTTCCTCACCTGGCGCCTCCTCTTTGAAGAAGGCGTGTATACCAATCCAGTGATCCCCCCCGCGGTGCCGCCCAACCTGTCATTGCTGCGCACGAGCTATATGGCCACTCACACAGACGAGCAAATGGCGTTCGTGTTGACCAAGTTTGAGAAGGTGGGGCGAATGCTGGACCTGATCAAATAGGGGTTCAGCCTGCCGGCCGCGCGGCTCACTCTACCGGCCGCGCATAGACAAATTCGAGCGGCTGTTGGTAAACCGGGAGCGTGACTTTTTCGCGGATCTCGACCTCGATCGCGATGCGAGGATCTGCCTGCTGGACGAGGCTGACCAGGCCGCCGGGACGGAGCAGGGCAGTCTCTAGGTTGCCCGCGTCGCCGATGGCTTCCAGGCGATAGGGGGAAGTGGTGGGCTGTCCGTCGATCGTGACGTACACACCGTCGTTACTGATCGCCGACCACGACGCCAGGCGCTGCCCGTTCAGGGCGAGCGCCTCGGCGCCTGCGTTGCGCAGTTCGTTGATCATGTCGTGCAGGTCGAGGATGCTGATCGGGCCTGTCGCAACCACCTCGACACCAGGCCCCGACACGGCCACGAGGCCATTGGCAATGCGCAGGCGGTTCGTGTCGTCGACCAGTGATTGCAGCATCGCCGCACTGCTTTCCTCCTGGCGCAGCTCCTCCAGTTCCTGCTCGAGCGATTCGATCTCGCTGCGCAGGCGCGCGTTGCTGTCGATCAGATCGGCCACTGCATAGTCCCATCCCTCGACCAGGATGGGCTGTATGCTCTGCCGTGAGCGGAGCTGCACTGCCGACATCAACCCCAGCACCAGGCAGACGGCTGTGAGGGAGAGGTGTACCATCCACTTATGAGTGAGCATGGGGGTCACTCACCAGGGCGCGCCAAGCGCACCCGCACACTGCCGCTGTAGGCTGGCAATTCGACGCTCGATGCGCTGCGCACTTGGAAATAGAGGCTGTAAAGCCGCTGTTTCTCTTTGAGATTGCGCAGATACGAGGGATTGCGCAGGTAGTCTTGCTGCACCCGCGGGTTGCCAATGGCGCGGATCGTATAAGGTGGTGAAAGGCGGGTGTTGTTGACCATTACCGTGCTGCCAACACAATAGATCGATGAGGTCCCTACCAGGCGCTCGTCGTTGATCGCGATCGCCTCCGATCCAGCCATCCACAGCAGGTTCACGATGTCGCGCAGGTCGTGCTCATGGATGATGTAGGCATTCGGGTCGGCCCCAGGCGAGATCTGGGCAGCACTGTCATCGAGCACGATGCTGACCCCGGGGCCGGCAACCGGGACGAGGCCGGCAAGAAGAGCCTGCCTGTCGAGTTCTGACTTGAGCGCCTGGAGGCGATCTGTGTTGGCTGCGGCTGTCTGGCGTCTTTGCGCCAACTCCTCGCGCAGGATGGCGAGAGAGGCGCGTAGTTCCCGTTGTTCAGCTTCCAGCCGCTCCACGCTCAACGACACACTGCCTGGCCCGCTGCCACTTTCGACAGAACGGGCCGAGGGGGCACTCCACACCAGGCTGAACAGCAGGCCAAGAGAGAGGCCAACGACGAGCATCGAGATGCCCTGGCTGATGTTACCCCGCCACCTGAACAACGTTCTCTCCATGCCTTTTCAGGCAGGCACTAATCGCGATGGATCTGGATCTCAAATGCTTTGCGGTTGTTGCTCAGGTTGCTCTCTCCACTGACCGGCTCGACGGCTACTTCGAGGCGGTAGGTTTCGTGGTAGGGGATGTCGTCCAGGCGGCGAAAACGCACGATGCGGATCTCGCCAGGGGCGATACCCCCCACGACGGCCTCCTGCGCGATCGACAGGGTGCTGTCTTGAGGGCTGGTGAGCTTTGCTTCCACCACCACCTCACGCTCGGTGATGGTGCCTCTGTTTTCGACGACGACGAGCAGCGCCACAGACTGGCGCCGTGCGATCAGTTGTTGGTAGCTGAGAGGGGGATCAAACTCAACAGTCATGACTGCCAGATCGTGTTTGCTCTGTTCCGAAAGAGGGCTGGTGAACACCCCGACTTCGGCTTCAGGCGTGGTGTCAATCACCTCCACCTCTGCACAGCCAACCAGGAAAACCAACATCAGGGCGAGGGTGCTGGTTAGCCAGAGCAGCGTTCGAGCGCGTTGCCTGGATCCCATCCTATCGCCTCCTCCTTCACCTCAGAATGAAATGGCACGACCGTGATCGCCGTGCCCTTGCATCCAATATACACCATGCCCGTCGATTTGTCAAGCCCTGGCATCCTATGCCGTCATCCGCCTGGCGTGGTGGGTTTGCCATGCGCACCGATTTGGGCTATAATTCTCGCGTATGGTCCTCTGGATGGTGTTGCGCCAAAGGGGCTGTTTGACAGTGAGCTGACAGGTACTTTTATGCAGAGCGAAGAAACTGAAAAAAAAGAAAAGCATTCCGCTCTCCGCGACATGGTAGAGACGGTTCTGCTCACTTTGTTGATCTATGTCCTGGTACGGACGTTTCTTTTTGAGAACTATCGCGTCGTAGGCCATAGCATGCTGCCTACCCTCGAAGATGACCAGTTTTTGATCGTCAACAAGCTGGGTTACCGCCTCTACGATCCGCAGCGTGGGGATATTGTCGTATTTGTCGATCCGCGCACGCCTGATCGCAAGCTCATCAAGCGCGTGATCGGCCTCCCGGGCGAGGTGATCGAGCTCCGGAACGGCCAGGTGTTTGTCAACCAGCGCCTCCTCGACGAGCCCTACATTGCGGCTCTCGGGCGCTATTCAGAGCCACCGGTGCCGATTCCTGACGGGCAGTATTATGTCCTGGGCGACAACCGCAACAATTCGAGTGACTCGCACAATTGGGGGACACTGCCTGCGGACAAGATCGTCGGCAAGGCCTGGTTGAGCTATTGGCCGCCCGCCGAGTGGGGCGTGATCCCGAATGCCGACTATTGGAGTTCGGCGCCTGCTGTGCAGGCAGCCCCGTGACCTGGAGGAGCCATGGAGGGAAATGAGACAGCACCACAGCCCGCCGGCACGGCCAGTGGCATGGCCAGCCGCCTGGCGGCCATGATCGATCATACGCTGCTCAAGCCTGATGCGACAGCAGCGCAGGTGACACAGTTGTGCGACGAGGCACGCCGCTACCATTTTGCCTCAGTATGCATCAACCCGGTGTATGTGCCGCTGGCGCATTCCTTGTTGGCAGAGGCGGGGGTGCCCGTATGCACCGTCGTTGGCTTTCCCCTCGGCGCGACACGCACTCCTGTCAAAGTGTACGAGGCCCAGCAGGCGATTGCCGACGGTGCCGCCGAGATTGATATGGTGATCAATATCGCCGCACTCAAGTCGGGCGTGGAGCAGGATGTCGAGGACGACATTGCGGCAGTGGCGCGTGCCTGCCACGCTGGCGGCGCGCTGCTCAAGGTGATCATCGAAGCCGCGCTCCTGATCGATGCCGAGAAGGTCGTTGCTTGCAAGCTGGCGCAGGCAGCCGGGGCCGACTATGTGAAGACGAGCACGGGCTTTGGACCTGGCGGTGCGACAGTGGCGGATGTGGCGCTCATGCGCCGCACCGTAGGCCCTGGTATGGGTGTCAAAGCCGCCGGTGGCATTCGCACCTACGAGGATGCAGCCGCCATGATCGCGGCAGGAGCCACCCGCATCGGCGCCAGTGCAGGGGTCAAGATCGTTGAGGATGCAGCCGCCGCTGCGGGCGGGTGAGGTGGCGTGCTTGAATGACAGGCGCGCTGTCTGTAGCCAACGCAACAGACAATTCTACCATTCTGCTTCATGATCGCAGTGTGGACAGATCAGGTAGCGAGGCGCCGGCTGTGGAGATTGTGCCCGGAGTACATTGGATCGAGCGCATCTGGGACGTCAAGGTCTATGTCTTGTGCCAGGAGAACGGGGCTGTTGTAGTGGATGCTGCGATGCCAGGGCGAGAGCGGGTCATCTGGCGCCACCTGGCGGCGCTCGGTTACGGGCCCGCCGATTTGAATGCCGTGTGGCTGACGCACGGCGACGTTGATCATGCCGGCAGTGCAGCGGCGCTCCAGGCAGAGTCGGGCGCCGAGGTAGTTGCCCACCATGCCGACGTGCCCATGATCCAAGGGCAGGCCGGCCGGGCGCTTGGACCGGTGCCTGGCAGGCACTGGCTGGAGAGGATCTTTGATTGGCTGGTGCGAGATGTAGTGCACTACACACCCGCCGTGGTGGATCACCCTGTAGAGGATGGTGCTGAGCTGGGAGCGTGGTCTGTCGTGCACGTGCCTGGTCACACCGCCGGGAGCATCTGCTTCCATCACGCCGCGCGCGGCATCCTGATCGTGGGCGATGCCATCCGCCACAGGCGTGGCCAGTTGGCAGCGCCACCGCGCGTCCTGGCGCCATATGCTGCGGCTGCCGTCGACTCGGTAACCAGGATCGCCGAACTCGATTTTGAGATCTGTTGTTTTGGGCACGGGCCGCCGCTTGTGAGGGATGCACGCGCCCGGGTGCGTGCTCTTGCCCACAGGTTGAGCTGAAGGGATCGGCAGATGAGATGAAGACAAAACCGACCATCTTGATTGCAGACGACCGTCCCGACAATGTTGAGCTGGTGCGTGATGTTTTGACGATGGAAGGTTACCAGGTCGTAGTGGCCGTCGATGGCCAGCAGGCGCTGGAACGCATCCACGAGCACTTGCCCGACCTGGTGCTTCTCGACCTCGACATGCCGAGGCTGAACGGCTACCAGGTGTGCGAGCAACTCAAGGCCGACTCGGCAACAGCCGATATTCCGATCCTGATGCTCACTGCGTGGTCGGCACCCGATCAGCGCGTCAAGGGGTTGCAGCTCGGCGCCGAAGACTATATGGCCAAGCCCTTTGACTATCGCGAGCTGCTGGCGCGTGTCAAGGCCAGGCTGCGCGCCAAGCAGGAGGCAGATCAACTGCGCGAAATGCAGCAGGTCATCCGCCAGACGTTCGAGCGCTATGTGCCTGTGCACGTTGTGGAGCAACTGCTCGCCAATCCCGCCAAGGTGAGCCTTGGGGGGCAGCAGCAGGAAGTGACTGCGTTCTTTGCCGACCTGCGCGGCTACACGACCTTGTCGGAGAGCCTGTCGGTCGAGGAGTTGGTCGACGTGCTGAACGGGCACCTCACAGTGGCCGCACGTGCCGTGTTGGCCTATGAGGGCACGATCAGCCAATACGCGGGTGACCTGGTCATGGCGATCTTTAATGCTCCCCTGCCGCAGAGCGATCACGCTCTGCGCGCAGTGCGTGCCGGCTGGAAGCTGCAATCCGACATCGCGGCGTATCATGCCCGCCTGCCGGCGCATCTGCGCATGCAATTTGGGATCGGCATCGCGTCGGGTCCAGCGGTGGTGGGCAATATCGGTGCCCGTGAGCTGCTCCACTACACGGCCATCGGGGACACGATCAACCTGGCCCAGCGGCTGGAGGAGCTGGCTCCAGGCGGGCGGATTTTCATGACTGAGCGCACGTGCCAGCTTCTCGACTGCAGGATCGATCTCGACTGTCGCGGCCCCGCGCTTGTTCGTGGCCGGAGTGAGCCGGTGTCGATCTATGCCCTGGTCGATTTGCCTGATGACGTGGCGCCCTAGTACCTTGACTAAAAAAGTGGAGGGAGAAGTGACACAACGAAAGAGCTTGGTACTTTTTCTGGCGGCCAGCCTGCTGGTCGCGCTCGCCCTGGGAACGATGCTCGGTGCTTGTGGAGAGCGCCCGGGGCCCGAAGGCGAGGACCTGTCCGTTGAAGAGCACTTTCAACGGGGGAACGAGTACACGCAGCAGGGTATGTTCGATGAGGCGATCGCCGAGTACCAGGTGGCCATTGAAGCTGACCCTGAGAACGTGTCGGCACTGACGAACCTGGGCGTGGCTTTTTACAACGTCGGCCGCCTCCAGGATGCAGTCGATCAGTACCAGCGCGCACTCGAGATCGCGCCGAATGATGCCGACATCCATTCCAACCTGGCGGCTGCCTATGTCCAGTTGGGCCAGCTCGATGCGGCGCTTGAAGAATACCAGGCGGCCGTGCGCCTGGACCCCGACCTCGCCCAGGCCCACTTTGGCTTGGGCGTGATCTATACCGAGCTGGGGCAAAATGAAGAGGCGATTGCCGCCTTTGAGCGGTTCCAGGCACTCGACGAGGGCCTGGACACGATGGCTACCGACCTGGCTCGCCAATACCTGGAACAGCTCCGAGGGGAGTAGATGTACGAACTGGCGACTTTGGCCAATGGGTTGCGTGTCCTCACCGTGACCGTGCCCCACGTGCAATCTGTGACCCTCGGTTGTTTTCTGAGCGTGGGCTCACGCTACGAAACAGCCGAGATGTCGGGCGCTTCGCACTTTATTGAGCACATGCTCTTCAAGGGCACGGGGCGCTGGCCGACTCCGCGCGCCATTGCAGAGGCCATCGAGGGCAAGGGGGGAGTGCTGAACGCCAGCACCGGCCTCGAGACAACCCTCTATTGGGCCAAGGTGGCGGCGCCACACATACGGCCGGCGTTCGACGTCCTGAGCGACATGCTCCTCGACCCGACGTTCGATCCTGTCGAGATGGACAAAGAGCGCGGGGTGATTGGCGAAGAGATTAGCTATTCGCTCGACACACCCGATAACCTGGCCCAGATCCTGGTCAATGAGCTGCAATGGCCAGACCACCCACTCGGCCGCGACGTGGCAGGGAGTCGCGAGACGGTGGGTGGAATGACACGTGGGGCGCTGCTCGCCTACCTGGCCGATCACTATCGTCCCGGCAACGCGATCGTGGGGCTGGCAGGGCAGATTCGCCACGAGGAGGCCGTCGCACTGGCAGAGTCATACCTTGGGAGCTGGCAGCCGGGTCCAGCGACATTGTGGCAGGCTGCACCGCCTGACGGCCACGGCCCTCGCGTGCGGCTGGAACACCGGCGAACCGAGCAGGTGCACCTGGTCTTTAGTTTCGCGGGACCGTCACGCAAGGATCCGGATCGTTTTGCCGTCCGAATTCTGAATGTGATCCTCGGCGAAGGCATGCAGTCGCGATTGTTCCAGGAGGTGCGTGAGAGACTGGGCCTGGCCTATAGTGTCGATTCGTACGTCACCGCACTCGAAGATACGGGCGCTGTGGGCATCTATGCCGGCGTTGCCCCGGCCCGGGGGGAGGAAGCGGCCCGCGCCATTCTCGCTGAGCTCGACCGCGTGCGCCGGGAGCCGGTGCCCGAGGATGAGCTGGCCAAGGCCAAGGAGTTTGTACGCGGCCGCATGGCCCTCTCTCTCGAAGATCCCTTTTCCGTCGCCACCTGGTACGTGCGGCAAGAGTTGTCGCGTGAGCAAGTGCTCGATCCGGAAGAAGTGCTTGCCCACATCGATGCTGTAGAGGCTGCGGACTTGCAACGGGTGGCGGCCACTGTTTTCTGTGATGAGCGGCTAAACCTGGCCGCAGTAGGCCCTTTTGGCCGGAATGGCAAGCGCTTCCAGCGAGCCATTCGCTTTTAGGCGGCACCTGCATTCTGGAATCATGATCATCTCAAAAAGCCGGGGCGGGCTGTAGGGCGGATTGCCTATCCGCCCTACAGCCCCCCAGTGATTGAGATGATACTGGAATCATGATGATCTAACCGGGAGGACATGGATCCTGTGACTGTGAAATTGTTGATGAGCTGGGATATTCGACCAGGGAAGGAGCAGACCTACTTTGAGTTTGCAATGCAGACTTTTGCTCCTGCACTGATGAAGATGGGTTGGCAGCCCACGGAGGCATGGTACACCCTCTACGGAGAAGGACCCCAGATCCTGACGGCGGGGGTCACGGACAGCGTAGAAGAAATGCGCAATATTCTTGACAGCTCCGAGTGGACCAACCTGAAGGATCGCTTGCTCGAGTATGTCACGAACTTTCGCTACAAGGTGATCCCGGCCTCCGGCCGCTTCCAGATGTAACAACACATTCTATTCAGGCATCACTCTTGTCTGCCGTGCCCGATGTCTCACTCTTGGCCGGTGCCTCGCTCTTGGCCGGTGTCTCACTCGTGGCTGGTGCCTGGCTATCCCCCCCGTCGCTCTCCTCTTTCGCCTTCGCGCCCTCTTTGGGTGGGGTGAGAGTGGGCGAAGAGACCTGGCGGTTGTCGGTGATGTAAAATCCTGACCCTCGAAAGATCACGCCGACGGGTTGGATGATCCGGCGCACCGGCCCCTCACACTCGGGGCACATGCGCTCCGGGTCGTCTGACATGCGCTGCTTGCGCTGGAACTCGTGGCCGCACGCATCGCACCTGTAGTGGTAGATCGGCATACGAACGAACCTCCCTGTGGTTGCACTCCCGGCGTTTATTATACACGCTTCCCCCAGGCGTGCAAAAAGCACCTGCGGCAGGGTGGAAGCCGCTCTTGTTTTTTCGGATGGTTTGTCACTCGTAGCGAAAACACCACATGCCGATGGCAAAAAAGAAGACGGCAAACTGCTATAGACATTCAGAAAATGATCCTGACAAATTTGCATAAAACAAGGGAAATGCGTACCCTGTCTGATGGAAGTCATCACTCTGCC
>JAFGIA010000450.1 GCA_016929795.1 Anaerolineae bacterium
CCAAGTGCAACGCACCCAAACGGCGGGTGCGTCGCACTGATCAGGTTTGGGGGCTTGACAGGACGGGGGGGATCGGGTATAAGGTGCACATGCAAGGGCCGCAACAGGTGATCTCGCGCTGGCAGATTCCCTTCTTTGCGATCTGGACGGGGCAGGCTTTTTCGCTCGTGGGAAGCCGGCTGGTCCAGTTCGCGCTGGTGTGGTGGCTGACAGAGACGACGGGGTCGGCGACGGTGCTGGCGACGGGCACGATCGTGGCGGTGCTGCCTGCGGTGATCCTCGGGCCGTTCGCCGGGGCGCTGGTGGATCGGTGGCACAGGAAGCGCGTGATGGTGGCGGCCGACGCGTTCGTCGCGCTGGTCTCGGCCTGGCTGGCGTACCTGTTCTGGCGCGATGCGCTGAGCACCTGGCACGTCTACGTCGCCATGTTCGCCCGTTCTCTCGGTGGCTCGTTTCACTGGCCCGCGATGCAGGCGTCGACGTCGCTGATGGTGCCCGGCAGGCACCTGTCGCGCGTCGCCGGGCTGAACCAGACGCTGCAAGGCGCGCTGGGGATCGTGGCCCCGCCCCTCGGCGCCATTCTGATCAGCCTGATGCCGCTGCACGCGATCATGGCGATCGACGTCGGCACAGCGCTGATGGCGATCGTGCCGCTGTTGTTCGTGGTTATTCCGCAGCCGGAACAGGCGGCGCGCGACGAGGGCAAGGGGCTGGTGGCGCGGGTGTGGGCCGACTTTTGGGCCGGGCTGCGTTATGTGCGCGCCTGGCCCGGCCTGGTGGCGGTGCTGATCCTGTCGATGGTGATCAATCTGGTCATCAACCCGGCCTTTTCGCTGATGCCGCTGCTCGTCACGGAGCACTTTCGGGGTGGGGTGTTGGAGCTGGGGGGGCTGCAGTCGGCCTGGGGCAGTGGGATGCTGGCGGGTGGGCTGGTGCTGAGTGTGTGGGGGGGCTTTCGGCGGCGCGTCTATACCTCGCTCGGCGGCCTCGTCGTCGGCGGCCTGGGCATGGTGGGGGTGGGGCTGACGCCGGCGGATGCGTTTCCGCTGGCGTTGGGCGCACTGTTTGTGTCGGGGGCGATGAACCCGCTGATCAACGGGCCGCTGTCTGCGATCCTGCAGTCGACGGTGGCGCCCGAGATGCAGGGGCGGGTGTTCACGCTGGTGTCGAGCGCGGCGATGTCGATGATGCCGCTCAGCCTGGCGGTGGCGGGGCCGGTGGCAGACGTGGTAGGGGTGCGGCCGTGGTTCGTCGTGGGGGGGGCGCTGTTCAGCCTGCTCGGGCTGGGGAGCTTGTTCGTGCCTGCGATCGTGCACCTGGAAGAGGGGCTGCGCGCCGGTGGTGAGCGGGAGGCGGTGCCAACGCACATCGAGCTGCCAGGTTGAGAAAGAATGGAGGCCTGCGCTTGCCCTGGGGACAACTGCACGCGGGGCGAGACTTTCCCGAGCAAGCTCGGGCCCCCAGAACGCTGCCCGCCTGTGATGCGGCCATGCGGAGCACGGCTGCAACACCTGTGGCAGAACATTTGTTTTAATATAATTTTTATCATCCGCGTCTTGACAAATGGGTTGTTTCATGCTACCATGTACCCCATCAACCGTCCTTTCCGAACGGACGTAAAAAGGGGGACATGATGACTAACAGGATTGCGTGGCTTGAAGTGGCATCGACCGACGTTCCGGCGTCGGGTGAGTTTTACAGGAAGCTCTTTGACTGGCCGGTCGTCACGGACGAGCTGATGAACTATACGATGACCAACTTTGGAATGGACGAGCCGGGCATCGGCTTTGCGGCGGTGAACGGCGACGGCATGAATCCGGGTGACGTGGTGGTCTATATCGACGTCGAGAACATCGACGCGATGCTCGACCGGGCGCGCAAGCTGGACGCGCCGGTTTACCTGGACAAGACAGAAATTCCGACAGTGGGCTGGATTGCCATCGTCGGCGATCCCGGTGGCAACCGGATCGGGTTGATGCAGGGAATGCCGCGGGAATAGGCGCGGGGCGCCGTCTGCGGCGCGGAAGGAGATGAAAGGCGCGAGAGGGTGAAAACTCTCTCGCGCCTTTTTTCAGTTGCTCGAGGGAAGGCTCTTTGCCTTTTCGCGCATCTCTGTGGTAGAATCGAAACGGGCGTGCGGTACGCGGGAAAATGAGGGGCAGGCGGCGGGAGCCGGGATCGATCACGGGGAGATGAAGATGAACGTGTACGAGCTGGAGTGCGACGTCGAGGCGTGGATGGATGAATATCGCGTGCCGGGCGTGGCGGTGGCGCTGGTGCGCGGCGGGGTGGTGGCCTATGCCCGTGGCTTTGGGGTGACGAGTGTGGAGGATGGTGGGGCGCCGGTGACGCCGCAGACGCTGTTCCGGATCGGGTCGGTGACGAAGGGGATGACGTGCGCCGCGGCGATGCGCCTGGTGGAGATGGGCCAGCTCGACCTCGACAGGCCGGTGGTCGAGTACCTGCCGTGGCTGAGGTTCAGCGAGCCGGGGGCGGAAGAGGCGATCACGCCGCGGCTGCTGATGAGCCACTCGGCGGGCTTGCAGACGTCACACACGCCGTTTGGACGGCAGGGGGCGGGGGCGCTGGAGGCGTACGTGCGCGAGGACGTGCCGCGCTACCGGTTCGTGGCGCCGCCCGGCACGCTCTATTCTTACAGCAACCCGGGCATCCGGCTGGTGGGGTACCTGCTGCAGGTGCTGGCGGACAAGCCGTACACGGAGCTGATGCGCGAGCTGTTCTTCGAGCCGCTGGGGATGGCGCGCACGACCTTCGACCCGACGGTGGCGATGACGTACCCTGTGGCGCAGTCGCACGAGCTGGTGCGCGACGGAACGCTGCGCGTGCAGCACAGGTATGCGGACGACGCCGGCGGCTACCCGTCGGGCTCGGTGATCTCGACAGCGCTCGACCTGGCGCAGTATGCGCGTTTCCTGCTCGGCGGCGGCGAGGTGGACGGGCGGCGGGTGCTGTCGGCGGCGTCGGTGGCCGAGATGGTGCGCCCGCACGCCGACAAGCTGGCGGCGAACGAGGCGGCATACGGGCTGGGGCTGGCGCTCGACGCGTACGGGGGCTACCGGCGGGTGTGGCACGAGGGGGCGATCAGCGCGTTTGGGACGCGGCTGGCGCTGGTGCCGGCAGAGGGGGCGGCGGCGATCTTGCTGTTCAACCGCGCGCAGGGGGTGTGGGACCAGGCCGAGGCGCTGTCGGACCGGCTGCTGGACGCGCTGCTGCCCGCCGGCAAGACCACGGGTCCGCCAGGGGGAGCGCCGGCGCCCCTGGCCGCGGACGAGCGAGCGCGCTGGCCGCTGTACGAGGGCGCCTACCTGGGCGACTGGCGCGGGCTGGCAGTGGTACAGGCGGAGGATGGGGCGCTGGCGCTGACGTGGAACGGGGAGCGGATGGCGCTCGATCTGGTGCGAAGCGGCGTGTACACGGGGCGCCAATTGTCGACGGGCGCGCGCGTGTCCGTGGGGTTCGTGCCAGGGGGTGAGAGCGGGCCGGTGGGGTACATACAGGTGAACAGCTCGCCGTGCCGGCGGTTCACGCCCGACGAGGCGTTCGTGCCGCAGCCGGAGCGGTGGGCACGCTACGAGGGGCGGTACGGCGGGGTGGAAAAGGTGGCGGTGCGGGTGGTGGACGGCGAGCTGCTGCTCTACTCGGAAGAGGTGGACCGGGAGATGGCGTGTGTGCCGCTGAGCAACACGACCTTTGCCAGCGACGTCGGCCTCGTCGAGTTTCTGCCGGACGGCGACGGCCACGTGCCGGCGCTCGAATTCGGCCGCGTGTACAGCTTGTTGCGGCAAGCAGGCTGATCGGATCAGGCTGATCGGATCAGGGGTTCTTTTGCACCAGTGGCAAATAGACCGTGTACGACTCGATGACCGTGTGTGCTACGCCGGCCGAGGTGCTGCCGTTCAGATTGGTGTCGCCGGCGTAGGTCGCGGTCAGCGTCCTGGTGCCCGCCGTGGCGAGAGCCAGTGTGCAGCTCCCGGCAGCCACGTCTGCCGTGCAATTGACCTCACCGTCGCTCACCGTGACGTTCCCTGTCGGCGTCGCGCCTGGCGCGGTCACGCTGTACTGCACCGTCACCACCTGCCCAACGGAGGATGGATCGGGCGTGTGTGTCGTGATGGTCGTCGTGCTCGCACCCCTGGCGACGGCCAGGCTCACCTGCTGTGTGTCGCACGGCGCCACATAGTTGCAGGCGCTGACGGTGAAGGGAAAGCTGCCTGCCGCCGCCGGCGTGCCCGACAGCACCCCGGTAG
>JAFGIA010000071.1 GCA_016929795.1 Anaerolineae bacterium
CAATCCCCCCAGCATCATCGGCTACAACAAGCTCATGGCCCAATGGTGGAGCCTGCAGGATGCACTGCCCGAGGTGCTCCGACTGGTACGGGATCTGTTCGCGAGCACCCCGAACGACGTCGAGGCAGCAATAGAGCGGTGGAAGGAGCTCGACAAAGCACACAGATGGGGGATCTCTGCCACCACGACCGCGCAGCAGGTGTACAATCCGAGCCAGGGAAAGGGTCAGAACCGACCGAAAGCCGACAGGCCCATGATGGACAACATCAAGAACGCCTTCTGGCTTGTCGAGTGGCTAAAGGCAGTTGGCTTCTACCACGGTGCGATGACCAAGCAACTTGCAGGCGTGAAGGATCGCAAGACGTACGCAGTAGCACCCGCTGAGATCGATCTGGCCGAAAGCGAGGCGATCCTGCACGCGTTCAAGGGGAGCATGGCACGCGCCGAGTCCGCGGTGCGGTCGGATGTGTTAGCGGCGCTGCGCTATACACGGGCACTGTTGCGCTTCACAGAAGAACGTGAAGGTGCGCGGCTCAAGCTCCGGCTACAGCACTATCGCCAGCCGAAGCGGATCGTTGCCGGTTTCTACACAGCATTCTACAAAGACCTCGGCAACGCGATCGCGACGATGAACCTATCCTTCATCGGACTGCCGGGCTGGATCCAGATTAACGACAAGATGGATGTGGCCGCAGCACTCGCCGTGCTCGAAGAGCACGAAGCGATCGTACGCCGGCTGGACGAGCGCCACAGCGATGCCTACGATCTGCTGCTCTCCTACCGCGACTTTTGCTCGGGTGACGACCTGAGCGCCTTTTTCGACTTTACGACGGCCTACAGCACCTACCTGATGGGCCAACGTGAGCGCAGGGGCGGATACGCGCCCCAGTTTACACCAGAAAACCTCGGGAGGTTGATCGTGAACACGGAACCAAAGTTAACCAAAATCCTCGAGACCGAAGGATTCCAGAACATCGCGTACGCGATCCGGCAAAGCACCGTGGTCGCTCAGTACCGCAAGCAGCAGGGGGACCGCCGGTACGATGTGCGCTACGGGTTGGGCACCGAGCTTGCACGCAAGGCAAACTATCCTGCCGACTTTGTCACAGCGCTCTCTGACTTCTTGCACAAGTACAACGCGGAAAATGCGCAGGTGATGGAGAACCGCCGCGGGCCATACCGGCGCAGCCTGCGCACGGATGACATTGACGACATCATTGCGCTGGTAGACGAATACGGTGCCCCCTTGATCTGCAACCTGCTCGTCGCCTACGGCTATGCGCGCTCACCGCGGGCAGAAGAAGCAACCGGCGATCAAGGCGTGGCGCCCGACGACGGCGGCGATTTCGAACTGACCGATGAGGACGAAACCGACGAAGGCGAGTAGCTCGCCAAGCAGAGTCATCACAAAAAGGAGGATAGGACAATGACGGAGAAAACGAAACTCTATTCCCTGTCGATCTCGGCACGCGCGACGCTCGACATGCATAGCCTCAACAACGAAGGCGGCGAGGGCAACCAGATCCAAACGCGCATGGTCAACATCGTGGGGGGCGATGGACGGCTGCACAATGTCAACGCCATCTCCGGCGACATGCTGAAACACATCCAAGCCGAGCACTTGTTCCGCCTGGCGAGCAACGGCACAGAGTTGCCACTGTGCGCCGGGTGCCGCGAGTTCAACGCCAACCGCATCAGCGCCGATGGGGAATACGGCGACGCCATTGCAGACCAAAGCGACGCAGAGGCGATCGATCTGATGCTGCGCACGTGTGCCATGGACGACATGGCCGGCAACCTGATCACTGCCGGCAATCGCTCGATCCCACGCAAGAGCGTGGTCGAGTTCAGTTGGGTGGTGGGTGTCCCCGAGCTGACGACCACAGACAGCTACTTTCACGTCAAGTACGCGAGCGAGCGCAGCAAGAGCCAGCGCAGCGCCGACAGTGCCGAAGAGGCGCGCGGCGCGAATCTGGGCCAGGCGATCTTTCACCGGCCTGCATCGAGTGGCGTGTACGCCATCGTCGCCAACCTGGAATTGGCACGCATCGGGTTCAACGACATCACCCAGACCTATGCAATCGAAGACTTGGAACGCGAGGCGCGCCACCGCGCGCTGCTCGAGAGCTTGCTCTACACCTTCCTGGAACCACGCGGGGCAATGCGTGCGACGCAAAATCCGCACATCGTCAGATTCGACGGTGTCGTGGCGGTGAGCAAAGAGGTAATTCCCGCTCCGACAGCCAGCCCCCTTGGTGGGGACTTTGGTGGGGAGTTGGAGCGAGTGCGGGCCGCACTGGACAGCCTGCGCCCTGGCGCAGTGGCGCTCTATCCCTTCGCATCGCTAGGAGAGTTCACCGAGGTGATGGCAGGGCTGATCCAGGGAACAGCACCGGTTCGGCTTCACTACGCCGGCGCCTGATGCGGCGAGGAGGCGACGATGTGGCTAACAGCCAAGTATCAACCAGTGGGACTTTTTTCGCTCAAGAGTGCCACAGCAACAGCCTCAGGGGCGAAAAGCCTGCTCATCCCAACACCGTTCGCTATCAAGATGGCCTTACTCGACGCTGCTTGCCGTGTCTGGGGCGTGGAGCAGGCAGAGGTACGGTGGCCCGACCTTCGCGATCTGCAGGTGGCCGCGCGTCTGCCCGAGCAGGTAGTAGTCACGAACATGTTCACCAAGATCCTGAAGCCAAGGCGGCGCCTGGCAGGGCCGGGGACGCAGGACTCGGGGCCGATGGGGAAAACCATCGCTTTTCGAGAGTATGTCTCGGCCAACAGCTACCTCGGGCTTGCGCTCGGGTCCCGGCCCGAAGCTGATCTGTCAAACCTTGTCGAGCTTTTACTGCAACTCAACTATATCGGCAAGCGAGGGGGCTTTGTGCAACTCTTGCAACCGCCCAGGCTAGTAGAGGAGCTGTCCGGCGGCTATGTCCTCTTGAATCCGCAGGGGGGGCAAGACAATTTTGACAGTCGTGGGATCGTGCAAATCCTCGACGATTGCGGGCCGGCGATGAGTTTCACACAGGCAAACATCTACAGTGGCAAGGGCATAAGGCTGGGCCAGGAGCGGGTACTGAACCATGTAGTGCTGCCGTATCAACTGGTACGGTCGAGCAAAAGCTATACGCTTTACAAGCGAGTCACTGACTGACACAATGGGGCCGGGCTGTGTTCAGCGGCCCGGCCCCACACATCCCATACCTATCAACGCAATCGGGCAGCTACCCGGTGCCAGATCGGCGGAGCCTGCCGGCACGCCGACCCTCACACGATCCGAGGAGGATACCGATGAACGAGCAGCATCCATTTACCGTCCATCACCTGCGCTTCGAGGTGCAGGCGCTGACGCCACTGGTCCTGCCGGCCCATGCGGGCCCATCGATCCGCGGCGCGCTCTTTGCCGCGCTGCAGCGCCACTTTTGCCCGATACCAGCCACGGAGAGACCGGGTGCGGAGCACAAGGCTATCTGCCCGGTGTGCTGGTTGATGGCCACCGAAAAGCCCGACGCGCGCACCGGGCAGAGTGTGCCGCGCCCTTACACGGTCGAGCCGCCCCTCTCCGAGGGGAAGGAGCCGGATGGGCAGGGCTGGCACCTGGACGAAGGAGATCGATTCTCGTTCGGAGTCACGCTGTTTGCCCAGGCGCTCAATCTCTTTCCCTACCTGGTGGTGGCGATGCCGATCATGGGCCAGGCGGGGATGGGCGCGCAGTTGCGGGAATTGGGCAACCGGCGCGGGCAGTTCGCGCTGCGCCGGATCGACGCCATTAACCCGCTCAGGGGCCAGGTGGCGACGATCCTGGGGGAAGGGCAGACGCAGGTGCAGATGCCCGACGTGCCGGTGACGGCACGCGATGTCGCGACCGCCGCCGACTATGTGCTGAATGAATGTGGAAAGGATGGCAGGGTCGAGATCCGCTACTGGACGCCAACACGGATCATCGAAGCGGGCCGGCTGGTGCACAGGCCATGGCCGGGACCGGTGGTGCGCCGGCTGCTGGAGCGTCTCGACGCACTGCGCGGCGAGTACGCGGGCGAGCCGCCCGTGGAGGAACGGGAAAAAGTCCAGGCACTGGCCGACGGCGTGCGCCTGGTGCACGACGCGACACGGTGGATCGACCTGAGCAGCGGGTCGAGACGCCTGGGGCGGTCGACGCCGATCGGCGGATTCGTGGGCCGGGCGCAGTACGAAGCCACCGCTGAGGCGTGGAAGGCGCTGCTGCCCTATCTGATTTGGGGGCAAGAGGTGCACGTGGGCAAGAATGCCACCAAGGGCGACGGCTGGATCGAGATCACCGCCGCAAGCCAGCTATGAGTCGTATGGAAAAAGGAGGACGCAATGGCAATCATCAGGCACCTGGTCGTGGACGAGTTTGGCGTGCACGTGGGCAAGCACAGCGAACGACTACAGGTGATGCGCATCGGCGATGGTACGGCATCAGAGCGGATGGTAACACAGGCCCCGCTGTTGCACCTGGAAACCGTGGTGGTAAGCGGGCGCGGGGTGAGTGTGTCGGCCGATGCGATCGAGGCATGCACCGAGCGCGGGATTCCCATCTTTTTCCTCGACAGCCTGGGGCGCCCATATGCATCGCTCTACAGCGCCGGGCTGACAGGCACGGTGCTGACACGCCGTGCTCAACTCGCAGCGCTGGCCGCCGACCTGGACGTGGAAGCGTGTGGGCAACGCGGAGTCGTCGCCGCGCTCGCTTTCGCCGAGGGCAAGATCCGCAACCAGGCAACGCTGCTGCGCTACATCGCCAAGTACCGGAAGGAGGCAGATCCGGCATGCTACGAGGTGCTCGACACGTGCGCAAAAGAGGTCATGGCACATGTCGAGGAGCTAGCCGGGCTGGCAGGCGCGCCACGCGTGGCGGACATACGCTTCGAGCTGCTGGGGATCGAGGGGCGTGCGGCACAGCGCTACTGGCACGGAGTGGGGCAAGTGCTGCCAGAAGCGTGCGCGTGGCCGGGGCGGCGAGGCCGGGGCGCTCGCGACGAGATCAACAGTGCGTTGAATTATGGGTATGGCATCCTCTACAGCCAGGTCGAGCGCGCGATCGTGCTGGCCGGGCTCGATCCATACGGTGGACTGATCCACGTCGACCGCCCGGGCAAGCCAAGCCTGGTACTCGACCTGATCGAGGAGTTTCGACAGGCGATTGTCGACAGGACAGTGGTCGCCCTGGCCAACCAGGGGACCAAGATCGAGCTGGACGAACGTGGCCGGTTGGTGCAAGAGACGCGGCAGCGCCTGGCAGAGAAGGTGCTGGCGAGGCTGGAGGCACCGGCCCGGTACGAGAATCGGCGCATGCCACTTCGCGGCATCATCCAGAGCCAGGCGCGACACCTGGCGACCTTTTTGCGTGGGGATCGGAAGGAATATACGCCCTTCGTGGCAGGGTGGTAGGGCGGTGCGCTGCCTGGTGGTATATGACATTCCAGATGACAGCAAGCGGACCAAGGTGGCTGACGTGTGCCTCGATTATGGGCTGGACCGGATCCAATACAGCGCGTTCCTGGGCACACTGGCGCCGACCCACCAGGAAGAGCTGATGCTCAAGCTCGCCAAAGTGTTGGGGAAAAAAGCGGGAAACATCCAGCTCTTTCCGTTGTGTAGCAAAGACTGGCAGGAGCGCAAGGTGATCGAGAATGAAAAATGAGTGGGCAGGCGCGGACGTGGAAAGGTGGGATAGCGCCTGGGACGAGGTGCCGTGGCGTGTCACAGATCTGAAGCAGTACTTTTACTGCGCCAGGGTGCTCTACTACCACGCGTGCCTGCCGCGGGTGCGGCCGACGACGTACAAGATGGAAGCAAGCGCCAGCGCGCACGTGGAGGCACAGGCGCGAGAGGAACGCCGCAGCCTGCGCACTTTTGGGCTGACGCGCGGCGAGCGCCACTTTGGCGTGCCCCTTGTGTCGGAGCGGCTTGGGCTGCGTGGAGAGGTCGATCTGGTGATCGAGACGGATGAAACAGGCGATAAGGAAGCGATCCCGGTTGACTACAAGCTGTCGACGCGGGCCGGTACCCATTTTCAGCTCCAGTTGGTGGCGTACGGAGTGATGTTGGAAGAATCGTGGGGTGTGCCTGTGCGACGCGGCTTTCTCTACTCGATCCCGCAGCGCAAAGCAGAAGAAGTACGCATCACACAGGCACGGCGCACAGCACTGGACGAAGCATTACACATGATGCATGGCATCCTGTTGCGCGAAGAAATGCCACCGCCGACAACACACCGCGCGCGGTGTGTGGCGTGCGAGTTCCGCCGGTTCTGCAACGACGTAACGTAGGGTGAGTACAGAATGCCGGCAGCGAGCGACGACTCTGGGATGGGGATAGTTGCCAGGGCATGGAAAGTGTGGTACGATCCAGTGCAGAGGGCACGCTCGCAAATGCACGCTTGTGAGGTGCAAAGTGACGTTTGCGAAAAACAAGTTGTGGTTGACACGCAAACATGCGCTCGAATCGCAGAGATCGCGCGAGACACGCATGTTTTCGCTTGAAATGCCGGGGGTTGCATCGGTCATCGATTCGTGGAGAATACTGAAAC
>JAFGIA010000451.1 GCA_016929795.1 Anaerolineae bacterium
GCTGCGGTCTGCGGCTGGCGTGTCGGCACCAGCGAAGCCAGATCTTCGTGGAGCAGTGGCGCATCTGCCGGCAGCCTGCCGATCGCGTGCAGCCGCCGTGCGCGGAACGCGCGCGCCTCGCGCCGCTTCACGAGCAAGATCTGCTCCAGATCCTCGATTGTCAGCTCATCTACTGTTCGCCGGTCCGGCATCATCTCCCGCCGCTTACCATAAACTTGTCCCCATTATACTCTACCCCGCTTCCCCCGTCAAGTCCCCCACCAGTACCACCCCTTCCGCCCTGCCCCAATCCCCTACTTTCCCATCCTTCTGCGCACCATCTCCCCAATCTCCCGCACCTCCCCAACTCCCAGCATCAAAGCCACGCCCAGATAGGCCACTGCCCCCACACCGGCCGGCACGGCCACTGTCAGGGTTTCTCTCACCAACCCCGACATCCCCGCCACACGCTCCACTGCTGCCAGCGCCCCCACCACGCCCACTGCCATCACGCCCGTTGCCAGTGCCACTCGCCCCGCCGTGCTGCCCAGTCCCATCTCTGCCAGAGGACCCATCCGGCGTTGTGTCAGGTAGAGCATTGTCATGGCGTGGCTAAAGTGCTTGGCCGAATCGGCCAGCACCAGCCCAAGCATGCCCAGCGGGCGGAGCAGTGCCAGCGCCACGGCCAGGTAGACACCGACGCTGAGCGCGCCCACCAGCGCCGGCGTGACCGTGTCTTGGCGCGCGTAGAAGGCATAGTTCAACGGCCAATCCACCGACGCAAAAATGAGGCCGAGCATATAATAACGCAGCGCCCAGGCGGTCCAGAAGGTATCGTGCGCTGTAAACTCGCCGTGCTGGAAGAGCAGCGCGATTACCGGCTCTGCGAGGAGAAAGAGACCCACTGTGGCTGGCACGATCAGTACCAGAACCAGGCGCAGTCCCAGTCCCAGGGTCCGGCGAAAGCCTGCGGGATCGCCTGCTGCACTCAGCCGCGACAGTGTCGGCAGCACTGCCAGTGATACCGCCACGGCTACCATCCCGTGCGGGAGCTGGAAGAGGGTCGTCGCCCTTTTCATCCACGCCACGCTGCTCTCGCCCGTCGCCGCCGCCAGCCGGCGGTCGATCATGATCTGCACGTTGCTGAGGATCACGGCTGCTGCCACAGGCAGGTAGAGCAGCACGATGCGCCGCAGTGCCGGATGCCGCACATCCACTTGGAAGCGAATCCGCACCCCGCGCAGGTCGGGTGTGAGGATCAGTACCTGGAGCACCGATCCAAGCAGGACGCCTGCAGCCAGGCTGAAGGCATCGATCCGCCCGGCCAGCAGTGGGACGGCGATGATGATGCCCAGGTTGAATACAGCGGCACCAAACGCCGGAAAGGTAAACCGCTTTAGCGCGTATAGCAGCGCTGTAATGATCCCCGACATGCCAAAAAAGAGCGTTGCCGGCGAAATGATCCGGATCATCCGTGCCACCGCATCTTGGAGCTCCGGCTGGAACGCGCCCCCCAACAACCCGGGAAAGCTGCCCGTCAGCAGCCATGCCACCTGGGGGGCCAGCAGCTCGAGGAGGAGAACCACCGCGGCCAGCACAATCGTGATCAGCGATAGGATGCGGCTAAACACCCCCCACAGCTCCGCCTGCCCATCCCGCTCGCCGACCTCGCTGAACACCGGGACCAGCGCTGCGCTCAGCATCCCGCCGATCAGCATGTCATAGATCATGGTCGGGATGGTCGACGCGATGTCAAACGCGCTTACCAGCCCCGATGCCCCAAACCGGTAGGTGATAATCTGCTCACGCACCAGCCCCAGCACGCGGCTGGCTATGTTTCCCAGGGCAATGATCCCGGTCGCACGCGCGATGCCGCCGGCGCCCGTCTCCACTGCTCCAGTGGATGCGGCACTCTCTTTCATCGAGCCGGGTGTGCGCTCAGCGCTGCACGTCGATCGTCACCTGGCACGGTGGCGGATAATTACCCGTCTGGTCGACCACCACCAGGCGCAGCGTGTAGCGGCCGGGCGCATAGCCGCCGCCGTTGAGCGTCTCAAGCACCCCATTGTTTACCATGTTGTAGTGGAGCTGCCCGACGACCGACCAGTTTTGAGGATCGCTGCCCACCCCGATCTCGATCTTGTAGTACTGAAAATTATCGTGCCTCGCCGTGCCCCGGAGCGGCACGTTGCCGCTCACCACCTGGTTCACCCCGGGCGAGGTGATGCGCACATTTGGATCGGGGCATGATGGTGGCCTGGCAACAGGGGTGGGTGTCCCGTTCGTCTCCCCTGTCGCCGTGGGCATCACCATCCGCGTAGGCCTTACAGTGGTAGCCGTGGGCGTCGGCGTGGCGGTTGCCGGCGGCGGAGTGGCCGTCAGAGTAGCCACCGGTAGCGGCCCTGCGGTCGTCGTCGCTGTCGGCGTGGGCGTGCTTGTCGCCGCGCTGGGCAGCGAGATGGGGTTGCTCAACACAAACACCACGCTGAGAACCATGATGACAACTGCGGCGGCCACCACGCTTCGCGTGTAGCGCCTCTGTTCCTGTTCCTTTTCCAGCGCAAAGATCGACCGTGCGCCGGCTCGCCTCGCAACCAGGGCACGTCTCAGGTAAAATAACAGAACCAGACCCAGAACCGCGTATATCCACCACTGATACTCTGCGATGAGCCGCAGCACCTGCTCCATACACTAATCCCCGTGAAGCGAACAAGCTGTGGCAGCGCCGCGCGAAAAAATAGGGAACGAGCTCCGTTCCCTGCACATCGGGTGAGCGCCGCGCAGCGTCAATTTCTCTACAGCCGACTCAGCACACCACACAGCAAGGTGGTCAGCCGCGGCACGATCTTTTGCCCCGCCATCAGCACCTCCTCGTGCGTTGCCTCTTGTGCCGCGTCGGGATCGGCCACCGCCACGTTGCTGATACCCGAGACCCCCATCACCCGGATTCCTCCGTGGCGTGCCACCGTTACCTCTGGCACCGTCGACATGCCCACCGCATCAGCGCCGATCGTGCGCAAAAAACGGATCTCCGCAGGGGTTTCGAACGTTGGGCCCGACAGCCCCGCGTACACCCCCTCGTGCATCGGCAGCCCTTTCTCTTGGGCCACCTCGCGCGCGATGCACCGCAGTGCCCTGTCGTAGGCTTGCGACATATCTGGAAAACGTGGCCCCAGCGTCGGGTCATTCGGGCCGAACAGCGGGTTGTTCCCCGTCATCCCCATGAGGTTCAGATGGTCGATGATCAGCATCAGATCCCCTGCCTCAAACGCCGGATTCAGCCCGCCCGCGGCATTCGTCACGATCAGGATCTCGATCCCCATCACCTGTAGCACGCGCACGGGAAACACCACCTGCTGGATCGGGTACCCCTCGTAAAAGTGCACGCGCCCTTGCATCACCGCCACTGGCACCCCTTGCAGCTTGCCCAGCACCAGGCGGCCTGCGTGCCCCTCGACGGTCGGGCGCGGAAAATTTGGGATCTCGTCGTACGACACCACATCGGCCGCCTCCACCGCCTCGGCCAGTGGATTCAGCCCCGAGCCAAGGATCAACCCCACGCGCGGCTGGTGCCTGGTCCGCGCCAGGATCGTGTCCCGTGCCTCTTCATACTCTGCTCGCGTGTAATAACTCGCCATATCCCTTCCCATATTTACTCTCGCGGTGGATCACCATCCACCGCCTCTTGCCGTGCCGCCTTCTACAACCGGCTCAACAGATCCTTTTTCTTGGTCTCAAATTCCTCGTCTGACAGAACACCTGCCTTGTGCAGCGTCGCCAACTCGGCAATCAGCTCCGTGATCTTGGATTGCTGTACCTCAGTTTGGTTCTTCTCGGGCACACTCCACCCTGCTGTCGGGGCCTGCACCTCCAGGTCGTGCTTGGCATTCAACATTGCACGCTTGAACTGCATCGGCTTGCGGAGCATATACAGCTCGTCCACCCCAATATCCGACCCGGTAATAATTCGTACGTGCCCATACCCCAGCATCCGCCCCAGCAAGCTCTGATCCAACTCCACGTCGTTCACCTTTTCGAGCGCCGAGTCGCGGATGTGCTTGTCGGTGATGCCTTCTACCTCCACCACACGATAGGTGGTGATAAAATACTGCTTGGCCCCCCAGCGTAGAACCGACTGGATCACCAGCGCCAATGGCACGAGGGCAACCACGATCGCCACCCAGCCGAGCGCCCGAAAATCAGGCTTGAACATCAAAAAAAGCGCCGCGACCAGGATGAGCACGATCGTTGCCGCCGGGCGCCACGCCCGCGTCGCCAGATCTCGGCCTCGCACCTGCGCCACCACCATGCGGATAATGACAATCGCCGGCAGGATCAGGCTGCCTAGTGCAACCACCCCCACCCAAAACCGGATCTCGTTTCCTGTCTCACCGGGCTCTGGGATCAGGATCGCCAAGCCAATCGCCAGAAACACGACAAAGGCAAAAAACATCGCACCAGCTTGGCGCACCAGCACGGCCACGTGCTGGCGGGCGCGGTAGACAATCTGCTCATTGTCAGACAGAACCTTTTCTGCGTAGCCCATCTAGCACCTCATCACAAATCTGTCATTGCGAGCGCAGCGAAGCAATCCCCCACCTACTCCTCATCCTCTTCCACTTCGTGCCCCACCTGCGTATACACCTGCGTCGTCGAGATGTTTGCGTGCCCCAGCACCTCCTGCACATACTCCAGTTCAGCCTTCTGCTCGACGAGGTGCGCCGCGAATGTGTGGCGCAGTGTGTGCGGCGTCACGTCTTCCGTGATCCCTACCTCGCGCACATAGTGCTTCACGATCAGCCACAACCCCTGCCGCGTCAGTCGGTTGCCGCGGTGGTTGAGGAACAGGGCGGCCTCCTCAGGGTCACGCAGCAACCGCAGCCGTCCCTTCTCCAGGTACTCCCGCAGTGGCTCGATCGCTCGCTCGTGGATCGGCACCGTGCGCTGCGATTTGTCCCTCGGGCGTACCACACGCAAGCTAGCCGATGCCAGGTTCACGTCGTCGATATCCAGAGATACCAGTTCTGTCACCCGGAGCCCTGTCGCGTACAACAGCTCCAGCAATGCCCTGTCACGCAGTGCCTTGGCTGTGTCATCCCCCGCCGGCTCGGCAAGCAGTTGCTCGAGATCTTGGGCCGGGATCGCCTTGGGCAGCCGTTTGCGCACCTTTGGCGAATCGAGCGTAGCCGTCGGGTCATCCTCCAGACTCCCTCTGTCCACCAGGTAGTGAAAAAAGGACTTGATCGCTGCGACCTTGCGCGCCACGGTCGATGAAGCATACTCCTGCTCCCCCTTCATCGCCATGATATAGCCCACGATCGTGTCGTGGTCCACCTCTTCCCAACCAGGCACCCTCTTGCGCGCATAGTCAAGGAACTGCGACAGGTCGTTTCGGTAGGCAGCCAGCGTGTTGCTGCTGTATCCCTTTTCCGCTACAATATACTCCAGGAACTGTTGGATCTGTCCCTCCATTCTCTTTCCCCCTCTTTTCGTAAGCGCAGAGCGATCGCATCCGCAAATGCCCGAAACCCCTTATCATTTTACCACAACTTTTCATAAGTACCAAACAATCCCCATATACGTGTCAAGTTTCCCCGTCGCGCCATAAACCCTTTCCTCTCAAGGCACGCGCGTCAAGGCATACAATATATAGGGGGTATTCTGGAGAAAGGTGGCACAGATTGTGTGCCCGGTTCGTGTTGAGGGATAACCGGCACGAACCGATGTACGGATCAGCCGTCTGGCGCCTGCCACTGGCGTGACGAGATCGTAAACGAGACCGCATATGGCAGCCCATCACGGCTCGTGCGACAGGTATGCTTCCACCGCCGCCCGGACTGGAATGCCACTGATGCCGGGCCCTTCGACTGAAAAGGATGCCACCGCGTTCGCAAACGCAGCCGCCTCGCATGCATCTCGCGTCTCTGCATAGCGGAGCAAAAACCCGGCGGCGAACACGTCGCCGGCACCTGTCGGGTCCACTTGTGCTGCCGGGCGCGCCGGATAATGGCAAGAATCGGCCCCCATATACACGGTCGCCCCCTGCTCTGCTTGGGTCACTACCACCACGTCGATCCACTTTCCCCACTCGCGTGCCAGCCCATGTGGATCGGGGACGTCGAGCTCGCTGATCACCAGCAGGTTGATCCGTTCGAGCAGGGCCCGTGACGGCTGCCACGCGACGAACTGCACCCGCCCCTCTCTATCCCACCTCCGAAAGAACCCCTGCGGCATCACCCCCAGCAGCACGTCCTGGTCAAAGCAGTGAAACACACTCTCTTCAATCTCCTGGTCGATCGAGCCCAGGTAGGCCATTGGCGCACTGCGCCACGACGTGGGAATGTCAGCGCAGGTGAGAGGGGCCGCTCGCTGGTGCAGAAACTGCGTGCGCTGGCCGTTGTGATAGATATTCTCGAATACAGTCGTCTGGGCCGCATCGCGACATACGATCTCGGCGCCAGGCAGTGCCGGCGACAGGTCCATGTCTGGTGCCGCACTCGTCACCACCCCAACGCGGTAGCCCATCCTTAGCGCCGTGACCGTCGCGTACGATACCGATCCGCCCAGGCTCACACCGCCATCCGGCATCAGGTCCTGGCAGATGTGTCCGACGACGATGAATTGTGGGGATTGATGATTCAACTCGTCACCACGTCGCTTGATTTTGCTTTATCGCCACCCAGCACGCGCGACAACAGGTGTCGTGCAAAGTAACATGCGGCACTCGGCAGGTTGAGCTTGAGCCCTCTCAGCGGTACATTTAGCTCTGTCTTGTCGCACACCGTCGACAGGTTCGCATTGTCCACCTGCGGCTTGATCGCACGCAATAGTTTCGCCCGCTGTTCTGGATCCTCGATGCTCAGAATGTCGTCCACCTGCGCGATGAGCCGCCGCGCCTTACCGATCCGTGCTTCTGTCGCCGCCGCCTGATTTACGTCCACCAGGCCATACTCCGCCTTGAGCCGGTTCAGCCGCAGCCCCGCTTCGTACGTGCTGTCGACGATCTCGTCGCGGTTCATCCATTCTGTCTCATAGTTCAGCACATATTTCCAGCTCGGCTGCACCAGTGCCTGCCTGTGCTCCTCCAGCGTCCGGGCGAAAAACCGGTACCCGTACCGCGCCGGGTTCTCAAACACCGGGCTGCCCGGATCGAGAAAGGGTGCCAGTGGCGAGATGAATGGGATGAGTCTCCGTTGTGGACCCGGGTCCACATCTCGCATCAGATATTCGCAGTAATCCACCGTGTCCATCACCGACTGATAGTCCTGCTTGGGGAGCCCGATCATAAAGAACACGTCCAGCCGCTGCACCCCCGCTTCCAACGCGTAGCGCATTGTCGGCTCCATCTGCGCGTTCGTGTATCGTCGCCCAAACGCCCGCCGCACCTCGTCGTGGTGAGTCTCGAGCGACACCTCGAGGGTCCAGTTGGGCATCGCTTGCGCTACCCGCTCGATGAATGTCCTGTCGGCCGCATCGAACAGCTCCAGGATCACCGGCCCCTGGTAGCCGTGGATCGCCCGCAGGAATCTGTCAGTGTATTCTTCTCCCGGCTGGCGGATGTCACCCAGGATGAACACCGGCCCCTTGCTAAACCGCGAGATATTTCGAATGTCCTGCGCCAGCTCCTCTGGCGCCCTGTATGCCGGCTTCTGTCGCTTGTGCAGTGCCGCGAATGTCGCCGCCGATCCACCACACGTCTTGCACCCGTGCGTGCATCCACGCACACTCAGCGCCGCCGTGATCGGATATCCCAGCCATCCCTTGAACGGCACAAAGCTGGCCAGGTCCCTGTACCGTGCCACTGCCCGCACCACATAGCTATAATCGATCAACACGTGGTCCAGGTTGTCCGGGCTGTACGTGATCTCGTTTGCCTGCACGCTCCCATCCGGCGCCTGCCACGTCAGGTTGGGGATCTCTGTCAGTGCCGGTGCCCCATCCGCGGCCATCAGGTGCCGCATCAACTGCAGCACCGGTTCCTCTGTCGAATCGCCGCGCACCACAAAGTCGACCTCCGGCAGCCGCACCAGCTCCTCGTGATAGTACGTCGACGAGAACCCGCCAAACATCACGGGGATCTCTGGATGGTACTTTTTGCACAACCTGGCTACTTCGATTGCCCCATGGGCGTGGGGCATCCAGTGCAGGTCGATGCCAAACACGGCCGGCTTGAGGCGACGAATCATCTTCTCTGCGTCGAACCGCTCGCTGTTGAGCATGCGCACCGCCAGGTTCACAATTCGCACGCGAATGCCGCGTCGCTCCAGGTACTCGGCGATCGTCGTCAGCCCGATCGGGTACATCTCAAACACCGGTGTGCTCGGCACCAGGTCACTCACCGGGCCGTATAGGATCGACTTTTTCCGGAAATCATACACGCTGGGCGCGTGCAGCAAAACAAGGTTAGCTTGTGGCATCACTTTTCTCCACACTGCCGGGCCAAACACGCGCGCTACCTTGCACGCACGCGGGCTCCTGGCACGGGCACACTATCCAAAATCTCGCGGATTACGCTTCGTGGATCGACATTCTTGATCCGCGCCGCTGGGCTGATAATCAGCCTGTGCGCCAGGGTCGGCATCGCCAGCGCTTTGATATCGTCCGGCTGCACATAGTCGCGCCCGTGCATCGCCGCGCGTGTCTGCCCCGTCCTGTACAGCGCGATGCTGCCTCTCGGACTCGCCCCCAGGTACACGTCGGGGTGCTTGCGCGTCGCCGTGATCAGCCGCACAATATACTCCTTCACCAGGTCATCCAGGTACACGTCCCGGATCTGCTTCTGGACGTCGATCAGCTCCGCCGCCGTCACCACCTGCTCGATGCGCGTCACCGGGTGTGTATGCTGCTGCTGGTCGAGCATCTTCATCTCGTCTATCGCTTCTGGATACCCCAGGCTGATGCGCAGCATGAACCGGTCGAGCTGCGCCTCCGGCAGTGGAAATGTTCCCTCGTACTCGATCGGGTTCTGCGTCGCCAGCACCAGGAACGGCTGCTCCATCGGGTACGTCACCCCGTCGACCGTGACCTGCCGCTCCTCCATCGCCTCCAGCAGTGCCGACTGTGTTTTGGGCGTCGCGCGGTTGATCTCGTCCGTTAGCACGATCTGCGCCAGCACGGGGCCCGGCCGAAACTCGAACTCTCTCGTCTTTTGATTGAACACCGACACACCCGTCACGTCGCTTGGCAGCATGTCGGGCGTGAACTGGATGCGCCGAAAGGTACACCCCAACGACTTGGCCACTGACTTGGCCAGCATTGTCTTGCCCGTTCCAGGCACATCCTCGATCAGCAGGTGCCCTTCCGATAGCAACGCTATCGCTGTCAGCTCTACCGCCTCCGGCTTGCCGACGATCACCTGCTCCACATTGTCGACGATCCTTGTCGCGATTGTTTGAACGTTTTCCATCTCGCACTCCTCAGTATCGGCATTCTCTGCCTGGCACAGGTCAATAAATCGAGTCAACAGCGCTCGATTATACCAGCTTTTTGCCGAAAAGGGTAATTCAGCACGCACCAAAGGCACCCTACCATCTGTGCCGCAATCCTCCGGATTGTGCCCTCGCCAGCCCTCGGCCAGTTGTGCTACGTGCCGGTCGTCCCCCCTCTGCTCCTAAATTGACAACTTTTCCTCCCCGTGTTATAGTTATGGATACTCAGGCCCGGGACAAGTTCCTGGGACATAAAGGAGCGCAAACGGGAGAGCCCGGATGGTCTCCCTTTTATTTTATCAGGTACAGGTCTCAATATGCCGGCAATTCTGATCGTCATCATAGCTATCGCCCTGATCTTTGACTTTTTGAACGGATTCCACGATGCCAGCAACATCGTGGCTACCATGATCTCGTCTCGCGCCATGTCACCGCGCAACGCTCTCGCCCTCACCGCCGCCGCCGAGCTCGCTGGCCCCTTTCTCTTTGGCGTCGCCGTCGCCACCACTATTGGCAGCGAGGTCGCCGATCCGGCCGCCCTCTCCAGCGCCGTCATCATTGCCGCCCTCCTCGGTGCCATCACCTGGAACCTGATCACCTGGTACTTTGGCTGGCCTTCCAGCACCTCCCACGCCCTCATCGGCGGTCTCATGGGGGCCGTGATCGTCGCAGAAGGCCTGGCCCCCGTCCGTTGGGGCGGTCTCGAAAAGGTGCTCATTGCCCTTCTCGTGTCTCCCTTGCTGGGCTTTTTGTGCGGTTTCCTGGTGTTGCGCATCATCTATTTCCTGGCGCGCGGCGCCACGCCTGGCGTCAACACCCTGTTCAAGCGTGCGCAGCTGGGCACTTCCCTTGCCCTTGCCCTCAGCCACGGCACCAACGACGCGCAAAAGACGATGGGCATCATCGCCATGGCCATGGTCACCACCGGCTACACCCAGCAGTTCCACGTCCCCTGGTGGGTGATTGCCCTCAGCGCCAGCGCCATCGCCCTCGGCACCGCCACGGGCGGCTGGCGTCTCATCGAGACTCTGGGCGGCAAATTCTTTAAAATCCGGCCCGTCCACGCCTTTGGCTCGCAGATCACCTCGGCCGGCATCATCCTCGGCGCGGCCCTTCTCGGCGGCCCCGTCAGCACTACTCAGGTTGTCAGCTCTGCGATTATGGGCGCCGGTTCGGCCGACCGTGTCTCCAAAGTGCGCTGGACTGTCGCGCGCGACATTGCCATCGCCTGGATCCTGACCATCCCCATCTCGGGACTCGTGGCTGCCGGTCTTTATCTACTCGTCTCGCTCGTCATCTAGCTGCCGCCGGGCATTTGTTGTGGGAGGAATATCGTGGGAATCAAGGAATTCTTTAAACCCAAGCAAGATCGGTTCGTCGATCTCCTGATCAAACAAGCCGAGATCACCCTCGAGGGCATGAATGCCCTCGAGGCATACATGAGAAAGCGCTCCGACAAATACGCGGCCGCCGTCACCCAGGCTGAAAAGGAGGCTGACGAGACGCGGCGCATCCTCATCGAAGATCTGAACCGCACGTTTGTCACCCCTATCGACCGCGAGGACATCTTTTCGCTATCGCGTGCCATTGACGACGTCATGGACTATGCCTACACCACTGTCGAAGAGATGCGCATCCTCGATGTCGAGCCCAACGACTACCTGCGCCGCCTCGTCTCACTGCTGCAGGATGCCGCCGAAGAGATCCATCTCGCCATGCTTCGCCTGGTCGACCACCCTGGCGTTGCCGCCGAGCACGCCACCCGCGCCAAAGCACTCGAGAACCGCGTCGAGCGCGTCTATCGCGAGGCCGTCGCCGACCTCTTTTCCGGGCCCGAGGACATTCACCACGTGATGGGCATGCTCAAGCTCCGCGAGCTCTACCGCCACCTCAGCAACTGTGCCGACCGTGGCGACGAGGCGGCCAACATTATTCATGACATCGTCGTCAAGACCACCTGATCGATCGGGTCACTTTTCAGAGGAGAGGGACATGCGCCTGACCAATTTGCTCGGCAAAACTCTTCGCGAGCCACCTTCCGACGCCCAGCTCGCCAGCCACCAGCTCCTGGTCCGTGCTGCCTGCCTGCGCGCCGTCGAGCCTGGTCTCTTTGCCTACTTGCCTCTTGGCCAGTGCGTTCTGCGCCGTCTCTACGCCCTGCTCGACGATGCCTTTGCCCCTCTCGGCATGCAGCACCTCCGCCTGCCCGCCGCCGACCAGCCTGATCAAACCACTCTCCTCCGCCTCGTCGCCCGCGAGGTAGATTCCTACCGGCAACTCCCCCTCCTTCTCCTCCACCACACAGCCGTGCACGAGCCCGAACCCCGTGTGCGCACCGGCCTTTTGGGTGCGGCCATCCGCCCTGCTGCCACCGTGTACGTCTTGGGCGGGGGCGAAGCATCCGCTGCACCCCTTTCCGAGGCCACTTTCCTTGTTGAAGAAGCACTCTGCCGTGCCTTTGACGCCTGTGGCCTGGCCCCCTTCTGGGCTGGCGCCGGTGATGCAGGCCGCAAGGGCAGCCGCTACGCCTACCTGCCCCACGATGCCGGCGACGAGGACCTCGTCCGTTGTCCGGCGTGCGCCTACGCCGCGCCCCGCCCCTGGGCCACTACCCGCTGGCCCGAACCGCCTGGTGATCCGGAGCTGCCTACCCAAGAGATCGAGACGCCTGGCTGCAACACCATCGTCGCCCTCGCCGCATTCCTCGACATCCCTGCCTCGAAAACCCTCAAGATGGTCTTTTACTCCGTCGAGGGAGCCGTCACCTGCCTCGTCATCCGTGGTGATCGCCAGATCGACGAGGGGAAGCTTGCCCGCCTCCTCGGCACCACCTGGTACTATCCCAGCATGGAGCACGAGCTGGCCGCCGTTGGCGCCGTCGGCGGCTACGCGTCGCCCATCGGCCTCGATCAGGCACGGGTCCGCGTCGTCGCCGACCCATCGATCCGTTCCGGCAAAAACTTTGTCAGCGGCGCCAACCGCCCCGACTATCACATCCGCAATGTGAACGTCCCGCGCGATTTCCGGCCCGGCGAGTGGACAGACCTCGCGCTCGTCGAGTCTGGCGACCCCTGCCCCCACTGCGGCGCCGCCCTCGTCGTCGAGCGCGCCTTTGTCCTCGCCCTCTCCACGGCACCGGCACTGGCCGCACCGCCAGCCGAGTACCTCGACGCCCAGGGCCGCGCAGCGCCTCTCTGGACCGCCACCTGGCACCTCGACCTGGCCCGCTTTATGGCCGCCGTCGTCGAGGCCCACCACGACGATCACGGCATCCTTTGGCCTGCCGCGTGCGCCCCTTTCGACATCCACCTCGTCGCCCTCGACCTCAACCGGCCAGAGGTCGCCGAGCGTGCCGAGGCTCTCTACGCCCACCTCCAGGCCCGTGGCCTTGCCGTTCTCTTTGACGACCGCGACGCCAGCGCCGGCGTCAAGTTCAACGACGCCGACCTGATTGGCGTCCCCCTGCGCCTCACCATCAGCAAGCGCGCCGTCGCCGAGGGCGTGGTCGAAGCCAAGCGGCGCTCCTCCTCTGAACGCCTCAAGCTCGACGACCCTGCTCTTGAGGCCGAGCTTGCTCGCCTGCTCGTCCGCTCGTAGCTGAGGGATTAAAGCCTCCTTCTGGCAGCTGATAGTGTATCTCTTTCGGTGGAAATCATTGCTTTCGCCGAGCGTCATGGAACTTCCGGACCTCCTGCGACATCATCGCCGTCAAAC
>JAFGIA010000452.1 GCA_016929795.1 Anaerolineae bacterium
TCGGAGCACCTCGGGCAGTGCATCCTGCAGGCTCCACCATTGGGCCATGAGCTTGTTGTAGCCGATGATGCTGGGGGGATTGATCGCACGCAGCACATCCCAGTGTTCGTGGGGGTGCAGGCCCGCGAGCGCATCGAGCGCCGGGTGCTCTTGCCCGCGTGCCAGGGCTTGCCGCGCTTCGGTTGGCAAGCTCTTTAGCACTGCAAAGAATTCGTTCCGCTTATCGCGCTCGGCATCATAGTCGATGATCGCCTGCGGCGGCATTCCGTCTGGGATGTCTCGCGCTCGCTTGGCCGTGTAGATGATCTCTGCAGGTGTGTAAGGCCCCTGCATTATCGCGATCCGGGTATCGTCGAGGGCAGGGTTCAGGTCGATCTGGAAATAAGCGCCGCAATCCCGGAGGGCCACAGTGGGCTCACTGCGCCTTCCAGTGCGTTTTAGCGTGTCGCGCATCACGGCTGCCAGTCCGAATGCGACGAGCGGGTCCGCCAGCGTGTCGCTGGTCTTGTCAACGTACAGTCTATCTGTCACATCTTCACCTCCCTTCTCTTTTGACCGATTTCCCTTTTTCGTGATGCTCCACCCGACTATGGTCGCGAACGCGCCCCACCGGTCAGTGGTCGAACTCGAATTCCCTTTGCTCGAGGGCACTTTCTTCGCGACGCACCATCGTTTTCCTCTGAACTTGATCTGTGACTTCTGCAGATTGCGCTTTGGAAGGAACTAAGTTATAATCATGATGGTTGTGATGCTCGCTCAGGTCATAGGGACACCTATAGAGGATGCGCGCATCATGTAGTTGATCGAGGACTGCTGAGAGATGTGTTAGTCGGTCGTGGAGGTGCGTCATTTCGCCAGTGATGCTGTATCGTAGATGTTCTAGGTGAGCATAGTCGTTTTCGCACTGCAGAATCTGGCGTTGAACAAAGAGTTCGTACTCATCGGAATAGTCCATACTACCTCTCCTCGATGTGCTATTCGCTATAGCTTGGGCTTGACTTATCTTGAGAGATAGTATATCATGCTTTTGGTCGTTTGTCAAGGTCTGATGCTTGGATTTGAGCATACTGCGGGCAGTTTTTAGCGGTGTCGACCCGTGGAGGATACTGAAATAAGCTCTAGCGCATAGCGCTAGGCTAGCTTTTCTCTCGATCCGTTGAGGATACTTGTAGTCGGTCGCTCGGCTATCCATGTCCCTCATTGTTGTACTTTTCGGAAGTGATGTGCGCTTGCTGCGCCTGTGCTGTCCCTGCCTGGTCCGCGCGACGCAGCGCGCGTGCCAGCAAAGCGTAGGCCAGGAATTGATCGTCGGCCTGTGGGTCGATGAAAAGCCAGTCCACTTCGATCTCCTTTGGGTCCGCCTCTATCATCAGATCGTGGGCATCCAGCCCGTGTGCAATCTTGGCCGGCAACCAGCTCAGAGTCTCGCCCACTGCGCTCGCAGCCATTGGGGCAAGGCGGTAGCGCTGGTACTCGTGGCTGAAGGCGCCGTGGTGTCGTGCGATGGCCGCAAAGGCGGCCCGGAACACGGGCGTGCACTCGCCTACTGCTGCGTCGAGCAGGCGCACTACCGCGACGGCTCCTTCGACTGCGTGCGGTGGCTTGCGTCCTGCCTGTTTTGCCTCCAAGTCGTGTATTGGGTTCCACGGATCATAGTCCGTATGGGCGTATAAGCCTTTGGGCGCTGGCTGCCCAATCGCAGCCTGGTAATTGACCACCCAATCTTGCCACGGACGGTTGAGCTTGCCGACGTCGTGGAGTAGTGCGGTCAGATGCGCCGCGCGCGCGACGATGCCAGCAGGCCAGCCAAATTCACGCTCGAGCCGCGCCGCGGCGTGCTCCATCTCGGGCCATGCGAGGCGTTGGAACTGCTCGTATACCAGCCGTGCGTGCTTGGTATAAGATTCAAGCGCATAGCTGTACGCCGATCTGTGCGCTTCCTCTCGTCTGGCTGCGATGGCCGTGCGGTATCCTGTGCCACGATGGGGCAGAAATCCCATCTCAGGATCGTAGCCCGCCAGCGCCGGGTGAACAAGCACCATCACTGCGCCTGCAATGTCGCTGTCAGAGTACACGTGGATCCAATCATACGTCGATTTCCCGCTCTCGCCCACGTCCCCCTGATCGTGCAACGCCTGTACCGGCCATCCGTCCGCTACTTCTCCCTCACGCTCCAGCCATTCTTTCACCAGCCCGCGGATAGTGCCAGGGTGCAGGCTGAATGCCTCTGCCGCAAAGGGGTTCTCGAGCACTGCGTCTGCATCGTCGTGCACGACGACCAGCTTTGACGAGACCTCGCGGACGAGGTTGCCCACCTCGCCCGGATCTTGTCCGGCCATTACCCGGCCCATGCGCTGTCGATGCCTTTCTTGAGTGCCGCGCAGTCCTTGCACGATCTCTTGATCGCGCTTGCCGTGCGCCAGGGTGATCATTTCTTGCTCGTCGCTAAAGGTCAGCACGGCACCACTCCGCGCTGCAAGTGCCTCTCGTGTCGATTGTACCTCAGCTTCTTGTCCCCGGTACGGCAGCACGCGCTCGACGAGGTCGATGCACTCTCCATCGCGGTCATGTGCCTGTGAGTATACATAAACATCCCCGTCCTCTCCCGCATAGCGCGCGCACCGTCCTGCGCGCTGCACGACGGCGTTAGCGGGGGCAAGCTCCGTGTGCAGTGCCTGGCACGTGATGTCGAGTCCCACCTCAACCGTCTGTGTGGCGACGAGAATGCAGTGCTCCGCTTTGTTTGCATTCTTGCCAAACACTCGCCGGATCTCTTCCTCAATTCGTGCGCGGTCCTCTTGACGAAAACGGCTGTGGAGAAGCAGCACGGGCGTGTCACCGCGATCGGGGTGGTCGCGGACTGCCTCAAACAGTGCCTGGGCCCTGTCGACCACGTTGCACACTGCGATACTGCGCTGTGCATCGGTCGCAAGTATTCTGTCGGCTGTGAGTGGATCTTCGATCAGGTGATAATGCCGCGCCTTTTGCTGGCATGTGAGGGCCTGCATTGCGTCGCGAGCGGTCGTATCCTCTGGTACGACGACGGCGTTCAGCTCACGCGCGAGTCCGTCGAGCATGTCAGCCGAAAAGGTCGCTGTCATAAGCAGGAATGGAGCCACGCCGTCGAGCATGCGCAGCGTCGCTAGTGTAGTGGGCAGTGTCGACACCGGGTCGAACAGGTGGAACTCGTCGAACACGAGGTACGAACTTGCCACAGCGCCGGCATTTAGATTGCTTAACCGGCGCGGCAGGCTATATGGTGCAAGCAAGAAGCTGCTCAGTACCTGGTCGATTGTGGCAAAGGTGAGCGATGCAGCCAACTCCCTATCCTCTGAGTGCTCCCCCGTTTGGATGGCGATCTCGGGCAGCTCTGCTAGACACATTTCTTCGTTCACGAGTCGCCTGGCTTCTCGGACGAACTGATTGGCAAGCACCCGCATGGGTACAGAGTAGATGCACTTGCGAGGAAACGCGGCTCCGAGCCGGTCCCACGCTTCGAGATAGGGCCACAGAGCAGCGATCGTCTTGCCGCCCCCTGTCGGTGCCTGGAGAATGACGTTCTTGCCTGCACGCAGGTGGCGTGCAACATTTATTTGATAGTCGTACAGATCCACCAGGTTATCTCACTTTCCGAAAAGCATGCTGGCCCTCGCCTGGTCAAAATCGGCGGTATCAGGCGAAACCATCTCGGCCTGGCCGAGATCGTAGACACGCATCATTCGTTTCACTTCTCGCATGGTTGAGAGTCTCAATTCGCTCGGCTCCAGCACCTTGACATCCCCGCCCCAACCGCGCACCCAATTGATCATCTCCTGCGGCTCCGCCACCCGCGCCCTCCACACCAGGTACCCGTCCGCCTGCTCCTCCACCTCCTCCGACCGGTGCCACTGCGTCTCGCGCACCCGCTGCGCCACCCGGGGGTGAAAGCGCAGCACCACCTCCACCGGCTCCTTCTCCGACGTCCAGATCCCCCAGGCGTCGGCCAGGGTTTCGCTCGGGTCAAAGCTCGCCGGGATCTCGTACCCCTCGTCCGTCAGCTCGATCCGCTGGATGCGCTCGATCTTGAATGTGCGCACCTCGCCGGGCGGCTCGCGCCAGCCCATCACGTGCGTCGTGCGCCCCACCGCGTACGGCTCGATAAAGTAGGGTGCGAACCGGTAGTCGAACACGCGCCCGTCCGGCATCTTGTGCCACACGTGCGCCACCCGCCCGTCCGACCACGCCCGCGTCAGCGCCTCGAGCACGTGCAGATAGACGGGATCGTGGCGCTGGGCCTGGCCCTCCATGACCTCGGCCGAAGCCTTCAGATGGTCGGAGATGCGGGGGGCCAGCTTTTCGAGGGCCAGGCCCAGCTTTCTCAACGCCGCCGCGGCGTGGGGGTTCTGCTTATCCGTGCGCGTCGCCATCAGTCGCGCCGCCAGGTGCAGCGCCAGGCTCTCGTGCAAAGTCAGGTGCACATTCATCAGGTAGTGGTCGCGGTCGATCACCAGCCGGCCGTCGTCCGCCTCATAGACCGCAAAGCGGCTGGTGAGCTCGGGCAGCGAGCGATAGATCGTCGAGCGGTTCACGCCCACCCGGCGCGCGATCTCGGCCTGCGTCAGCCCTTCCGGATGCGCCAGCAGCAGCATCTCGATCTGCATCAACCGCTCCGCCTTGCCTGTGGCTCGCTCCATTGTCCTTCTCCTCTGCAACCTGGTTGTCGATACTTCTATTCTATCACATCGATCCGGCGAGAACGCAACACTTTTGCGTCTCTTTGAGAAATCTCAGAAAATCGGCTGCCTGTTGAACCTTGGCGATCGGATCCGTAAATCCTGCCCATCCGCGTTCTCACCTCCGCCACGGCCACAGCCGCCCCTGCCCGTCCTCGCTCAGCA
>JAFGIA010000072.1 GCA_016929795.1 Anaerolineae bacterium
CAGGACCTTTGACAGCGCAAAGAAGGCGGCCTGCATGATGGTGTTGATGCGCACGCCCATGCCTGTCGCTTCCGCCACCCGGTAGGCATCGATGACGTACACTTCCAGTTCCTTGTCGACAATGTGCTGTTGCACAAGGCGTGGCAGCTTGTCCCATACCTCGTTCGGCCCGTAGGGGCTGTTGAGCAGGAACGTGGCGCCGTGCGCGGCGCTCTCCAGCACATCAAACTGCTCCAGAAACACGAACTGGTGGCAGGCGACAAAGTTTGCCGATTTGATCATGCACGTCTGCCGGATGGGGCGCGGCCCAAAGCGCAGGTGCGAGACCGTCACTGCGCCCGCTTTCTTGGAGTCATATTCAAAGTAGCCCTGCGCATAGTTCGGCGTGTCCTCGCCAATAATCTTGATGCTGTTCTTGTTCGCGCTCACCGTTCCGTCCGAGCCGAGCCCGTAAAACATGGCGCGCACCACGTCGTCCGGCTCGATGTTGAACGCCGGGTCATAGTCGATGCTCGTCTCTGTCACGTCGTCGTCAATGCCTACGGTAAAGTGGTTCTTGGGCTGCTCCTTTTTCATCTCGTCCAGGACGCCCTTGGCCATGGCTGGCGTGAACTCTTTGCTCGACAGGCCATAGCGCCCGCCGATCACGCGCACATCCCGTCCTGCTTCGCTGAAGGCTGTGACCAGGTCCAGGTAGAGCGGCTCGCCAGACGCGCCCGGTTCCTTCGTCCGGTCGAGCGCGGCAATGATCTTGACGCTTTCTGGCAGCGCCTTCAAGAAATGCTCGACGCTGAACGGCCGGTAGAGGTGTACCTTCAATAGGCCCACCTTCTCACCCTGTCCCACCAGGTACTCTACCGTCTCTTCGGCCACTTCTGCCGCCGAGCCCATGAGGACGAAGACGCGCTCTGCATCCGGCGCTCCCACATAGTCGAACAGGTGATAGTGCCGGCCCGTCAGCCCGGCGAATTTGTCCATCGCCCGCTGTACGATCTCTGGCGTCCGCAAGTAGTAGGGATTGACCGTCTCGCGCCCCTGGAAATAGACATCCGGGTTTTGTGCCGTGCCGCGGATGAATGGATTGTCGGGGCTCATCGCCCGCGCCCGGTGTGCCATCACCAGGTCGTCGTCGATCATGGCCCGCATCTCATCGCGCGTCAGCATCTCTACCATGTTGATCTCGTGGCTGGTGCGAAACCCGTCGAAAAAGTGGACGAACGGCACGCGTGTCTCCAGCGTCGCCGCCTGCGCGATCAATGCCATGTCCATCACTTCCTGTGGCGAGTTGCTCGCCAGCAGCGCCCAGCCTGTGCTGCGCACGGCCATCACATCGCCGTGGTCACCGAAAATCGACAGCGCGTGCGCTGCCACCGTGCGGGCACTCACGTGAAAGACCGCTGGCGTCAGTTCACCGGCGATCTTGAACATGTTGGGAATCATCAACAGCAAGCCCTGCGACGCCGTGAAGGTCGTCGTCAGTGCCCCCGTCTGCAGTGCACCATGCGCCGCCCCGGCGGCGCCCCCTTCTGACTGCATCTCGGCCACGAGGGGGATCGTGCCCCAGATATTCGGCTCCCCTGCAGCCGAATAGGCGTCTGCGTGCTCGCCCATTGGGCTGGAAGGCGTGATCGGATAGATGGCGATCACCTCGTTGATCTTGTGTGCCACGTATGCGGCGGCTTCGTTGCCGTCGATCGCCCGCTTTTCTCTGACTGCCATAAGAACCTCCTGTTTTCGTTTCGTTCCCTGGATACTTGACAGAACAAAACGCCAGGCTCATGAGCCTGGCGCCAAATTTTGTTTACGTGCTATGCATGGAGTCCCGGCTACGCACCCCTGCCTCGCTCAAAAGCGTGAAAATTATAACATACTGGTTGGGGTTTGTCAAAGCATGTTCACTGCAAGGTGACATGCTCGTGTCGGCCAAAAGATCAACGCTTCCGCATCCGCTGCCAGGCCATACGTTCCACGTTCATGCCATGACCGCGAGTTTTTGCGAGTAGATGCGCCCGCCTCTACTAGGAGTAGACGCGCCCGCGTCGATTCTGTCGCTCGAACTGGCGCTGGCATTCCAGGCACATTGTTGCCTCGGGCAGGATCTCGAGCCGGGCCGGATCGATCCGCTCGCCGCAACTGGAACAGATGCCATATTTGCCCTTCTCGGCGGCCTGGATGGCGCGCTCGATCGACTTGAGCTTGTTTTGCAGCCGCTGCACCAGCGCCCACGTTTTTTCCCGCTCGTATGCATCCAGATCCGCTTCGTCGGCCGAAGGCTCGGCCATCGTGCGCATCTCTTCTTTCAAATTCTCTATCTTTTCGATGATTTCCTGCCGCGTTTCCTCTAGCTTCTCGATTTCTACCTGGCTGTCAATGATCGTTACTTCCATCGAGGTCTGTTTCTCTCCATGTTTTGCCTGGCAGCGTGCCGCCTGCCAGTGGTGCCGGAATATACCATATTTTTCCCGACCCGTCAACCTGTAACCACTTGTTGTCAACTTGTCGGCCAGTTGACATACACGCCCGTCGGTGATACACTATTCTCGATATATCCCGCACCGCGTGCGGATCATCATCCAGGAGGAGACGGATGGAATTTATTGCCCGAGAGTACGAGATGGAGCTCAACGCCCCCGCCTGCGAGCCTGGCGCCGAGTATTGGAACGCCACGGCCCGCTTTGAGCACGACCTCAGCGACGTCTTTCCCTACCTCAATGCCAGTTGGAAGGATGTCGTCTACAACCCTGGCGCGCGCCAGATCACCTGGCGCTATGGCGATCACGCCGTGGCCGTCAGGCCCAACGAGATCACGATCAGCAACCTGCCCGACCGCGACACGGCCGCCGTCGAGATGGAGCGCATCATCGCCGAGATCAACAACGTCTGGCTTGATCGCGAAAAGATCACCCCTGTCTACGAGTCGCGCCAGCGCCTTGTCGCCATGGATATCTACAAGCTGCTTCCCCAGGAGGACAACTGCCGAGAGTGCGGTGCTTCTTCCTGCTTTGTCTTTGCCAGCCGCGTCGCCGCCGGCCAGGCCGACATCCACGACTGCAAGCCCCTCTTTGAGAATCCCCGATACGCTGCCCAGCGTGACCAGCTCCTGGTCATGGTGGAGGGGGCGGTTTAGAAATTTGGAAAGGCATGGGACGCAGGGCGGATGGCCAATCCGCCCTACGTCCCCCAGGTTATTGGGGTGAGCTCCCTCTCTACCACCTGGCGAGGTGCTCTTCGGCAAAGCCGGTGAGCCCGTCTATCGCGATCGTCTCGCCGTCCTCTGCGGTCACTGTCCCATGGTAGCGGCCGAACATCTGGTGCACCTCGCTGGTGATCACGAGCAGGTTGGTCTGCGCCGTCCTGTCGTAAAAGGGCACGAACTCCAGGTCGAGCCGCCCATCGGGGCTCTCCATCCGCCACGGGCGCTTGAAATCGGCCGGATCATAGTCAAAGCGCACCTCGCCCAGCTTGTGCACCCGCCCGTCGATCACCACGGCATTCTCTGTCGCCGCGCTCGTATCGCCAAACCCGAACCCGAGGTTCAGCCCCAGCGTGCGCCCGTCACGCAGAAACCCCGACGCGCTGGCCCACACCCAGAACGAGCGGTACTCCCACACGCCGCGCCCCCAGTCGAGGTTGCCCAGGCACGCTTCCGGCTGCACCTCAAACCGCTCGCCGCGGTACTCCACCCACCCCTCTGCCGGCAGGCAGTTCACCTTCCGGTTCAAGTAAAAGCGCTTGCCCGCGATGGGGATGACCACATTCATCGACTCGTGCGCCGCCGGCATCGCCAGCGTCACCTCGGCTGCCAGCCGCTGCCCCTCGAACCCGGGCCACGAGACGGTCACCCGCCGCGCGCCTGGCGCGACGCCGAACCCGATCCGCACTCGCCCATTGTCGAACGCGCTCTCGCCCTCAGTGCTGTTCCGTGGCAGTACGATGCCGCGCCCGAGCGGGATCGTCAGCGTCTCTTCGTGGTGCCGCCGGCCCTCGAAATCGACCACGTAGGCAAACACCTGCCCCGCGTACCCCAGGTCCGCCAGCGTGAATGAAAAATAGTGGCCCGGCGTGGTCAGCCCATAATAGTCCCAGCGCTTCACCCGCAGCCGCTGCAGTGGTCGCACCCTGTAGAACGCCGCGTTCTCCAGGTTGCAATCGAGCACCGGCTGCCGGCTCCACCCCACCTGCGCCAGCTCGCCTTGCCGGTTGAGCAACACCCCCGGCTCCAACAGCTCACGTTGCATCGCTCACACCTCCCTTGTCCAATTCTTGCGTCGCTTCGCGCGCCTCTGCCTTTCGAGCGAGCGCTACGCTGGCGCTGTGCCACTGCCTGACGGCAGTGATGAGGCATCCACCAACACCTCCCAGGACGAACCAGCTCCCGGTCAGCAGGAACAGGAGCACAAAGAGCACGGCATACAACGCCATATCTACCGCCGACAGGCGGAGCACCAGCCAGCGCGCCCGCTCCAGCCGACCCCGCAGCCCACCCTGCTGGCCGTAGTGAAAAGTCACGAGGTTGCGCGCGTGCCGCATGTGCACCACTACTTCCAACAGGAAAAAAGCACCCAGGAAGCCGGCAAACACCTCGCGGTCGCCGGACCACTGGGTCAACGTCCAAAAGATCAGGATGGCCGCGCATTGGAGGGTGAGCATCAGCACCATGCGCGGGCTGAACCGCCGCAGCGCGTCTACGTCCCCCTCGTAGAAAGGGGTCAGCTCAAAGCTTCCCTCCTGCAGGCTAAACTCTTTGATTGTCTCGGCATACCTTCGCGCCGAGATGATCGTGAGTTGATAGTCCGAGACGTACAGGACGATCCAGATCGCAAGGTCAAGCCAGACGTTATCGAGCAAAGCATCTATCAGCATCCCACCTCCTTTCGGGGCGCTGTTCATGCACTTTGGGTGTGATTATGATGCCACCTCATCTGCACGCCAGTTCCAAGCCCACCTCTCTCGCCGGCAAACCTAGGATCCGGCCGTGTCGCCTCATGGACCGTCGACTCCTTTTCTTGCTTGTGGCGGGCGACCAGGTTCACACTGGCGACCTGGCCTTGATTTGGGCAGCGCCGTCAGCCGTGCCTCTCGTCCTCATAGCGTCGATATTGTTCTGGATTCTCTTTTCCCACCTCGGCCAGCAATTCCTCCCACAGGAGTCGCCTGTCGCAATATTCGATCAAGCGGGCGACCATTGTCTCCAGGTTGTCGTTGGGGCCGAATTTTCTGACCAGGGGGCGGAATCGGGGTCGATCCATGCAGAAGCGACGCAGCTCCTCCGGCGTGAATGCATCCTCCAGCAGCGTGCGGATGGCGGCGACGTCGTGCGCCTCTTCGCCGGCCGGGATCTGTTGCCAACGCTCGCCGCTCTGCCTGTGGCGCCAGGCCAAGTACACGGCAGCGCCGCCGACGGCGACGATCAGCAGGACAATGACCAGGACCGCCGCGTGGTCCGCGACGCCGGTGACCAGGCGTGACAGGGCCGGTGCAGGGGTTGGCGCCAGCGTGGGCGCCGGCTGTTGGACCGTCTCGGGCACCGGCGTCATCTCTCTCACGTCGACTTCAAAGCTTCCGAACCAACTCGGCGTGGCCTGCTCTCCCAGATAGATGTGCGCGGTGAGGACGTGCAGGCCGGGGGTGTCCGGCGCCACGATAGACCAGGCCCAAACATTCTCTACCTCGTAATCATCAAGGTCGATGTGGCGCCGCGATGGATACTCGGGCGGGATGACGCGGAAGGTCGGCGACGAGAGCTCGACGCGCACCGTGTCCGATACGAGAATGGTGGCACCAAAGGTCCCATGTTTGCCCACAATGGGCGGAACGTCGGCCGGGATCGTGACCCGGGACACGCTGACCCAGTCCAGTGAAGCCAACTGCCTCAGTATATAGATCTTGAGGATGAGGGTATTGCTGGAGCCAGGGCTCATATAGATCGGGTAGTCGACCTCGACCTGGCCAAGCACGCTCTGATCCGTGACGTCGGTGTCCTCGATTGCCTCCACGACTACTCTCGGCTTGGGGGTTGCCGTGTCCTGGGGCGCGGGCGGCGTAGTTACCGGTCCACAGCCGGATAGCGTCGCGGCGAGGGCGATCAACACGACAGCGCTGAGCGAGACCACGGTGCCGGCGCGAATGCAGGCTGCCCGCTTGTGAGTGTACGGATGCTCGTCCACCCCGTCCTCCCGCTTGGGTAGTGTTCCGGTCTGGATAGAATTCTAACACAAGAGCCGGGTCCTGGCAAGCGTGGGCCGGCAACTGCTGTTTTTTCTCTTGCTTTTGACAAAAAAGCATGGTATACTTATTTCAGTAGGCTGGATCGCCTGGCTACTCCGATCTTTGGGACGCAACACAGATTCATAGTTACCTCTCACCGTTATCCAGTGCACTCAGCCATCTGGAAAATCATATTCTGCTGTGGAATAGAACAGTGCTGTCTATAGCACCGGATCCCACTATTTTGCCAATCGGGTAGCTTCACACATCTTGAGAGGAGATATGGAAAATGAAAACTCGAGTGATGCGCAAAGCATTCTATGTATCCCTGCTGATTGTTGCTTTGTTTCTAGGCGTCAGCTTGATGGCCAACCCAGCCCAACCAACGCACCCCAGTAGCAGTATCCATCTTCAGGCCCCACCATTCCTAAACATGGCATATGCTGCCGCCAGTTCCCAGACAGACAATGGCGCCTCATTTCTCGAGGATGAAGCTGGCATATCCGCCTACACACAGACTGCTGGTCCTATTGATCTGTCTGTTGCACGCCAAGTTTTCAGAACAATCGAGTACGAAACGGAGGAATACATCATCGGCTCTGTCGAAGTTCCTGACTACCCAGAATCTCACGATGCTCATGTATATGTTCATGCAGACGGTTGGGTAGTAGGCTACTATCTGGCCGAGGATGCTACCGGGAAAATCATGGACTTTCGCCATTACGATGGTATAGAAATCACCAGCACAAAGCTAGAAAATGCTATGAATGAGGTGCTGACCGCAGTTGGCGCAGTGCCATTTGAGGCAAGTTACTATGACTTTCGGTACCCTAATGCTACTGATCTGATGCTGATCGCAGAGGTCTGCTATAGCGGTAGCGACTCGTTCGAACTTCAACTACCAGACGAATATGTGTTCTACGAACGTGCATGGTCCGCAGCTGTGCATGGAGACGGAGGTGGTGCAGATTCCTCAAATATCTCTATCGATGGCAATCTAGTCGGGCAGGCCGTCAGCGCAGGTTGGGGCTTTGCCCACGGTACACTCACACCCGTACAGCTTCCACCCACTGTGAGCCACACTATTTTGGTCGCACTTGGTGGCGGAGGAGATGCTTTTGGTGGCATCACGCTCACCTACCAAGAGGTGCCGTAATGAATGCCAAGAAGGCAATAGTACCTCTGTTGGTTTTGTTGGCACTGTCCTTTGCAGCTCCATCAGCCAGTCAGTCAGGCATTATTGTCACCGGCGCTGACTCGATTCTCAACGAGTCCTCTACCTATTCGCAGGAACTAGTGGACGTGACATCATCGGCGGGACCCAGGATTGTTTTCCAATATTCCAACTCAAATTCTCATGTAGACTTGGAGGAAGTCCCAGGAGTGCTAGGGGGACTGCTAGAGTTGGTAACACCGAGAAACGTTGTGCAGTATGCCAACTCTGTGTACTCTTCTAGACTAACCGAGTTGCCGCCAATGCTTGAAACGCTTGTGGGCAGGGTCACATCCAGGATCATCGTCCAATACGCTAACTCAACTTGGACTTCGGGCCTTGGGTATCCAGTTGAGTTGATCGATGACACGACACCACCCCAAGCCAGTGATCCGGCGGCTAGCATCATAGGTAGCGATTCTGTGGTCCTTACATGGACAACCGACGAGTTTGCTGATAGTGCCGTTGATTATGGAGAACAATCGGGTCACTACTCATGGACCGTAGCCGACTCTCTCTATGTCCAGCAGCACGCAATCACCCTTACACTGTTGATACCAGGCACAGTCTATTATTATCAAGTCCGCAACACTGATCAGAGCGGTAACACGTATACGAGCTCAGAATACCTCTTTACGCTCAAGCATTGCGTGTATTTGCCACTTATTCGTAGAGATGGGGAGCATACAGGCGGCGGTTTCTAACGATTTGAGCCAGTAGGTCCAATGGGCAGCTTTTTGCTCCCTCGAACCACCTGGGCACGTACCTCGACGGCGAGATCCACTTTTTCACCACCGGCAAGGATGTGGCCGAGCTGGGGCCGAACGATTTTCTCGCCAGCCCTGCTGCCATCGTAGGCAGGGTGGAAAGCCCCTGATTAGACAGGACACGCCCTATCATGATATAATGCTTTACACAGAGCGCCTCGCGCGGCTCATCCCGTGCCGGCCGGCCAACAACCTCCGCCTGGCCTGAACTGAAGATAGGGGAGGCATGACCATGAGTGTCCAGGAATGCGCACTATACATTGGCGATTGCGCCTATCGTGATGGAGGCGGCCGCGTCGACGGCGAATATGTGCCTCTGCTCGGTGAGCAGTACTACCGCATCCGCAACTATGATCGTTTGGCTCCGTTCTTTATGAGCATCGTAAGCAGTTCTGATCATTGGCTGTTCATCTCCAGCACCGGCGGGCTCACCTGCGGGCGGCATCATGCCGATTCAGCGCTGTTCCCCTACGACACAGACGACAAGATCGCGGCGAGCAGCGGGGAAGCAGGGCACAAGTCGGTCTTGTCGGTCACGAAGGGCGGCCGGACCTACTTGTGGGAGCCATTCTCGAAAAGATGGGCCGGCATATACCGGGTGGAGAGGGATCTGTACAAGAACGTCTATGGTGACAAGCTGGTTTTTGAGGAAACGAACCGCGACCTGGGCTTGATCTATCGCTATGCCTGGCGAACCAGCGATCGGTACGGGTTCGTCAAAACGACGTGGCTGAAAAATGAAGCGGGGGACGGTTGCTCCGTGGCCCTGGTCGATGGCCTTCAGAACCTCCTGCCCTATGGTGCCAACGTGCAGGTGCAGCGGCTGTTCAGCAATCTGCTCAATGCCTACAAGCGGAACGAGCTCGAGCCACAGACTGGACTGGGCATCTTTGCGCTCAGCTCGGGCTTGACCGACCTGGCGGAGCCAAGCGAATCGCTGCGGGTGACCACAGTGTGGCAGACCGGGCTGGACAACGCCTGCTATCTCCTCTCGTCGCACCAGTTGGCCGCCTTTGAGCACGGCGGGGAGATCGTCCAGGAGACGGATGTGCGCGGCCGCCCCGGCTCCTACCTGGTACACGCACGGTTTGACCTTGCGCCTGGCGAGGAGCGAGAGTGGCACATCGTGGCTGAAGTGAACCAGGACCACGGTAGCATTGTCTCGTTGCTCAACTTGCTCAGGGCCAGTGAGGTGGAGCTGAGAGCGCAGCTCGAGAGAGACATCGCCCAAGGTACGGAGGACCTGATCTCCATCGTCGCCAGCGCCGATGGCTTGCAGCGGACGGGCGACCGTCCGAGTGCGGCACATCACTTTTCCAATGCGCTTTTCAACACCATGCGCGGCGGCACTTTTGCCGACAACTACACGGTCGGTAGATCCGACCTGCTCGACTTTTGCCGGGTACACAATCGACGTGTGCTGGAAGCCTGCCAGGGGTTTTTCCAAGCGCTGCCGGAAGAGATCGACGTCCACGATCTGCTGGCGCGCGCAGCGGGCATCGGGCGTGCAGACCTGGAGCGGCTGTGCTATCAGTACCTGCCACTCACATTCAGTCGGAGGCACGGCGACCCCAGCCGCCCCTGGAACCAGTTCTCAATCAATGTAAAAAGGCCGGATGGCACGCGAAAGCTGGACTACCAGGGGAACTGGCGCGATATCTTTCAGAA
>JAFGIA010000453.1 GCA_016929795.1 Anaerolineae bacterium
GCAAAGAACTGGCGCAGCAAAAAGATGTTGAAAAAACCGGCCATAAAGGGCACGGTGAGCGCCGGCAGCTTGTCGTACCAGTTGATGAAGGGCAGGAGCGGGTTGTTGCCGGTGATGGTCAAAAAGTTGGGGATCATGGTCACCGTTTCGGGGATCATCATGGTCGATAGGAGCACGGCAAAGAGAAAGGTGCGCCCTGGAAACTGCATGCGGGCAAAGGCATACGCCGCCAGCGTCGAAGTGACCAACATGCCGGCCAGCGTGACCAGGGTTATGATCACGCTGTTGCCCATGTACTCCCGAAAGTTGGCAATGAACCACGCCTGGTAATAGTTACCGCCGATAAACTCTTGGAAAAAATAGCTAATCTTGTTCCCGGCTGTGCGGCACGCGCTCAGATCCTCAGGGATCGGCCGCCCGGCGTAGGTGCGCTCAGCGCGCTGCGCGGCCAGACGCTCCGCCACGTCGGTGGGATACTCGCAGCAGTTCACATAGTCGATCCGGGCCGCTCCGGAGCGGCGGCCGGCCGCCTCGTACGCGCCGGGCGGGGCAAAGGTGATCGACATGCCGCGCCGGGTGTCATACCCCCCCCCGCCCGCCGGGAAAGGCTGCCAATCGGCGGTAAAGGCGCCGTCGGGATTGTCGACGGGCGCGATTTCCACGGGATTGTTCCTGTTGTCGATCAACTGGAACAGCCACTCACCGCTGCCCTCCGCCTGTTCCACCAGCACATAGTAGGCATCGGTGGGCAGCTCCTGGGCACCGGGGCGGAGGGTCGGGCTGACCGAGAAACCGATCACAGTGCCCTCCTGGTAGCTCGGCAGGTTGACGTAGGGACAGGCCAAACGTACAAAGCGCGGCAGAAACCGGCCCGTGTTGGACTCGCCGAGAGTCATCACCGAGGTGCTGACCATAAAGACGAAGGGCAAGACCATGACTGCCGCGCCGAGGATGAGGATCAAGTAAAGCAGGCCGCGTGCGAGAAAACGGCGCACCTGGAACGCGCGACTGCTCTCGTTGCCCGTGTTAGCCATAGAACACCAACTTTTCTCCGATGCGGTTCTGGATCTGAGATAGGGCAAAAATGACGCCAAACAGGATAAAGGCCATGGCCGTGGCCTCGCCAAATTGGCCGTCGCCGCGGAAGGTCTGGAAGATCAGGATAGCCGCCGTGTTCACGGTGCTGCGAGCGGCCTGCTCCTTCATCATCCAGATGTGGTTGAACGCCTTGAAGGTGCCGATGGTAGCAATCACGGTGAGAAAGAACGTCGTTGGCGACAGCAAGGGAATGGTGATGCGGCGGAAGAGAGCCCAGCGCCCGGCGCCATCTATCTCAGCCGCCTCGTACAGCTCAGTGGGGATGCCGCCCATGCCGGCCAAATAGATCACTGTATCATAGCCGATAAACACCCACCAGTTGTAGATAATGATCGACAGCAAAGCCAGGCTCGGCCCGATCAGGATCGTGTTCAGCGGCTCGCCGATGTCAGGCCAGGTCATGGCCGTGCCAAAAACCTCGTTGATCGTCTCCATGATGACCACATTCACCCCCCCGGCCTCGTGTAGCCAGCGCAGGGGGGGAATACCTAACAAGCCCAGAAACTCGTTGGCCAGCGACGTCTCACGCAGGGAAAAGATGCGCCGAAAGACGACGGCTGTGGCCACGGAGGGCGCGATGTAGGGCATAAAGTAGAACAGCCGGAAGGCCCCCTTGCCGCGAATGCCCTGGAACAGGATATAGGCCAGGACCAACGACACGCCGAGCTGCACCGGCACCGTGCCCACCGAATAAAAGACGGTGTAGATGAGCGACCGGAAAAAGTCGTCGTTGCCCAGCTCCCACATGCGCTTAAAGTCGACGAAAAAGAAATAGGCAGCGGCCGACAGGAGAATGCAGACCGATAGAACCCGCAGGATGAGATGGAGTGTCGAGGTGGTGCGGCTCGAGCCGCGCCACACGAGCCAGGCCAGGACAAAAAGGGCCAGGCTGACGAGGTAGGTCCACTCGCCCGACTCGACGAGGCCCGGCAGCGCCCTGATCAGGAAAAAGAGGGCGAGGAGCGCAGTGATCGCTGCCACGACAAGATAACGTGTCCGTCGCTCGGGTGCGGCCTGGATGCGCCGGAGCATATTGTAGGCGAACAGCGCCAGGATGATGAACAGGATCAGGCCCACGACGGCTGAAACGTTTTGCAGGCCAAGCAGCTCGGTATAGTTCTGCACGCCGAGACAGTCGGTTTGTTCGAGTGCCTCGGGCGAGCCGATGCCCAGTTGGGCGAGCCAGTAGGGCAAGCACTGCGAACCGCGCGGCAGGATGTTCCACTTGTGCATGCTCACATAGAGCGCATGCACCACCGGCCAGAGGCCAAATACCAGGATGATCAGAATAGCCGGTAGTAAAAAGAGGTAAGCGGTGATTGTCTCCTGACGGGCTCGCCCTTTGCGACCTGCGAACAGGCCGCGGGGTGCATCTGAAACGTTTTGCATCGAGCTGCCTCGCTTCCCAGACTGCGCGCTGCCAACCAGGCAAACCTACAGTCTCGTAACCCTGGCTGATTTCGATGGCCCTCGGGAGCATCGGTTGCCGGTCCCCTGGCCCCTGGACTCGTGCTCATTCACCAGCTCCAGGCCGCGAGCGCTATTATAACAAAAAAGCGCCGGATCGTCAATCTGCACGTGACTCGGGTCACACCATCCTTTCACCGCGAAGGCGCCAAGAACGCCAAGTTTAAAGCGGAATCTTGGCATCTTGGCGGTGAGAATTCTTGCACCTCATGTCCCTGACCAGTACACAATCTGCGCACTCCCGGCAATCCGGGGTTCTTCTCCCGCTTTATCCCCCACTTGCGCCCGGCTCGCTCTTGTCGTATAATCGGGCCACATGCCTCACATAAGGAGAAGCCATGCCTGAAAGAACAGACGTAAATCCGCATACGGCCATCCGCTGGCCCCTTTTCATCGTGCTCGCCGTCGCCCTCGTCGGGGTCAGCCTGCTCACCGGCCTGTGGGTGCAGGCCAGCCCTCTGCAAGAGACGAGCACCCCACCGGACACAAGCCGGCCGACACACGACGAGCTGGATGCGAGGTCGGCGGGCGTGCTCACCGAGACACAGATCTTTTTGCCCCTCGTCACCGCCTGCCGGCTGCAAGGCGTCACCCTCACCGCGCCGGCTGAGCCAGGCACCATCGGCCTGACCCACACCTTCACCGTGGAGGTAGCCGCCCCGAACGTCGCGCTGCCGCTGACCTACACCTGGCAGGCGACAGGCCAGGAGCCCGTGGCCCACAGCGCCGGCCTCACCGACACGCTGGACCTGCTCTGGGAATTGACGGGCAGCAAGGTCATCACCGTCGAGGTATCCAACGGCGGCTGCACCATCCCGGTGACCGTTGCCTTTGACGTCACCACGCGCGGCATGATCGTATACGAAAGCAAAGTGACCCCCGGCTCCGAGCAGCACGATCTCCTCCTTGTCCACAACGAGCACCCCGACGTCGTCTTTAACCTGACCAACACGCCCGACGTGGACGAGGGCGGGCCCACCTGGTCGCCCGACGGCAACTGGATCGCCTACTCGGCCGGAGATCTCTCCGGCTGGGATCGGGCGATCTACAAAATCGACCTAAGCACGCGCCAGATCTATAGCGTGACGGATCACACCACCGACGACCGCTGGCCGGCCTGGTCGCCCAGCGGCACCCGGATCGCCTTCATGCGCAACCAGGCAGGTCTTCCGGCGGGCTTTTACATCCCCGACATCTATGTCATGGACGTCGACGGGGGCAACCTGCAGCAGTTGACCGATTGGGACTATGGCGACGAGCACCCGGCCTGGTCGCCCAACGGGCAGAGCATCGCCTTCGTGTCCGATCGCTACTATGCGGGACGGGACCTGTGGATGATGGATGCAGATGGGAGCAACGAGCGCCAACTGCTCGATACGCCAGGCACAGATGAGGTGTACCCCACCTGGGGGCCAGAAGAGTGGATCTATTACACCTGGCGGGTCGTAGATGGCAAGGATGAACAGCTCTACCGCATGAACCCGGCCAACGGCGACCGCGTCAAGGTGTTCGACGACAACTTTAACCGCTATATCGCCAGCTTTGCGCCCGACGGCGAATGCTTCTCGTTCTACTCGATCCTGGGCGACATCGCAGGCCACGACAAAGAGGTGTGGAAGTGGTGCACCGGCTATACGGATCCCGTCAACCTGACGGACAATGACGTGTCGGACGAGTACTCGGCCTGGTCACCGGCCCCCTGATCTGGCCGCGGCTCGTCAGAGATCCACAGGGACACTGATCGGCGCAGGAGCCGCCGATCAGTGTCCCCGCCATTTGCAGTGCTCAGTGATTCAGGGCCCCTGGGGTTACGCCGCCACCGGCCTCCGCGGCCAGCGCCGGCGCACGATCCACGTGCCTTGCTCTTCGCGACGGCAGATCTGCCACGTCTCTGGCCCCTCGGTCTGGATCAGGTAGCAGTAGAACGTTTCGTCGCTGTACGTCTCGAGACCCTCGCGCCCCCATGCCGACACAACATAGCGCCCGCCGCGCCAGAAAAAGGCCACCGGACGCGGTGCCCTGCCAGGCCGGGGCTGTGCTTCGACCACGATCGGCTCATGGATCCACTCGGCCACTGTCCGTGATTCCTTTCAGGTACTCGATCAGCAAAAGGAGGGCCTCTTCGGCGGCCTGCTCCTTGTTCGCCAGCCTGTCGCCCGGGAACACGTAACGCCGGCACACCTCGCCGCCGGGCGCCGACAGGGCGATGTAGGTCAGGCCGACGGGCTTGGTCGCCGTCGCACCCCCCGGCCCGGCGATGCCCGTGGTCGACATACCCACGTCGGCCTCCAACCTGGCCCGCGCGCCGCGCGCCATCTCGCGCGCCACCTCTTCGCTCACCGCGCCGGCGGCGACGAGTGTTTCCATCCTCACGCCGAGCAGCGCCACCTTTGCGTCATTGTGATACGCGACGACGCCCCCCTGGAAATAGTCAGAGCTGCCCGGCACGTTGGTCACGCGGTGTGCCACCAGCCCGCCCGTCGCCGACTCGGCGGTCGCCAGCCTCCAGCCGCGGGCTCTCAACAACGGCGCGATCTCTTCTTCAATCCTCAACCGGTCCTCCCTGCTTGTGACACGTGATGCGTGCTGCGTGACGCACTCTCACGCAGCACGCATCATTATATCATCCTTTGCGCCCCTTCGACAACTGGCCCATAGAGATAGACAGCCCACCCCTTTCGTGGTATAATGGCGCGCGCTGTCGCCATGGGGCGAGGAAGAAAGGCTTGGACGATGAGGGACCAGACCCGCATGCTCTCCTTCGTGATCCCCGTCCTCAACGAGGAGGGATCGCTGGAGCAACTATACACTGCACTGTGCGAGACCGCCGGGTCGCTGGCGCCCGCCTACGATCGTTACGAGATCCTGTTCGTAGACGACGGCAGCACCGACCGCTCTCCCGCCATCCTGTGCGGCCTCTACACGCTCGATCCAGGGCACGTGCGCATCGTCCAATTCCGGCGCAACTTTGGCAAGACGGCGGCCCTGACAGCCGCCTTTGCCCGCGTGCGCGGCGATGTGGTGGTAACCCTCGACGCCGACCTGCAGGACGACCCGGCCGAGCTGCCCAAGCTTCTGGGCAAGCTCGACGAGGGGTACGACATGGTCGGCGCGTGGCGCGCCGAGCGCCGGGACAACGTCTCAAAACGATGGCCGTCCAAGTTCGCCAATGCCACGGTGTCGGCGCTGACAGGGGTGAAGCTGAACGACATGAACTGCGGCTTCAAGGTGTACCGCCGCGAGGTGGTACGCGACCTGCGCCTGTACGGCGACCTGCACCGCTACATCCCCGTACTGGCGCACTGGAACGGCTATCGCATCGCCGAAGTGCCGGTGACACACCACCCGCGCCGCTTTGGCCATTCGAAGTATGGTGCGCGCCGGCTGGGGCGCAGCTATATCGACTTTCTCAGCGTGCTATTCATGACCACCTACCTGAAGCGCCCGATGCACCTGTTCGGCATGACTGGGACACTGCTGGCCGCGGTAGGTGCGCTCATCATGCTCTACCTGATGGTCGTGTGGGCCATCGAGGGCGAGATCGGCTGGCGGCCGCTCCTCTTTTTTGGCACAACCGCCCTCGTCGTCGGCATCCAGTTGATCAGCGTCGGCCTGCTGGGCGAGATGTTGCGCAACGTGACCTGGTGCGGCGACGACGAATACTCGATCCGCCAGATATGGGAGACAACGGAGGAAGAGAATGCCTGAAAAGATCCTGGTGACGGGCGGGGCCGGCTTTATCGGCTCCTTCCTGGTCGATGCCCTGCTGGAGCGCGGCCACACTGTGCGCGTGTTCGACTCGCTCGTGCCCCAGGTGCACGGCGACGAGCAGCGTGTGCCTGATTATCTGAACCCCGCGGCCGAGTTTGTGCGCGGCGACGTGCGCGACCGCGACCGGCTGGCGAGCGCCCTCGAGGGGATCGACGTCGTCTACCACCTGGCGGCTGCCGTCGGCGTGGGGCAGTCGATGTACCAGATCCAATACTACACCGACGCGAACACGATGGGCGGCGCGACGCTGCTCGACGTGGTGGCCAACAGCAAGCACAACGTGCGCAAGATGATCGTCGCCTCGTCAATGTCGATCTATGGCGAGGGCAAGTACGAGTGCGCGGAGCATGGCGTCGTCTACCCCAAGCTGCGCACAGAGGCCCAGCTCCAGGCGCGCGACTGGGAGATGAAATGCCCTCACTGCGGGCGCGATGTGGCCTCGCTGCCCACCGACGAGGAAAAGCCCCTCTACCCGACGTCAATCTATGCCATCACCAAGCGCGACCACGAAGAGATGTTCCTCAGCACCGGCTTTGCCTATGGCATCCCGGCGGTGGCGCTCCGTTTCTTTAACACCTACGGCCCGCGCCAGGCGCTGTCGAACCCCTACACGGGCGTGATGGCGATTTTCTCCGGCAGGCTGCTCAACAACCAACCGCCCGTCATCTATGAGGATGGCGAGCAGAGCCGCGACTTTATCCACGTGGAGGACATTGTGCAGGGTCTGCTGCTGGCGATGGAGCGGCCCGAAGCCGACCACCAGGTGTTCAACCTGGGGACCGGCGTGCCCACCTCCGTGCGCCAGGTCGGGCAGGTGCTCGCACAGCAGATTGCCGAGATGGAGCCCGTGATCGTCCACAAGTTCCGCGCCGGCGACATCCGCCACTGCTACGCCGACGTCAGCAAGGCGCGGGCGCTGCTCGGCTTTGAGCCGCATATTGCCCTCGACGAGGGCATAGCCGACCTGCTGGCCTGGGTGCGGCAGCAGACGGCCGAGGACCGCTTTGCCCAGGTAGAGAAAGAGCTGGCGGCCAAATCATTGGTGAAGTAGCAGCATGAGGCGCATTCTCGTCCTGTCGCCGTGCGACGCCTTCCCGCCGGTGCACGGCAGCAGCACGGCCGTCTATCACACGCTCCAGTACCTGTCGGAAACCAGCCGCGTGTCGGCGGTCCTTTCCTACCTCTACTCCCAGCGCGGCGAGGTGGACCTGGCTGGCCCGAACCTTGACGTGCGCTACTGCCCCGCGTCGCCGGTCGACCGCCTTGGCTACAAGGGGCTGATGACGAACCCTCTCTACTTTCGCACGGCATGGCGCGCGGCGCGCGAGTTCCGGCCCGACGTCATCCAGGCCGAGCTGCTCTGGACGGCGCCCGCGGCGATCTGGCTGCGGCGCCGGCTAGGCGTCCCTGTGGTGCTGATGCAAGAGAACGTCGAGTATCAGAAATTCGTCCGCTTTGGCATGAACAGCCCGCTGCTCAAGGGCATCAAGGCGCTCGAGGCGTGGGCCTGCCGTGCGGCCGACCGGGTGGTGGCGCTGTCCGAGGTGGACCGCGATTTCATGATCGACCTGTACGGCGTGCCCGCCGGCCGGTTCACCATCATCCCGCACGGGGTCGACCCGGAGCTCTTCGACTACCGCCCCGAGGGCGCGGCGGCGGCGCGGCGGGCACTCGGCCTGGCCGGTGACGTTCCACTGCTCACCTTCGTCGGCAAGCTCGACTACCTGCCCAACGTGCGCGCCGTGGAGTACATCGCCGAGCGGATCGCGCCGGCGGTGTGGGACAAATACCCCACCGCCCGCTTCGCCATCGTCGGCCAGGGCGCCGAGGCGCTGGCCAGGTACCGCCAGGAGCGGATCATCTTCACCGGCTTCGTCGACGCGCGCGCGAGTGCCAGGCCGAACCTGAGCGACTACTTGTCGGCGTCGGACGTGGTGCTCGTGCCGCTCGACTCTGGATCGGGCACCCGGCTCAAGATCGTCGAAGCCGCCTCGAACGCCCGCGCCGTGGTCTCGACGCGCATCGGCGCCGAGGGGCAGGATTTCGTCGACGGGGAAGAGATCTTGCTGACGGACGAGGTGGATGGGGCGTTCGTGAATGCCACGCTGCGCCTGCTGGGCGACGCGGCGCTGCGCGAGCGGCTGGGGAGCGCGGCGCGCGAGCGGGTGCTCGGCCGCTATAGCTGGCGGGCGCAGGTGCAAAAAATGGAGCAGGTGCACCAGGAGCTCGTCAGCCCCCTCGCAAATCTCCCCCCCCTCGAGGGGGGGGTAGGGGGGGGGTGAAATGCGCACCCTCTTCCTGCTGGGCGGCAGCGCCGTCTTCGACCCGGTCTTTGACGAGTTTGTCCCTCTCGCCGGCGGGCCCGAGGCCGAGATCGCGCTGCTGATGCAGGGTGGCAGCAACTGGCAAAAATACGTGCCGGGTTATGCAGATGCCTGGCTCCAGCGTGGCGTGAAGGTGTGCCATCCCGTCGTGCCCGGAGAAAGCGGCCACCTGGATGTCGAGTGCGTGCTGGCCACCCTGCGGCGGGCAACCGGCATCATGATCGGCGGCGGGCACACGCCAACCTACCACGCGTTGTATGCCGCTGAGCCGGTGCGTGGCGCCATCCGGGCGCGGTACGAGGCAGGGGTGCCTGTGGCGGGCGTGTCGGCCGGGGCACTGATCGCGGTGCGCGACTGCGTGCTCGACAGGGACGAGACGGGCGGCGAGGAAGCGAGACCGGCGCCGGGCCTGGGCCTGGTCGACCTGGTGCTTCAGCCCCACTTTACGGCAGGCGGTCGGCTGCCCGCGCTGCTCGAAGCGATGGCCTGCACCCGCAAGGACACCGGCTGGGGGATCGACGACGCGGCGTGCATGGTGTTCGAGAATGAACGGTTGGCACGGGTGTTGGGTGAGCGGGTATACTGGGTGATGGTCGACGTCACGGCAGGCACGCACCGGGTAGAACGGGTACCGTCGTAGGAGTTGAAGCTTATGTGGATGTGGAAAGCACGGCTGAAGCCGTTACTACGAGCGGGGAGTAGGAAGGATAGAGATTGAAAGCACTCGTCGTCATATTCGAAGAGCTGGTGCCGATCAGCGGGGGCGGGACGCCGCGGACGTACAGCATCGTGCGGTCGCTGGTGGAGCGCGGGCACGAGGTGTACGTCGCGGCCAGTTTTGGCGTGGCGCCCGAGGAGGCGCGGCGCGAGATGGGGGCAGCGGGCGTGCTGCCGCTGGCTGGCGTGAGCCGCATGGACCCGAAAAAGATGCGCAAGTACGCGCTGGCCTACCCCCTCAACATCGCCCGCGTGGCGGCCTACACCTGGCGCCTGGGGCCGGACGTCGTGGTCACGCACAACACCGCCGCCGGCTTTGCCGCCCTGCTGGGCAAGCTGCTGCGCCCGCGCACCGTGACTGTGTGCGACCTGACCGACCTGCTCTTTGAATACCTGGACGACTATAAGGGGGGCTGGCTCAAGCTCGCCGCCGCCGGTGGGCGCTGGATGGAGCGGACGAGCGTGCGCCGCTCCGACCGCGTGATTACCATCAGCGGCGCGATGCGCGACATTCTGACGACTGGCTATGGCGCCGACCCGCGCAAGCTCGACATTGTGCACGACGGCGTGGACACGCGCATCTTTGCGCCGCGGGATGGCGCCGACCTGCGCGCCGCTCACGCCCCTGGCGCCGAGCATGTGCTCATTTTTCACGGCGTGATCGACCCCCAGGATGGACCGGAGCTACTCATCGAGGCCGCCCCCGACATCCTGGCGCGCCATCCGCGCACCCGCTTCTGGATGATTGGCGACGGCACCGCGGTGCCCGATTTAAAAGCGCGCGCCCAGGCTGCCGGCCTGGCCGATCGCTTCTACTTTTCTGGCTGGGTGCGCCAGGCCGACGTGGCGCGCTACATTTCCGCCAGCGACCTGGGGCTCGTCATCCTGCCCGACGTCCTGTCGGCGCGCGGGCGGGTGACGCTCAAAGAGTTCGAATATTGGGCGTGCGGCGTGCCGGCGGTGCTGCCACGGCTGCCGGCCCTGCAAGAGGTCGTCGGCGACGAGCAGGCCAGCCTCTTTTACACGCCGGGGGACGCACGCGAGCTGGCAGCCAGGGTGAACGAGCTCCTGGTGGACGACGAGCGGCGGCGGCGCATGGGCGAGGCGGGCCGCCAGCGGGTGGCGCAGCAGTTCGAATGGTCGGCGCTGACAGGCGAGATCGCCCGCCTGTGCGAGCAGCATGTGCGCGCGAGGGGGAAGGGAAATGGCTGAACGCGAGATGCCCTACCGGGACATCTGGTTCCGCGAGCTCGCCGGCCTCCTGGGCGCGCTGCCTGCACACAACCTGATGGAACGGGTCGAGGCACAGTATGCCGCGCTGTACGAGGCACGCGCCCACTATGGCCACCCGGCGCTGAGGGCACACCTGGAAGACAATATCCTGCCGGGCCTGGCGCTGTACCGGGCATTGCGCCAGGATGGGCACCACGAACAGGCAGCGCTCAAAACGGTGGAGCGCATGTTCGCCGCCTCGATGGGGCCCAGGCGCCGCCAGCTCGCGCGACTGGGCCGCTTGCCCTTTTTCTTTGGGCTCCTCCGCATCGTGACCCGGTGGATCATGGCGCATAGTTACCCCGCCGCAGGGTGGGAAGTGTCCTGGCCGCGCGAGGGCCATGACGTGGTGGCATTCGACATGCACAGTTGCTTCTACCTCACCGTGTTGACAGAGTATGGCGCCCCGGAGCTGGCGCCTGTCTACTGCCGCCTCGACGACCTCTTGTACGATGACCTCTGGCCGGGCGTCCGCTGGCAGCGCACGGGCACGCTCGGTCGGGGGGATGATTGCTGCGACTTTCGATTCTACCGGGAGTAGGACTGGATATTGGATATTGGGTATCGGTTGCGAGATCACGCATCACGCGTCATGGGACGTGGGATGAATGGGAGGTGTAGCTGATGAAAGTACTGGTCGCCAATCCACCGTGGCCCGGGCCTGGATATGGGGCACGTTCGGACGTGCGCTGGCCGCACAAGCGGAGTGACAAGTATATCGAGTATCCGATCTACCTGTCATACACGGTAGCCGTGGTCGAAGAGGCGGGGTTTGACGTGTCGTTCATCGACGCGATCATGGACGAGCTCGACATCGAGGGCTTTGCGCGGCAGGTGGCCGACCTGGCGCCGCGGCTGGCCCTGATCGAGACGTCGACGCCGAGCATCGACTGGGACCTGCAGACGGCCCAGGCGATCAAGCAATGGTCGCCCGAGACGTTCGTCGCGCTGCTCGGCTCGCACGTCACCTACTTTGACGTCGACACCGTAGCCGGCAACCCGGCCGTCGACGCCGTGCTGCGCGGCGAGTTCGAGTACACAGCCGCCGGCCTGGCGCGTGTGCTGCAGGCAGGTGCCCCCTTGAGCACCGTCCAGGGGCTGACCTACCGCGATGCGGACGGCCAGGTGCGGCGCAACGCCGACCGCCCCCTCTTTGAGCCGCTCGACAAAATGCCCTTTCCCGCACGCCACATCGTCAAGGGCGAGGGCTACCGTGCCGGGATCTATAGCGGCGGTTGCCCCACGGCCATGGTCAGCTCGCGCGGCTGCCCCTACCACTGCACCTTTTGCCTGTGGCCCGACGTGTTGTACGGCCACAAATTCCGGGCACGGAGTGCGCGCAACGTCGTCGACGAGATCGAGCAGGCGGCGCGCACCTACGGGCACGACGAGATCTATTTCGATGACGACACGTTCACCATCGACAAGCAGCGCGTAATGGATATCACCCGCCTGATCCTCGAGCGCGGGCTCGAAAAGGAAGTGGAGTGGATCGCCCAATGCCGGGTCGACACCGTCGACCGCGAGATGCTCGAAGCGATGAAGGCGGCGAATTGCGGCTATATCCTATATGGCGTCGAATCGGGCTCGCCCGAGATGCTGAAAAAGATGCGCAAGGCGATCACGCCTGACAAGGTGCAAGCGGCGTTCGAGCTGACCCGCCAGGTGGGGATCAAGACACAGGCTTTTTTCCTCTTTGGTATGCCGGGCGAGACCCACGACACAATCCGTGAGACGATCGAGTTTGCCAAGGCGCTCAACGCGTCGAGCACCCAGTTCGCCATCGCCATCCCGCACCCGGGCACCGCGCTGTATAAAGAGTGCAAAGCCAATGGCTGGCTGACGAGCGAGGTGTGGGCCGACTATACCGCAGAGAACTCGCTGATCGAAACACCGTGGCTCACGGCCGAGGAGGTGGAGCAGGCGCGCATCCGTGCCTATCGCGAATACTATTACCGGCCGCGATTTGTCGTCGGCGAGGCGCTCAAGGTGCGCCGCCTGGCCGATGTGCAACGGCTCCTCCGTGGGGCAAACTCGGTCCGATCTCGGCTCAGGTTTTTTCAACAGGCGCACAAAGACACAGAATGATGGTATCTGCTCAATAATCGGGGGTTGGTGTGTGTGCGGGCACCGCACACACACCAACTTTCCCCCTTTATTGAGATAATACGAATGATGTACTGGAACCAGGAGGCAAAAGATGAAACAGCCTAGGATGCTGGCCTGGATGATTGTGGCGCTACTACTGATCGGGTATGTCCTGCCCGTCGGCGCCCAGGCAACCGAACCGTGGGCGCCGGCACGGGATCTCGAACAGGTAGCTTTGACCGTCGCGAGAGATCGAGCAGGCCAAATTTGGGCGGTGTGGGAAGGCGACGACGGCACTGATGCCGAGCTTTTCTTCAGCAGGCAGGTAGCTGGCGCGTGGTCCACACCGCGCCCCCTTTTCCATCGACCTGATACCTGGGACCGCGAGCCATCGCTTGCGGCGGCGAGTGACGGGAGCGTGTGGGTTGCCTGGTCCTCGACGCCTCGCGACACAGCCACGCTCTCGGCTGTGTACGTGAGCCACTGGGCCGGGGCTGAGTGGAGCCCGCCCGTGCTCGTGCCGATGGGCGATGCCGTGTCCGCCTCGGAACCCTGCCTGGTGGCTGGAACAGAGGGCACCTTGTGGCTTGCCTGGGTGGGGTTCGATGGGGTCGATGACGAGATCTGGGCCAACGCGTGGGACGGGCAAGCCTGGTCTTGGCCCTGGCAGGTGAGCGCCCACGACGACCACCGGTCCCTGTACGATCGACAGCCGCAGATGGCCGTGGGAAGTGATGGGAAACCTTGGTTGGTGTGGACGGCGCACCAGGCTAGAGTCGACGACGAGATCGTCTTTAGCCGCTGGACCGGCACGCGCTGGACGCGCGAGCAGGGAATCAGCACCGACGACAACCTGCTCGACGTCTGGCCTGCACTGGCCATCGATGGCGAGGACCGGCCGTGGGTGGCGTGGCATGGTAGCGTCCTGGATGGCGAGCAGGGAGCGCATCGCATTTTCGTCTCACGCTGGCTGCCGGAGCGTCGAGAGTGGGCGGAAGAAGCTATCGTTTCCTCACCCACGGCATCCCCTGTTGACGAAGTGCGCCCGTCGCTGGCGGCCGATCATGCCGGGGGGATGCACCTGGCCTGGGTCGCACAGGGACCAGCATCGACCGAGCTGGCCCACGCCCGCCACTCGGCCGGGCGCTGGAGTGAGCCAGTGGTAGTCGATGGGGAGGGCGAACCTGCGGCTGTGCACGCCGTCACCGGTGCCACAGGCACCCCCTGGTTCTTATGGCTGGATGCCGGGGCCGATCCGGCCCAACCCGTGCAGTCGGTTGCCTTGCCAGGTGCCGCCGGGCCGCTCGAGGAGTGGCTCGCGGATCAAGAGCCTGAGGATACGGTATTGGTTCCGCCGATCGGCAACCGCCTCCTCGCCTTTGGCGACAGCATCACCTGGGGTGGGTATCCAACAAATGATCCCTTCCAGGACCCCTTTTATCCCTATCCATCCACCCTGGAAGACACGCTCGACTCTCGCGTGGCGCCTGTCGAGGTGATAAACGTCGGAAAGGCAGGCGAGCTGCTACGAAATGGCAAAGACCGGATCGATGACGAGGTGCTCGCCTATACACCGCAGTACGTGCTACTCATGGAGGGGACCAACGACGTCAGCCACAATGCGCTGCCGTCGGAAGTGTACGAGTACATGTTGCTCGCGATCGACACGGCCCGCCACGCCGGGGTGGACAGCCTCAAGGTAATGGTGGCCACACTCCCCCCGCGCCTCGACGACAAGAACGATAACACCGAGGATATGAACCTCGAGGCCATCATCCCCGCCGTGGCCGAGAAGAACATCCCCTTGTGCAACGTATGGGACGCCTTTTACGACTATATCGATGCCCAGGGCCTCTTGCTGCGAGATATCTACTACGACGACAAGCACCCTGACCAGGAGGGCCTCGATCTGCTGGCTGCGACCTGGTACAACTGCATGCGGGGCGTCTACACCTGGCTGGTGGAGGAGACGACTCCGCCCACGACGTCGATCGAGTCACTGCCGCCCGCCGTAGGGTGCGATGCCGATATCCCCATCAGTTGGACCGGCACCGACAACCTGAGCTGGGTGACAGACTATGACGTGCAGGTGAGCCTGGATGGTGGAGCCTGGATGGACTGGCTCACGGGGGTGGAAGAGACGAGTGGCATCTACCCGGCGCAGCCCTACGGCACGGTCGCCGGTTTCCAGGTGCGCGGGCGTGACGTGGTCGGGAATGTCAGCGCCTGGAGCGACCCGGCCTACACCACGGTCAGCGGCGCTGGTGAGCTCACGGCCTATGTCGATCCGCTGCCTGCCACCCAGCCGGTGCCCTTTACGGTGAGCTGGGGGGGGAGCGGCACCTGTGGCCCTACCGTCGCGTACGACGTGCAATACCGCATCGGCGCTGGCGCATGGATCGACTGGAAATACCGGACCGCAGAAACCAGCGCCCTTTTTGATCCGGCCGACCCGCAGTATGGCGAGGTTCATTATTTTCGCGCCTGGGCGGTCGATGGGCTCGGCAACGTGAGTGCGTCGTCGCCCGAAGTGCAGACCGTCGTGGCACGCTACACACTCACCGGTTGGACCTACAACGCGCGCCACCAGCCGGTGGCCAATCCGCAGGTGAGCATGGTGCCGGCGCCGGCGCTGATGCGCCGGATCGCGGGCGGTGGCTTTGCGGCCTATCTGGCGGACGGCGGGGTCTTTGATGTGCAGGTATCGCGCGCCGAGCTGTACGGCCCGCTGCCGGCCATGGAGAATCTGGCCGTGAACAGCGACGTCAAAGGCTTGATCTTTGTGCTGCCGCCGCACGACGACGCCGTGGTGGGTGGCGGCTTTGAGGAAGCAACCCTGGAGGGCTGGCAGCTCGGCGGCACCACGCTGCCCGTGCTTATCCCCCAGGCGCATACGGGCATGGGTGCGGTCAAGCTGGAAGACACAGGCTCCACCCTGAGCCAGGTTATCACGCCCTCCCTTACCCTTAGCCACCCGACCCTGTCGTTCATGGTCCGGCTGGAGAGCGCCGGCACGGCGAGCAGCCTGGAGGTGAGGCTGGCGAACAGCACCACCCTGTCGCAGCCCGTCACCTACACGCTCCCCGTGGCGAATGCCATGTGGACCCATGCCTGGTACGACGTGTCGGGGCTCGTCAGTGAGCCGCTGACCCTGACGTTCCGGGCGATTGGCCTGTCCGTGATCCTGCTGGACGAGGTGAGCTTGGGCTCAGCCCTGCCGGGTGGCTACCTGCTCTACCTGCCACTGGTGGCGCGCAGCCAATAGTCGACGGGCCGCGGAATGAGAGTGGAATGCCAGGAGTGACGACGCGTGACTGAAAGCGTAGAACAGCCGTATGAAACCGCCACCATGCGTGGCGGGCTGCGCGCCAACATCGCGCGCTACCGGTCGCGGGTGACCGGGGACGCCGGGTGGGGGCGCTACCTGTGGCAGGGTGCGGTCCTCACGCTCCTGTCCGGCCTGCCCACTGTCGCCGCATCGGTGCTGCGTCCGCGTTTCTATCGCACGCTGCTCGGCGCCGTCGGCCCCGGCTGCTTTATCGAGCAGGACGTGCGCCTGCTTGTGCCGCGGCGCATCTATCTTGGCCGGCACGTCATGATCGGGGAGGCCTGTTTCCTCGACGCGAACACGCCCCAGGGGCGGATCGAGCTGCACGACGACGTATGGCTGTCGCGTGGCTCCTACATCGTGGCCGGCGAGGCGCAGGTGGTGATCGGCCCATCCACGTACGTCGGGCATCGCAGCCTGCTCTATGGGCACGCGGGCATCGAGATCGGCCGCGATGTGTTGATCGCCAACGATGTACAGCTTATCTGCGGCGACCACACCTTTGCCCGGCGCGACGTGCCGATCCGTGCCCAACCGCCACAGGGCGCGCCAATCGTCGTCGAGGATGACGTGTGGCTTGCCGCGTCGGCCATCGTGCTTGGCGGGGTGACGGTGGGCCGCGGCTGCGTAGTAGGCGCCGGGGCCGTCGTCACCCACAGCCTGCCACCCTACAGCATCGCGCGCGGCGTTCCGGCCAGGGTAGTGGGGGTGCGCGGCGACGATCCTCCGGGCACCGGGGAACCCGCCCCATGACCACACCTGACCCCCTCCCTTCTGAGGAGACGCCCTTCCCTCCCCCTCCTGCGGGGGGAGAAAAAGATCGGCAGATCTCCCGCGGCGCCCTCTATGTCGCCATGGGCCAGGGGGCCTTTGTCGTCAGCGGCTACCTGATCCACATGCTCCTGGGGCGCTGGCTCGAGCCGGCGTCGTTTGGCACGTTCGGTGTGATCATGACCATCCTGGTGTGGGTCGAGATCACGGTCAACAACGGCGTGCCCGTCGCCCTCCAGAAATTCCTGCCCGACCTGGAAGCAGCGGAGGCCGGCGCGCAGCGCGAGGCGGCTGTGCTGCACGCAGCCGCGCGCGCCCAGTTGGCCGTCGCCCTGGCCGTATTCGGCGCCATGTTCGTGGCGGCGCCGTGGCTGGCGACGCTGCTGCGCGACCCTGGCCTCACAGGGTACCTGCGCCTGGCCCTGGTCGACGTGCTGGCGATGGCAGCCTATGCCTACTATCGCGGCACGCTGAATGGATGGCGTCGCTTTCGCCAGCTCGCGCTGACCATCGGCGCTTACTCGCTCACCAAGCTGGCGGCGATCACCCTGCTCGTGCTCCTCGGATTGGGCATCCAGGGCGCGCTGCTAGGCAACGTCGCGTCTTCGCTCGGCGGCCTCGCGATGGGGTACTACTGGGCGCGGCGGCGCGGCACCAGGCCCCCACAGGTTGCCGGCAGGCGCCGGGTAACTGGCGTCGACGTGCGCGCGATGTTGGCCTTTGTGCTGCCGGCCGCCCTCTTTACGCTGCTCAGCAACCTGCTGCTCGGCCTCGACCTGATGGGGGTCAAGGCCCTCATGCCCGATGCCGACCAGGTGGGCTATTACGCGGCAGCGGTCAAGCTCGCCGAGGCGCCGCGCCTGGTGCTCCTCGCCTTCTCCTTCACCCTCCTGCCCTCTCTGTCGCACGCCATCGCCGCGGCCGACAGGGCGCGCACGCGGCGCTACTTGCAGCAGGCGATGCGCCTGCTCGGCCTGGTCCTCTTGCCCGTTCTCGCCCTCGTCACCGCCAGCGCAGAGGAACTGGTGGTCCTCACCTTTTCGGCCCCCTACCGGCCGGCGGGCAGCCTGCTGGCCATCCTGGTCTTTACCTACGCGGCCTACACCGTCTATATCACGCTCGTCACGGTGCTGCTGGCCGAGAACCGGCTGCTGCGTGCCCTCGCCATCCCGCTGGCGCTGCTGCCGGTCGCCGGCATGGCCGTGTGGGCCGGCGTCACCCACCTCGGGACACGCGGTGCCGCCTATGCGTCGCTCGCGATCGTATCCCTGGCGGCGGTCGTCGTCCTCACCTACGTCGTGCGCCGCTTCCGGCCTGTCGACGGCGCCCTCGCACTGTCGCTCGCGCGCATCGCCCTGGCAGCGGCCGCCGTGTGGGGACTCGGCCGCTTGTGGCCAGCCGGTGGCCTGTGGCTGGTACTCGCCTACGCCCTGGGCGGCGCCCTCTACCTGGTGCTGCTCCTGCTCCTGGGCGAGGTCCGGCGCAGCGACCTGGTGGAAGTAAGCACCTGGCTGTCGCTGCCGCGGCGGCGCGTAGAAAGAAAAGAATTATGACACACACACGGAAGGTCATTATCCTCGGGCTCGACGGAGCCACGTTCGACGTCCTCCTGCCCCGCGTGGAGGCGGGCCAGATGCCCCACCTGGGCCAGCTTCTGTCAAGTGGCGCCAGCGGCACGCTGCAATCCACCATCCCCCCCTTTAGCGCACAGGCGTGGGTGTCGATGGCCACGGGCAAGAACCAGGCGCGCCACGGTGTCGTCGACTTCTGGCAGCGCCAGCCGGACCTCAGCCCGGGCGGGCGGCGCGATTTCGTCGACGCGCGCCAGGTGCAGGGCGAGACGTTGTGGCAAGTCGCCGGTCGTCACGGCCTGCACGTGGGCATTGTCAACGTGCCTGTCACCTACCCGCCTCACCCGGTGCATGGCTACCTGGTATCTGGCTTTCTCACCCCCCAGGGCCGCACCGACTATGCCTACCCGGCCGATCTGCGACGCGAGATCGAGGCCCTGGTGCCTGGCTATGAGCCCGACCCATTCGATCCCGTGGCGGCCACGGCGAGCCAGGCGCTCGCCCTCGCCGGCTGGATGGAAAAGCACGAGCGCGTGGCACGCCACCTGGCAGAGACGCGCCCCGCGGACCTCTATTTCAGCGTCGTGCAGGCACTCGATCACCTGCAGCACCTCTTCTGGAACGATGTGGTGGGCGCCGTGCCCGGGGCGGGCACGACAGGTGATGGCGGCTGCGGCACCCTGGTCAATCGCTGCTACACGCTGGCCGATGACATCATCGGCCACCGCGTGGGGTTGATAGACGAGCGCACCACCCTTTTCCTCGTGTCGGACCACGGCTTTGGCCCCGCCAACAAGTCGTTCCACGTGAACCGCTTCCTCGAAGAGGAGGGGCTGCTGGCGATGGGTGGAGGAGAGGCGGGCGACGGGATCGTCGCCCGGCTCGGGCTTACCCCCGAGAGGGTCCGCGGCGTCGTGCGCCGGCTCGACGTGCTCGGCCTGCGCCGCCACATGGGACGCCTGGCGCGCGTGACACTCGGCCGCCGCCTCGACGCGCAGCTCACGCCGCCCGTAGATTGGTCACGCACCCAGGCAGTCAGCGGCAGTCCGGCGACAGAAGGAATCTACCTGAACGTGCGCGGGCGCGAGCCGGCAGGCATCGTCGAGCCGGGCCAGGCCTACGAAGCGCTGCGCGAGCGGATCATCACCGCTTTAGGCGCCCTGCACGACCCCGAGACAGGCGAGCCTGTGGTGCGCGCCGCCTATCGCCGCGAAGAGATCTATGCCGGGCCATTTCTTGACCAGATCCCCGACGTCGTGTTCGACCTGGGCGACGGCCCCTACCTGGCGAACGACGCGCTGGGGGCGAATCACGTCATCGCGCCGCTGCCGCCCGACTACCTCCAGGGCCGCCACCGGCCAGCAGGGATTCTCGTGGCCGCCGGCCCGCACGTGCGCCGTGGTATGCCGATCGAGGGAGCGCGCATCGTCGACGTGATGCCCACCGTCCTCTACAGCCTCGGCCTGCCCGTGCCCCGCGACGTCGACGGGCGCGTGCTGGAAGAGATCTTTGAGGACGAGTACAGAGAGGCGCACCCGGTGGCCTATGCCGAGCCAGTCGATCGGGCCACAGACAGCGTGGCGCAGGTGTACGACGATCAGGACCTGGAAGAGATGGAGCGCCGTCTCCGCGGCCTCGGTTACACGAGCTAGAGGGGGTGCGTGGGCCATCCCGGCCAGGGCCTGGCCTCAGAATGCCGGCGTAGTGAGGATGCTGCCCTGTTCTACCGATCCCCGCGCACCCACACCGCCATTTGTGATTCGCCCCGGTTCGCCCAGTAGCTATAGGGAATGGCCGTGAAGGCGCGGCCAGTTGCCATCTGGCCGCGCAGCACATGCACCCCGTCGAATAGCTCGGGCGCTGGCTCGGCATGCGCTGTGCCAGGCAAAATCGGATCTTGGAACAGGTCGACGCCGGGATTATCTGGACTCTCGAGGCAGTAGACCAGTGGGCCGCGGGTGAGGGCCACCCGACCACGCACGCTGCTCACGCGCGGGTGCGCCCGCCGCGCGACCACGGGCATCGACAAGTCGATCTCGACCACATCGCCCGCCGACCAGGTGCGCTCGACCGGCAGGTAGAAGGCGCGCTCCGGGGAATAGCCCGAGGCCGGCCGCTCCCCCCCGGCGCCGTCGGGCGCCGCTGGCACCTCAACCCGCTCCCCGTTCACCGCGACCCGATACCCCTCCGCCCAGCCCGGCATCCGCAGGTAGAGCGCCAGGCGCGCCGGCTTCTGAGGGAACAGGCGCAGGCGCACCTGCCCATCCCACGGCAGCCAGCTCTCCATCTCTACTCCGACCTGTACCCCGACATCTACCGCGGCCCGGTTCCCAATGTACTGGTGCACCCACAGCGCGCCGTCGTCGACAGAGTAGATGTACTGCCCCAGCCACGCCCAGGTGCGTGACAGGTTCGACGGGCAGCAGGGCACGGCGTACCAGGGGCGGCGCGTGACCCCCCCACGCGAGGCGAGTGGGTTGTTGTAGAGGTAGGAGCGACCGTCGAGGCCCATGCCCACAGACGCCGCGTTATAGAGCTGCCACTCGAACAGGTCGGCATAGCGCGCCTCGCCCGTCAGCAGCAGCATCTCCCAGTTCCAAAAGATCGCCCCGAGCGCCGCGCACGTCTCGGCGTAGGCGTATTCGGGGTCGAGCTCGTAATCGCGGCCAAAGCCCTCGATGCCTGGCAGCGAGCCGATGCCGCCGGTGACGTACATGCGCCGCGCGACCATGTGCGACCACGCCGCTTCGAGCGCGGCGCGCAGCAGATCGGCCGATGGCCCGCTCCCCCGCTCGCGGCAGAGCATCGCCGCGGCCGTCTCCAGGTAGGCGAAACGCACGGCGTGGCCCACGGGCACCCGCTGCTCGCGCAGGGGGCGGTGCTGCTGAAAATAGTTGCCCGTAAGCGCGCTCAGATAGTAGCGCGCGCCCATGCCCCGCGGCTTGGCCGCCACGTTACCAGGCGGCAGGTGAAAGGGTGACTCGCCAGGGTGGTGCGCCCTGTACTCGGCGCGGCGGCGGGCCACCTCTTTTGACCTGCGGCCGACGGCCGAGTTCTGGCGCAAGATGAGCGGCGCAAAGGGACGGACGCACCCACGCTGCTCGACGAACTGCTCTGCCAGGTCAAGGTAAACGCCTCGGCCTGCTGCCCGGTAGAGGCGAAGCAGGGCAAGCTCGATCTCTTCGTGGCCCGGCGTGGCCGGGGGCCCGGCCCCGGCAAAATCGGCCACGATCCGGTCGGCGGCCTTTTCTGCCAGCGCCAGGAGGTCTCGCCGGCCGGTGGCCTGGTGGTGCGACACGCCCGCCTCGATCAGGTGACCGTGGCAGTAGAGCTCGTGCTCAATCTGCAAATTCTCCCAGCGGGTGCCGGGAAAGTGGATCTGGTTGTAGGTATAGAGGTAGCCATCGGGCTGCTGCGCGGCGGCCAGGAGGGTGATCAGGTCATTGACTCGGCGGGCCAGGGTGGGCAGGGGATGCTGGACGAGGGCACGCGCCGCGGCGTCGAGCCATTTGTAGGCGTCCGAGTCGGCAAAGAACCAGCCCTCGCGAAAGGCGTCGCTCTGGCCCGCGGCGATGCGGAAATTCTCGATACAGCCGGAGGCGATGAGCTGCTCCCACTGGTGGGGCAGGGCATCGCGGGCGTTCATCTTCAGGCGCGGGCCCCAGAAGCTGCCGCTGACAATGACTTGATGTGGCGCGAGCTCGTGCATGGTCATACTTGGAAGGCTGAAAGATTAACCAATCTTCCAGCCTTCCAACCTTCCTACAGAATGCGCACCTCGGCGACCTGGGCCAGCTCGACCAACTTGGCGCCGCGGTTGGAACGGTTTTCGACGGGCACTTCTTCGAGGCGCTGGCGCTTGCCGGCCTCGCCGATCAGGTCGACGGCCCCGTCCATGGGACCGGCATCGGCCGCCACCACCGGGCCTGTGGCCTTGGTGACGTTGAGCAGCACGATCCCCTGCCCGCCGCGCCCCTGTACCGAGAATTCGGCCATCGGCACACGCTTGACGTATCCGCTCTTGCTCACCACCACGACACCCCAGCCGTCACCGCCAGCGGGGATCAGAGCCCCCCCGAGGAGCTGATCGCCCGGGCGCGGCTTGATGCCGGTCACGCCGCGTGCCGACGGAGTAGCCTGGGGGTTTACATCGGTGGTCGCGAAGAGGATGGCGCGCGAGCTGGTATAGAATACCACCTGGGCATCGTCCCCGGCGGTGCCGGCAAAGAGCACGCCGTCATTGTCTCCCGACAGGCCGACGATCGTCGACCAGGTCGCCTCGGCGCCCGACTTGACATCCTCGGCCTTGACCCGCTTGACCTGGCCGGCGCGCGTGCCGACGACGAGTAGATTGTCCCTGGTCAGCAGCCCCAGGCCGACGACCTCTTCGCCCTTGTCGAGGCCCATCTCCTCAAAGCCGGCGCTCAGGGGCACACGGGACACGGCACCCCACCAGGCACGACCCCGGCTCGAGACGAGGACGACGGTGTCATCGGCCTCCGTCGCCAAGTGCATCCTGTGCGCCTCGACGGCGCGGCTCGTCGCCCCCGCCTTGGGCCGGTAGGAAAAGCCCTTGGCGTCGCTGCGCTGCACACCGAGTGTCGTGACAGCAATCATCTGCGGCCCCTCGGGCACCGCCAGGTCGGCCTCTGTGACTACCGTGTCGCCCGGCTTTTCCTGTGTGAGGATGACCGTGCGGCGCGGCATGGCAAACCGCTCCTTGATCTCTTTTGTCTCCTCCATCACCACTTCGAGCCGGCGCTTTTCCGAAGCCAGCAGGGCCTTGAGGTACTTGATGCGGTCTTTTAGATCCTTTTGCTCCTCCGCCAGGCGGCGGCGCTCCATGGCTGCCAGCCGGCGGAGCTGCATCGACAGGATCGCCTCGGCCTGGAGCTCCGAGAACTTGAAGTTGCGCATCAGGTTCGTGCGCGCCGTGTCAGTGGTCTGGCTGCGGCGGATCGTATTGATCACCTCGTCGATCACGTCGAGCGCCTTGAGCAGCCCATCGACAATATGCAGGCGCGCCTGCCGCTTCTCCAGCTCGAACTTGCTGCGACGCACGATGACGACCAGGCGGTGCTCGACAAAATAGATGAGCATGTCCTTCAGCGACAGCCGCTGCGGGCGGACGATCGTATCTCCGTTCGTGCGCTCCGACACGAGGGCCAGGGCATTCACGCCAAAGGTCTCGCGCAATTGGCTGCGGCTGAGCACCGCGTCGAGCACCTCGCGCGGATTGGCCACGCGGCTGACCTCGATCACGGCGCGCATCCCCTGATGGTCCGACTCGTCGCGCAGATCGGTCACCCCCGTGATGCGCCCCTCGCGCACCTCTCTGGCGATGCGCTCGAGCACCGTCGACTTTTGCACGGCGTAGGGCAGCTCGGTGACGACAATGTTCACCTTGCCGCCGCCAATGTCCTCGATGTCCACCCGCGCCTGGGTTACGATCCGCCCCTTGCCCTCTGCGTACGCGTTACGGATCGTGTCGAGCTTTTCTCCCGTCACGTCGTCGCGGTAGCGATAGATGACGCCTCCTGTCGGAAAGTCGGGACCGGGGACGATCTGCATCAGCTCGTCGACCGTGATCTTGGCCCGGCTGGTCCATCGTCCGGCGACATAGATCACGGCGTCGGCGACCTCGCCCAGGTTGTGCGGTGGCAGGTTGGTCGCCATGCCCACGGCGATGCCAGTGGCACCGTTGATCAGCAGGTTGGGCAGCGCCGCGGGCAGGATCACGGGCTCTTGCAGACTGCCGTCAAAGTTGTCGACGAAATCGACTGTGTCCTGGTCAATGTCCATGAGCATGTGCTGCGCGATCTCGGCCAAGCGGGCCTCGGTGTAGCGCATGGCAGCCGGGCTGTCGCCGTCGATCGAACCCCAGTTGCCCTGGCCATCCACCAGGGGGTGAAGCATCGAAAAGCCCTGGCCCATCCGGATCATGGCCATATAGATCGACTCGTCGCCGTGTGGGTGGTAACGGCCCAGCGTGTCGCCCACCACGCGCGCCGATTTCTTGTAGGGCCGGTCGTGGCGCAGGCCCATCTCGTGCATGGCGTACAGGATGCGCCGCTGCACAGGCTTCAGGCCATCTTCGACGCGCGGTAGGGCACGGTCGGTGATCGTCTCGACGGCGTACTCGAAATACGCCTGCTCAAGGTCGGTGGTCAGTGCAATCGTGTCGGTCAACATCACTCGCTATCCTCTACCTCGTCGTCGTCGTCGCCATTCTCGGCGTGATCTTCTTCGCGCCACCGCTCCAGCAGCCACGTCCGGCGCTGCCGGGCGGACTTGCCCATCAGCGTGCTGATGAGCTGGTTGGCGTGGTGCACGTCCTCCACGGCGACACGGCGCAGGCTCTCGTTGAACGGCCCCCTGTCCCTGACCTGAAAGACAGTGTCACGCAACTGCTCGGGGTTCATCTCCCCCAGGCCCTTGTAGCGCTGGATCGTGACACCGTTGCGCCCCCACTCTTCGAGAATGGCATCGCGCTCGCGATCGGTGTAGGCGTAGCGCGCCTGCTTGCCCTTTTGCAGCAGGTAGAGCGGAGCGGTGGCCACGTACAGCTTGCCGGCCTCGATCATCGGCCGCATGTAGCGCCAGAAGAGAGTATAGAGCAGGGTGCGGATATGGTCGCCGTCGACATCGGCGTCGACCAGGATGGCGACGCCGCCGTAACGCATATCCTCGGGGCGAAAGTCAGAGCCGAGGCCGCCGCCGACGGCGGCGACGATGGCCTTGATCTCGTTGTTGTTCAGCAAGCGTGTCACCTTGGCGCCTTCGACGTTGAGCGGCTTGCCGCGCAGCGGCAGGATCGCGTGGTAGCGCCTGTCGCGCGCCATCTTGCACGATCCCCCGGCGCTGTCGCCCTCGACGACGTAGAGCATCGTCTGCTCTGTCGGCGTGCCCTTGCTCACATCGGCCAGCTTGCCCGGCAGGCCCGAGTCGGCCGCATCGAGCACGCTGCGCCGGATGACGAGCGAGCGCGCCTTGCTCGCGGCCACGCGCGCCTGGGCCGCCGCCTGTGCCTGCTGCACGATCGTCTTGCCCAGCGGCACCTTTTTGCGGAGCTGCTCCAGCAGCCCCTCATACACGATGCTGTGCACGATGCCCTGCACGTTGTCGCTCGCCAACTGCGTCTTGGTCTGGCTGGTAAAGTGGGGATCGTGCATCGAGATCTTGAGCACGGCCGTCAGGCCGGCCAGCGTGTCGGCGCCGCGAATGCTCGTCTCCCCTTTCTCTTTGACCAGCTTTTTCTCCGCCGCGAACTGGTTGATGGCCTTGGTGATGGCGCTCTTGAACCCCGCCTCGTGCTTGCCGCCGTCGGGTGTCGGGATGGTGTTCACAAAGCTCACGATCTCGGTGTCGTCGACGCTGGTGTGCCACTGAAAGACAACCTCGATCGCCACCCCGTTCTGCTGCCCGGTCACTTCGAGCGGGCGGCGGTGGATCGGCCGGCGCGCCTCATTCAGCCAGGCAACATACTCCTCGATCCCACCATCGTAGTGAAAGGTTTTTTCGCGTGCCTTTTTTTTGCGATTGTCCACAATCTTGACGGTCACGCCCGGGATCAGGAAGGCGATGACCTGCAGGCGGCGGGCAAGCGAATCAAAATCGAAATCGGTGCTATCCATAAAGCGGCTGCTCGGCTTGAAGGTGACCGTGCTGCCAGTTTTCATTCTTTTCACTGCGTGCTTTTTGACGGCCCTTTCTTCGCCTGTGGCGCCCACCTCGCCGATCACCTCGCCGGTGGCGGGGCTGAGGATCTGAACGGGGGTGATGGGCAGGCCGTTCTCGTGACGCTGGAAATAGACGACGCCATTGCGGCGCACCTTGACCTCCAGCCACTCGGAGAGCGCGTTGGTGGCCTTGATGCCCACGCCGTGCAGGCCGCCGCTGGTGCTGTAGCTGCCCTCCTTGAATTTGCCGCCGGTATGCAGCTCGGTGAACACCAGCTCCAGGGTCGAGCGTCCCTTCTCGGCGTGGATGCCCACCGGGATGCCGCGGCCATTGTCGTCCACGGTCAGCGAGCCGTCAGGGTAAAGCTCAACGGCGATCTGGTTGCAGGCGCCGGCCAGCGCCTCGTCCACGGCGTTGTCGACCAGCTCGTAGGCGAGGTGATGCAGCGCGTCGAGGCCCGTGCCTCCGACATACATGCCGGGCCGGCGCTGAATGTTCTCCGGGTACTCGAGTACCTGGATATCACTGGTGTCGTAAGCTGTTGTTGCCATGCAACCGCCCTCCTGGCGTAAAAACTCTACTCTAATTATAGCACAAATGTTCGCCAAATGCAAGCTTTTCACAAGGGAAAAGTGCACGAATTCCTACCAGTAAGGGGCTCTATGTCTAAAGTGCGAATGCCAGCCCCGAACAAGCCATTTTACACTGTCAGGGGCGAATCGCGCAAGTTTGCGTTAACCTGTTTCTCGCTCGCTATGTGAGGCGATCGAACTCCTCCGGCTCGACATCAGGCACCTTGGCCATGGCCCGCTCGAATGCCTCTCGGTTCCCGCGTTGGGCACGCGCTTCCAGATATTCCCGGGTCATCAGCGCCGCTACTTTTTCGGCCACGGCCAGAGTGATGAACTGGTTCATCGAAATACTCTCTCTCCGGGCCAGATCCCTGGCAGTCTCGTGCAATGACTTGGGTAGTCTCAAGCTTATATTGCTCATGGCACATCTCCTATGATCCGCAGGAATTGCTGCGGTGTTACGACCCGCTTGTCCGAGTCGCTCAGCTCCTCCAAAGTCAGCGGTGTTATGGGTCACGATGAAATCGCTGCCGGCAGTGACCGCAAGCTCTAGAACCATATCATCCCCCGGACCGGAGAGAAACGGTCGCCAGTGGTAGAATACTTCTCGGTGATTGGCAATCGAACAAAGATAGTCCAAAATGTCTCCGACGTCCTCCGTAGTCAGGAAGCCAAGGTCTACCAGGCGCATGGCCGCGTCCTCGTATTCCAGCACCAATGGAACGGATAGGTTCAGCTCAAAGCGCTCAGCACCGACGAGCATAAACAGCCTGTGAGAAGCACCCCGGCGCGAACGGAGCGCGCTGATGAGGACGTTGGTATCCATGACAATCAGGTGAACTATCCAGGAATCTCTAGCACGCGCTCCATCTCGTGCGCTGCCACAGTGCGCAGGTAGAGGTCTTCATACGCGTCGAACGTATACTTTTCGGCGTGCGGCGCGGCGATCTTTAAGCTCTCGCGCCCCATCCTCGCGGCCAGGGCTGGGTCGCTCAGGATCGCGGCGGCGGCCTCGGCAAAGGCACCAGGATCTTCTGGCGGCACCAGGTAGCCATTGATCCCACTATGGACCAATTCAGGCAGGGCCATGGCGTCGGCGGCGACGATCGGCATCCCGGTGGCGGCTGCCTGGAGCGTCGGCAGGCTCTGGACCTCTGTGGTCGAGACGATGCTGAAAAGATCGGAGGCACGGTAGAGGGCCGGCAGGTCTCGCTCGGGCACATAGCCCATAAAGTGAACGCACTGCTCGACGCCCAGCTCCGCTGCCAGCGCGCCCAGCTCTTCCCTCTCCTCGCCGCGCCCCACAATCAACAGGTGCGCGCGGCGCGCCTTCCACAAGCGAGGCATGCCACGGATCAGGACGTCGATCTCTTTGTCCTTGGCCAGACGCCCCACAAAAAGCACACGCGGATGCGGAGGCAGCCCGTAACGCACGTCCACGTCTTCCGGGCTTCCATCGGGGGGGCAATAGCGCGTGGTATCGATCCCATTCGAGATTACACGCGTCGGCACTGTCAAATCATCGTCAAGCCATGCCTCGCGGTGAGCCTCGGTGGAAAAGACGACGCAGTCGAAACGGTTATAGAGCCACACAGAGTAGGCGCGCGCCGCCGCCTCGACCACCTCGTGCGGCTCCCCATCCCACGACACGTAGCGACCGACGAAACGGGGCACAAAGTAACAGCTTGCGACACGTGGCGGGCTGTTGCCGTCGTCCAGCCGGGTCACTTGCAGCGCCAGAAAGCCGGCATCGTGCGAGTGCACAATGTCGGGCTGCACCTCGGCCACGATCTCTTCCAGGTCGGGCTGTGTGATCACGGGAATCGGCGCCTCCTTCCACCACGGATTCAGCGCGCCGCGCACCCGGATCAAGCGCACACCATGATCCTGCCCTTCGTACGTTTCAGGGCGGTCACTACTCGTGAGGACCGCTACCTCGTGCCCACGGCCCACCATGTTGCGTGCTACCTTCTGGACGACGAGCGTCACCCCACTCAGCGTCGGCGGGTACCCATGACTCACCATCAAGATACGCATCGATTGCTCCTTACTCCCTTGTACATAACCCCAGCCCACCCAAGTCACCATACCACTTGCCCACCGCGGCCGTCAGGTGCGCGCCGAACAACGTGATCCACGCCGCCAGGTATACCCACACCATGAGGATGATTATGGCACCCAACGAGCCATAGATCAGGCGGTAGCGGCCGACGTTACTCACGTACCACGCAAAGCCGCTGGCGGCAAGCTGCCACACGGTGGCTGCAACCAGCGCCCCCCAGAACGCGGCGCGGGTTCTGACCTTCGCGTTGGGCACCCAGCGATACAGCAACAAAAAGAGCACCAGCGTGACAAACCAGGGGGAAAACGAGGCGCCGATCCGCCACGCCAACGAGCCATAGAGCGCCCCGTCCAGCCCACCCAACGGTAGTTGCGCGCGCGCCAGATAACGAGCCGCGGCAGTGAGCAGAAACGACACTAACATCAAGATGGCCATGCCGGTGACCATGCCCATGCCGATCAGCCGGGTTTTTACGAACGCACGCTCGCCAGCCTGGGGCCATGCCCGGTCGATGTTCTGTGTCAGCGCATCAAAGAATCGAGTCGCCGACCAGAGCAGCGCCGCCAGGCTGACCAGAGTCACCGATCCACGCAAGGCGAGCACCTCGCGCACATTCTCTGTGATCAGGTCAGTCGGCGCCGGGATCGCCTCGTTGAGGATCTGCACGGTGTGGCGAAAAGCTGACTCTTTGTCGATGAGCAGGCTGCCGAGCCCGATCATGAACAGGACGAGGGGAAAGATGGAAAAGAGCGCATAGTAGGCCAGGCTCGCCGCCGCTTCAGAGCCGCGCTCGTGCTGGAAACTGCTCAGCGCGGTGCGCACGATGCCAAGCCGGCCGCCGCTCCACTCATCCGCCCGCTTGTAGGTCACCTCACATCTGTCGATCAGCGCACGCCGGGCATCTCCGAGACAGTTATATATTGCTTTGTACCAGGCATTCTCCCTGCTCGCCGCATCCTTGCCGGCGCTTTGGCCCTGATCTCGCGTCAATTTCCTGAATCCATTTTGCGTCGCCGCTCGGTGCGCCGGGAACAGGCGGCGGCGGCACACAGTCAACTGGCAGCGGGAACCCGCTCTCCCGATCTCACTCCAGAGCAATCGCGCTCAGCTCTTCGAACAGAGGTCCCAGATCGGCCACCGAGCGGCCATTTGCGCTGGCGATTGGCCTCAACGCGGGGGCAGCGCCGGCATAATCCGGGTTGCGCGCCGCGATCCGCTCTCGAAAGGTCGACACGCCGCGGTTTTCGAGCAGCACGCCAGTCGGAATATGATCGCCCCATTCGTGCGCCTTGGCCACAAAGCGGCCCAGGACCTCCATTGCCGCCTCTTCCCCGGCGTCCTCTGGCATCACAGGGGCATACCCCGCTTCCTGGACGTCATAGAGCCGGGATTGTCCGCCTCGGTCCTTCCCGGCGAACCAATCCTTGGTATGAATGTTATTATAGCTAGGGCACGGCTGCAGCACCTCGAGATAGGAGAGGCCGGGATGCTCGATGGCACGCCGCACCAGGTCGGCCAACTGGCGAATGTCGAACGAGTAACCCCGCGCGATCCAGGTAAACCCGGATGCCACCGCCAGCATCAAAGAATTGACCTGTCCCTGCAAATTGGGCTCGGGCAGGCTCTTGGTCTGCATGCCCAGTGGCAGCGTTGGCGCCGCCTGGCCCTTGGTGAGGCCATACACCTCGTTGTGAAAGAGGATGTATGTCATGTCGACATTCCGCCGTGCGGCGTTGACAAAGTGCCCCGCGCCGATGGCCATGCCGTCGCCGTCGCCGCCGACAGCGATCACGATCAGCTCCGGGTTTGCCAGCTTGATCCCGGTGGCATAGGGCAGCAGCCGCCCGTGCAGCGTGTGCACGCCATACGCTTTGACGTGATACTGCGTCTTGCCCGAGCAGCCGATCCCGCCGACCATCACCACCCGGTGGGGTGGCACGCCCAGGCGCGAGAGTGCCTGCTGCAGGCCGCTCAGGATGCCAAAATCACCACACCCTGCACACCAGTCGATGGGGTGCTCTACTCGATAGTCCTTGGCCGAATATCCTTCTGTCATGGTCATCCTCTATTCGTAGGGATTGCGCAGCACGATGCGCTCGGGTGCGTCCCCCTGGTGGATGTTTTGCAGCACCTTCGTCAGCTCGCCACACGTCATTGGCCGGCCGTTGTATTTCAAGATCAGGTGATCGGGCTTGTAACACGTCTGGCCCGAGAGGAGGTGGGCGAACTGGGCGCCATAGTTCGCCTCGACGACGACGAGCGGCCGTGCATCACGCACCAGCTCGTCGATCTCCTGGGCCGGAAAGGGCCACAGCAAACGCACCTGGATCAAGCGCACAGCCACCCCCTTCTCGTTCAGCCCATTCAGGGCCTCGACGATCGCCCCCTTGGTCGACCCCCAACTGACCACGGTGAACTCGGCGTCTGGATCGCCATAGACACGCAGCTTTTCTTCCAACGGGATCTCGCTGGCGGCGAGATCCAGCTTGCGCCCTCGCTTTTCCATCTGCTGCTCGCGGATCACCGGGTCCTCAGTCACCTGCCCATACTCGGTATGCTCGTTGCCTGTCAGCCAGTGGATGCCCCCTGGCTCGCCGAGAAACGGGCGCGGGCTGATGCCCGAGGGCGTCACCTCAAAGCGCTTGTAGACAGCATTGGGGTCGACGCCAGGCACAGCCCGGTATCGCTCGCCCCGCTCGATCCGAATCGCACTCACATCGAATGGCGGCAACGTCTGAGTGGTGCGGGCCAGAGTCTGGTCCACGAGGTGGATCACCGGCGTCTGGTAGCGCTCGGCATAGTTGAACACCTGGGCGGCGTCGTAAAAGGTCTCTTCCACATCGCCCGAGGCCACGACGAGGCGCGGAAACTCACCATGCCCGGCATAGATTGAGAAAAGCAGATCGCCCTGCTCAATACGGGTAGGCAGGCCGGTGGAAGGGCCGCCGCGCTGGTAGAGCGTGACTACCAGTGGAACCTCGTTCATCCCTGCCCAACCGAGCCCCTCGACCATCAATGAAAAGCCGGGGCCCGAGGTAGCCGTGGCGGCGCGCGCGCCGGTGAGCACCGCACCGGCAGCCATGGTCACAGCCGCCAGCTCGTCCTCTGTCTGCACCACGATGATCGGCGCCGCCCCTCCCCCCTGGAGGGGAACGTTGGCGTGTGATTCGAGAAAGACGCTCTCGTCGGTAGCGGGGCTGATCGGATAATAAGTCTGAAAGCTCATCCCGGCGGCCATTTTCCCCAGCGCCGCCGCGTCGCTGCCGCCGACGATCAGCATCGGCCCCTTGCCCGTTTCAGGGGCCAGCCGGTAGCGGAAGCCGCTCGGAATGCCCTGCTGCCGCACATAGTCGTATACGAGGTCCACTGCCTTCACGTTCAGATCGACGATCTTGGGCTTGGCGGCAAAGTGCTTGCGCAGCGCCCCGGCCAGGTAGCGCCGGTCATACTCGACCAGCGCGCACGATGCCGCGACCGCCATCGTATTGAGCGTCCGGGCGGCGCGCGGCTTGTCCACGAGGCCGCCCGCCAGCGTCTCGGTCAGATCGTCGTACGGCACTTCGAACGTCGCAATGTCGCGCCGACGCGCATCCTCCAGCACACCCGCCGTCGATGCCGGTAGATCGCGCTCGGCCAGGTAGGAGGCCAGATCACCGCGCGCCCGTTCGTCGAGAAAAGTGATACTGCGCAGAGGAACATCGGCCTCTGCCCTGTTATAAACAATAATCCCTCCCGGCACCGTGGCCACGGCGTGGCGCACGAGCGTCTCGGCACCAAAGGTAGCCAGGACATGGATCAGGCTGCGATGGCAGCTCATCTTTCGGTCAGACACGCGTACGTCGTAATAGCTGTGCCGGCCCATGATATTCGAATAGTATTCGCGCCGTCCAAATGTGTACAACCCACCTGCCGCGCACGCCCCGGCAAAGAGGCGCGCTGCCGTGTCCACACCGCTCCCTTGTGGCCCCCCTACACGCCATGCGAGATTCGACTCTCCTTGAACCGCCATGAAACCTCCTGCTTGCACGGTATCACCGTCGATGGCTATTTACGTATCTGCTCAACCATCGGGGGGTGGGGTGCCCCACCTTGCCCCCTTTATTGAGAGGATACCCATCTACCATGATACCACATTGGTAGAGGAATGAGTAATCGGCAGGGCAGCGAGTTCATCGTGACAAAACTATCACACCTCCACACACTTTGCGACGTTCTTGAGATCCTTTTGCGCGCTTTTTTGCACAACCAGGCGATATACTTACCCTCGCAGAGACATGCCGGTGGCTTGTTCCCTGGCAGAAAAGGAGCCAGAAGGATGAACAGTGCGCATTGCCCAAACTGCGACGGCAAGATCGTCCTCAGCCCACATGTCCGTGTTGAACAGAAGCTGGTCTGCCCTCACTGCGAAGCAGAGCTGGAGGTCATCAGCATTGATCCGCTCGAATTCGACTGGGCCTACGATTGGTCGTGGGATGATGACAAAGACTATGACGACGACGAGGACTGGTAGGCAGCCCGCTCAATGCTGCCCGGCACCCGGCTGAGCCGATCCGCGCCTGACCGCACCTGGCCCCACGCGGGCCATCCACCAGGCAGGCTCCTGCCCATTTTTTCTTTGTTCGTGCAGGAGCCTGTCCTTTCTTTTCATCGCGCCGCCGAATTTTACCAGGGGGCGAAAGCTGTAAGCGCGATTCGCAACCCCCTTCTCTTGGCCCCACACACCGGCCCTGCGCAGGCTTGACAGTCCGGCGCACATGCAGTATAGTTTGAGAAGTAGCGCATCCGTAAAAGGCGCCTGCTAAGCCGCAGTGATCTTGATCTCGACGGAGAGTGAAACATGGATGACAGGCCCTGGTTCAAGAGTTACGATCCTGGTATGCCTCGCACCCTGCAACCCTACCCGCAGCGCACGCTTCTCGACGTCATGGCCGACACGCTGCAGCAGCGACCCAACCACACAGCCCTCATCTTCAAGGGCACCCACACGTCGCACGCAGAACTGGAGCGGTTGACGAACGCGTTCGCCGCCGCGCTGTGCGAGCTTGGGGTGCAAAAGGGTGATCGCGTCGCCTTTGTGATGCCCAACTGCCCCCAGGTGATCATCGCCCAGATCGGCACCTGGAAGGCCGGTGCCATCGCCGCGCCCCTGAACGCCCTCTACACCGAACGCGAGCTCGAGTATATGCTGAACGAGATCGGCGTCGAGACAGTCGTCGTGCTCACCCGCTTTTACCAAAAGGTCAAGGCCGTGCAGCCGGCGACGCGTGTGCGGCGCGTCATCGTCACCAACATCAAAGAGTACTTGCCGCCGCTGCTCCGCCTACTCTTTACCGTAGCCAAGGAAAAGAAGGAGGGCGATCGTGTTGCCATCGAGCCAGGTGACCACTGGTTCGCCGATCTGCTACGCAAGCACGAAGGGGCACCCCGCCCCGATCCACTACCCGCGCCTGACGATCCGGCCATCCTCCTCTTTAGCGGCGGCACGACGGGCGCCCCCAAGGCAGCCCTGGGCACGCACCAGGCGCTCCTCATGTCGGCCATGCAGCTCCACGCCTACGCGCGCAACGTCCTGGTCGACTGGGACGACATCCTCACCCTCGTCATGCCCTCGTTCCACGTGTACGGCAACATGGCCTTCAATACCTCGGTCGTGGCCCGCTGGCCCGTCGCCATCGTGCCCAATCCACGCGACATTGACGACCTGCTCGCCACCATCCGCAAAGTGCGTCCAGCCTGCCTGCATGGCGTGCCCACCCTATTCATCGCCATGCTCAACCATCCCGATGTGCAGAGCGGCAAGGCACCGATCAACTCGATGAAACTCTGCTGGTCGGCCGCCGCGCCGCTGATGGCCGAGACGAAACAGCGCTTTGAAAAGCTCACAGGCGGCTGGCTGCTCGAGGCCTATGCCATGACCGAGACGATGCTCGCCGCCGTCTGCTGCCCCATTCACGGCACTTATAAGGAGGGCTCTGTTGGCGTGCCCTTGCCCGACGTCGACGTCCGGGTCGTCGACATCGAGATGGGCACGCGTGAGCTGCCGCCCGGCGAGATCGGCGAGCTTATCGTCCAGGCTCCGCAGATCATGCGTGGTTACTGGGAGCGCCCCACAGAGACGCACAACATGATCCGCGAGTGCGACTTTGCAGGCACTCCACAGCGCTGGGTTTACACCGGTGACCTTGGCTATATCGACACGGACGGCTATGTGTTCATCGTCGATCGCAAGAAGGACCTGATCAAGCCGGGTGGCTTTCAAGTGTGGCCGCGCGAGGTAGAAGAAGTCATCGCCACCCATCCTGCCGTGGCCGAAGTGAGCGTCGCCGGCGTGCCCGACGAGCGCCAGGGCGAGGCCGTCAAGGCCTGGGTCGTCCTGGCCGAGGGCCAGCAGGTCACCGCCGAAGAGATCCGCGACTATTGCCGCAAGGACCTCGCCGCCTACAAGGTGCCCAGGTACGTCGAGTTCCGCGACACCCTGCCCAAGACCATGGTCGGCAAAGTCCTGCGCCGCGAGCTTGTCAGCGAAGAAACGAGTTCCTAACCGGTTCGTAACAGCGGCTCCAGCCGCGCACGTGGAGGAGATGATGATCCTGCTTAACCCGAAAAACCTGAACCGCCGGTACCCCGACACTCGCTCGGCCGAGATCATGCGCCAGACCGTCGGCTTTTTCGAGGCCAAAGGCAAGCGCCAGCTCAAGAAGGACGACCGCGAGCGCGTGTGGTACGCTGACTTTCTCGACTTTCAGCGCACCCACCAGCTCTTTGCCACTCTGCTCACTCCCACGGCGTACGCCACCAACCCTGGATGCCGCTGGGACACCTACCGCAACTGCGAGTTCAACGAGATCCTCGCCTTCTATGGGCTACACTACTGGTACACATGGCAGGTATCGATCCTCGGCCTGGGCCCGATCTGGATGAGCCCCAACGAGGCGCTCAAGCAGCGCGCCGCCGGGCTGCTGCGCGACGGCGAGGTATTTGCCTTTGGCCTGTCCGAGCGCGCCCACGGCGCCGACATCTATTCCACCGAGATGTCACTCACGCCTCAGCCGGATGGCACCTACCTGGCCAATGGCGCCAAGTACTATATCGGCAACGGCAACACGGCGCCGATGGTGTCCACCTTTGGCAAGATGGCCGACAGCGGCGATTACGTTTTTTTCGTCGCCGACTATCGCCACCGCAATTATGAGCTGGTGGACAATGTGGTCAACACCCAGTCGTACGTCGCCGACTTTTGCCTGCGCGACTATCCGATCACCGACGCCGACATTCTGTCGCGTGGCTCAGGGGCGTGGGACACGGCGCTCAACACCGTCAACGTCGGCAAGTACAACCTCGGCTGGGCGTCGATCGGCATCAGTACCCACGCCCTGTACGAAGCGGTGCGCCACGCCGCCAACCGACGCCTGTACGGGATGTACGTCACCGATTTTCCGCACGTCAGGCAGATGTTCACCGACGCCTACACGCGCCTGGTGGCCATGAAGCTCTTTGCCCTGCGCGCATCCGACTATCAGCGCGTCGCCTCGCCCGACGACCGCCGCTACCTGCTCTATAACCCCGTCGTCAAGATGAAGGTTACCACCCAGGGCGAAGAGGTGATCAACCTGCTGTGGGATGTGATTGCCGCCAAGGGGTTCGAGAAGGACATGTACTTTGAGATGGCCGCGCGCGACATCCGCGCCCTACCCAAGCTGGAGGGCACTGTCCACGTCAACATTGCCCTCATTGTCAAGTTCATGGCCAACTATTTCTTCAACCCGGCACCCTACCCCGACGTGCCCATCGTCGACGCGCCAGTCAGCGACGACTTTCTCTTCCGCCAGGGGCCGGCGCGGGGCCTGGGCAAGATCCAGTTCCACGACTATGCGCCGATCCTGGCGCGCTACGACCTGCCCAACGTCCAGGTCTTTCGCCAGCAGATCGACACCTTCAAGGAAATGCTCGCCCGCGCCACCCCTGCCGGTGCCCAGACCGAAGACGTCGACTTTTTACTCGCCCTGGGCGAGATCTTTACCCTCGTGGTCTATGGCCAGCTCATCCTCGAGGCCGCCGGCCTGTACGGTGTCTCTGACGACCTGGTCGACCAGATATTCGACGTCCTCGTGCGCGACGTGTCACGCTTTGCCCTGCAGCTCTACAGCAAGCGCTCCACCACCCAGGCGCAGATGGACTACTGTCTGAAAATGCTCCGGAAACCCGTCGCCGACGAGGCCCGCTACGGGCGCATCTGGCAGGAGGTGCACGCGCTCAGAGACGCCTACCAAATGAATCCCTGACCCCGGGCCAATCCGCCCGGTGCGCTCGGCCCTTTGGAGAGCGTACGTGGCATACGATCCCCATCCCCCTGTCGGCGCGTCATCGAAACTTGGACGCTATGAAAAGAGCGCCGACGTCGAAAAGCTGGGTTACCCGGTGGCGATGCGCCGCCCCCAATCGGTTGCGCGCTCCAGCTCTCCTGCCTGCAGCGGGCCTTCGGTATCCTCTACATAGAACCCCTCCGGCGGCACGGCCAGCTTTCCACCCGCCTTGACGAGCCTATCGGCGATCGGCTTGGCCGCGTAGCCAAATAGCTTGACAAAAAACGCCAGGATGCGCACCGCGTCGACATTGGCCTGGGTCATCCGCGTGTCGAACGCGGCCACCCGCACGCCATTCAGGCTGCCGTGCGGCATGGCCTTCACCAGATTACTGACCGGCGGCAGCGGTCGGAATTTTTGCGTGGGAGAGCCGACCACCAACAGATCGAGCCCTGCAAACTGCCCCGGCTGTACACTGCCAGCGCGCACCACCTCCGTCCCCTCGCCGACACCCTGTGCGATCGCCCTCGCGATCTGCTCCGTGTTGCCATATGCAGAATCGTACACGACCAGTGCTTTCATTGCATCCTCCTCCTTTCCTATGTACCATTCTACCCGCGTTTGCCCTACCAGGCAAGCTACGTACCCTCTGGGTTCTCGCAGCGGATCGGAGGCAGGGGATACAACATATAGGGAAGGGAGCCGTAATCGAAGAGCCGGACGCCGATTTCGAAGGTGGAGAGGGTGCCGAGGGCTTCCTCGTTCAGATCACCCAATCCGAGATATTGATAGTCAGAGCGGTATTGTGGCTTCGGGGAAGAGGGTAACTCAGGGTCGCAGGCCAAGACGAGAGGCAGCTTCTCTTTCAGCTTGTCCAGGCCAAAGATCTCCAGTGCCTCTCGGTTTTCTGCTCGCTTCTCACTGGCGGTGGGCGTCTTGGTCGCGCTCATCGTCTCTTCCTCCTCGCACAGCGCAGCGCCGCGTTCTGTGCCAGAGCACGCCGGTAGTCTATCGCCGCGTTTTTGCCTACCAGTTGACGCAACCGCCACGAATGAGCTGGGTGGCGTAACCAGGCAAGCGCCTCTTGTTGGAGTTGCCGCACTCGCTCGCCGCTGATCCCCAACTGCTCCCCCAGTGCGTTCAACGTGCGCGGCGGCTGCTTTCCCAGACCATATCGCTCCACAATGATCCGGCGCAGACGATTGGGTAGCCGATTGACCAGATCGTGCAGAGCATGGATGGTCACCTTCCTCTCCAGTGCTCCCACAGGATCGGGCAGAACCCATGCTGCGGACATCTCCCGCACCTCGACATGAGTGTCTCGGTTCAGCTCGATGGCTCTGCGATGAACGTGGCGGTAGATCGCCACCCAGGCATAGGTGGAAAATGCTGTGCCACGTGTCGGATCATACCCCTGGATCGCGCGCCACAGGCCGATGCGACCTGCTGGCAGCGCTTCTTCGTACGAGAGGTCACCTCCTCCCTGACGTTGGATGAACGCATGGACCAGCCCGTCGTGCTGCTCCATGGCACGCTCGACGGCTTGCGCCGTCCCTGCTTTTCGTGTACACTTTCCCATAGAGGGTTAGACCAAGTCGCGCTTTAGCGTAACCAGGTCGCGACCAGGTCGCGACCGGCCTCCCCCACCATCCCCTGGAGCGTAA
>JAFGIA010000010.1 GCA_016929795.1 Anaerolineae bacterium
CCACCAATTCCATGATCCCCATTGAATCGATGATACCTTCTTCGAGAAAAGATGCATCATCCGGATAGGGATAGCCGTTGCTGCTGAAGAGGATTTTCTCAGAAATAAACTGCCGGATTGCCGTTTCGATTGTTTCCATCTCTATACTTCTTTCCCTCTCTCTGAATTGGGCTCCTGGCCCAAACATCCAACCGCAGGCAGCGCAGCTCACGAGCTGCGCTGCCTGAGATTTTGTGCGACTAACAGATCAAGACAGTCACGATACCGCGCACTGGTATATGTGTCTCATGCCCAACCTACATCAGTTGAGTGGGCAGCCCAGCTCGTTGGCCCATTCGAGGGCATCTGCATCACCTGCCTGGACCAGGGCAATGACATCCGCGACCGTGTAGGGATAGGCGACGTCCGGGTGAGCCGCACTGAGCAGTCCTGCCGTCCCGTGACGCGCTAGCCGATTCACCCCCCCGCCTCGCGCATTGACTGCCTGTTCGAGGGTGATGTTGGGATTGAACAGGTCGACGCCGAACGTTGCATCAAAGTCGTCGGCTGGACTGTAGCCTGTCGCCGCCCAGGCGTCTAGGTGATTCTTCCAATAGCCGGGTGTGCAGCCTTCACCGGGTGGCGGTGGTGGGGTGACAGGGAGCTCAAACCGGATCAGGCTTGGTTTCTGGTACCAGTTGAGGATGCCTGTATGCAAAATCGGAGATCCACCGTAGGTTTGGTCAGGCCTATTCTCATAGATGCTACTATCGGCGACGATATCGCCCGGACGCTGAAGGGTGTAGCACGTCATACTGCCGCCCAGAGGCGTGTAGCACACCTCCAACTTGGGCCGCAGAGCCGGATCCGCCCATTCGCTGCTGTAGAACCTCTGGTAGGGTGTCTGCTCTTGGTGCAGCAGGAAGCCATAGTTGGGGTAGACGCCCTCGATCCACTGTTGCACGAGTCCTGTGACATCGACCGAGTGCCAGCCATTCACGGTCGGGGTGAAGGACGCCACTGGCGCGGGGTCGTAGGCCCCGCCAAAGCTGTTCCAGGTCACAACCATCTCTTCCCAGGGCGCCGTGATCCGATAGACATAGACTGTGTGCGACCGCGCAAAGTTCGCATACACCGAGAGCGTCGCCGAGTTGATAGTTGCCCCGGCTAGGATCTCGAATGCGGCCTGGCTTGGCCCTGTGGCCATGACGAAGGTGAGGATGACCAACACGAACGCCAAGGCCATCCTCAGCACCGCTTGTTTGGATTTCATGGTAATCTCTCCTTGTTTGTTTTGCGTCCTTGAGGTAGAAGCTTTCCGTCTAGCTACTGTGAGTTCTCATTGAGGGCATTTCGAACAAACCCTTGCTCCGATCGTCTTTCTCGTGATACTTCCTCCTCTCAAGAGGGTGGGTGTTGGGCTTCCTACTCGTTCCCCACCAATGCCGGCACGTGAGTCCGGGTTTCCACACGACCATTTAAATCCGCCATCACCAGTACCTCCCGTTGATGTAACCCCTCTAGGATGCGCATCACCACCCACGAGATCATCAACTGCACCCCAATCAGCATCATCATTGCGCTGGCGAGCAAATACAGCCACAACCGGCTCACCGGCCACCCCGCAAAGCCAAATCCCAGGCTGATGATTCCCGTGAGCAGGCCACAGAAGATACCCAACCCGCCCATCCAACCAAAGTGGCGCTCCAGAGGCGGATCAAAGATCGGCTTGCCAAACAGCCCCTGGCGAATCGGCTCCTTGTGAAACAGCGAGACCAGATAGTTAAAGGTCGCCCCGAGGGCAAAGATGCTCACCCCGGATACCGCCAGCACCTGCGCCGCAAACACCGCCAGCGTGCCCCACGTGCCGAGTTCCGTACTGCCTTGCACCCGGATGGCGACCAGGATCAGGCCGATAAGCAGGGAGAGGGCCAGGCACGCCATGCCAATCGCGCCCAGGATCCGCACCGGGTTATAGTCGAGCGCTGTCCACAGGATCGAGTGCAAAAACCGCGTGCCGTCGCCGACGATGGTCAGCTTGGAGCGACCCAAACGCTCAGCATACGGAATTGGCACCTCGACCATAGTGAGGTTCTGATGGATCGCGCGGGTGCTCATTACCGGCGTAAAGTTCAGCCCATCGGGCAGTGGGTAGATGCTCGGCAGTGCCTCTCGCCGGATGATGCGCATGCCACTGGCGCTGTCCGAGATGCGCCGGTTGCCGATCAGGCTGACGAGCATTGCGAAAAAGGTGTTGCCGATGCGGCGGCTCAGGGGCATCTGGCTGTCGGTGCCCGCCATGCGCGAGCCGATGACGAGATCTGCCTCCTGCTCATGGGCAGCCTGGAGCAGGGCGGGAAAGTGCTCCGGCGGATAGGTGCCATCGGCATCGAGGAACCCAAGCCATTCACCACGGGCATGGGCGAACCCGGTCTTGAGTGCAGCACCATAGCCATAGTTGGTCTGGTGCTGGAGGAGGCAAACCTCAGGGCAGCACGCCGCAATCTCGGCCGTGTGGTCACGCGAGCCATCGTCGACGACGATCACTTCGAGCTCGACGCCGTGGGCGAGCAGGGTGGGCCGGATCGTGGTCACGCGCTCCACAATCTCGGCAATGCCGTCCTCCTCGTTATAGGCCGGAATCACGATCGACAAAGTTTCCATGGGTTCCATCTCCAGTCGCGTCATGCCACAGAGCGCATCACTTGCCCTGCGCCGCTTGCCGCACGGCTGCTTCACGCTCAGCATCTTTGATGTAGCCGTACCAAAAGAGTCTCGCTGCGAGCTGGCCCTGCTCGTTGCTTACGTCAGCCCACAACGCCTCGCCCTCGTCCTGGTGACCGTTGACGATCAGCGCCTCGCCGAGCAGTTGCCGCGTGGTTGTGCTCCACGGCTCGGCTGCGTAGGCGACCCTGAGATGCTCCAGGGCATCCTGGTACTCGCCCCACGAGAGCTCGATCATGCCCAGTCGCCGGTTCGCTGTCGGGTTCGCCCGATTCAGCGCGAGCGCCCGCTCAAACGCCCGTACTGCCGGATCAAGATCTACCGCTCTGCGCACCGCATCTTGCAGGGGCCACTCGGGCCACGAGTAAACACTTAGCTCTGCCTGGCTCTGGCGGACGGCGCCCAGGTTGCCGGAGAAGAGAGAGAGAGACCTGCCAGGCCACATCAGAATGGGGATTGCCAGGGCGACGATTCCAACCATCCATGGTTGGGGCCAAGAACGCGCCTGAGACTTGCGCCTCCGAGTTGATCTGGGCGCGGCAAAGGCGACGGGCAGGAACAGCAGGGTGACAAACTTGCCGTACAGGGCCGTGTCTACAAATCCATGAATCAGAATAACAACGATCGAGATCGCCGCCACCCCGAGTTCTGGTGCTAGAGATTCTTTCGGCGCCTCGTCAGCGGTCGCGGCACCTCGCCACACCGCCACCGCGACGATTCCCCACATCCACAGTAGGGCCAGTAGCCCCGGCAGGCCTTGATCGATCGCCAGGCTGAGGAAAAGATTGTGACTGTGATCGATAAACCCGACGTGGATCAGCAGCGCGTACGACGAATAGAGCATCTGGAAGCCACCGAGCCCGGCGCCGATCAGAGGGTAATCGGACGCCAGCAACAGGCTGTTGCGATGGAATCCGAACCGATTGAGCAAACTGTCGATGCTGAACAGACTACGGGTGAAGAAATCGCTTCCTCTCAGCGCCATCAGGGCCAGGAGGCTGGCTGCCCCGGCGAGGAGCAGAAGAGCAGCCCATGTCCCTCTTCTCCACTTCGGGTGATAGCGAGTCACGCGGCCGGCAACGAACCAGGCACCGGCGCACAGGGCGCTCACCGCCAGGGCAAGCCAGGCGCCGCGTGACTGTGTCGCGAGCAGGCCCAGGAGGACTAGAAACAATGCGCCGCAGGCAGCGATCGGCAACAGCCACTTGGCGCCGCGCCGCACATTCCAGTCTGCTCTCACCTCATGCCAGGTGTCCCAGCCGGCCCACGCCGCGAAAGGGGCGAGCATGGCCAGAATGCCTCCCACCTCGTTCGCATTGAGCTGCGGGCCAGGGACGGTCGGGCGCATCGACTGCCATACACGACCAAGGTTGGTGATCGCCTGAGCCTTGACCGTGTGAGCGCTCCAATCGTGTGTCAGCACAAAATAGAGGGCCAGACACACCCCACCTATAGCCGGGATCCATGCCATAGTAACAGGTCGGAGGCCAGAGTTTGCCAGTGCATAAAAAAGCAACACACCCCCTGCCATCAGCCAAAACTTGCCCCAGCTTGCTTCACGGTCGTATGCCGCCCACGCACTCACGATTGCCGTCAACAGAAACAAAGCCAGCGGTGCGTCAAAGCGGGTGCGCCGCGTCAGGTGTCCACAAAGCAGGAGGCGTACAACCCAAGGAGCGAGCGCAACGACCAACGGCCAGGCACCGATCTGTGGGAACGAATACCAGAGCAGCACGGCAACTCCAGTACAGCCCAGGTCGAGGAGCGGCAGCCACGTAGCTCCAATTCGATGCCTCGAAGTCGTGATATCAGAAATGATCAGAGATTGCTCTTTCTGCATGAACCGGGCTCTAGGCAGGCTCCGCCGATCTGACAAGGGTTCATTCTTGCCAGATCGCATTCTGCGGTTTGATTTCGCGCCCATCCACCTCCATTCCGCGGCTTGCGCCAGCACAAATGATGTGGAGGTGGGAAGCCCCAGCGGTTGGGCACGCTCAGGGCACAGTAGGGATGGGTGGGCGGCGAGAACCGGTAGCAGGCAGGTGCCAGCCAGATCTCGTCGTGCCCGAGACTACCGAGTCCCCAGTCGCTGAAACATATATCCTTCGCCCCGGCGCGTAACGATCCGCCGGGGACTGGCAGGGTCCGGCTCGAGCTTCTGTCGGAGCTGATAGACGTATAGCTTGATCGAGTCGCGGGTGCCATTGTGCTTTGTTCCCCACACATATCTCATGATCTGGTCGTGAGACAGGACCTGTCCTTCGTGGGCGGTGAAACAAGTTAGAAAGCGAAACTCGGTCGGCGTGAGGGGTACCGGTTCGTCGTTGAACAATACCTCTTTTCGCGTCAGATCGATCACCAGGCTTCCGTCCACAAAATAGTTCTGCAAAGTGCGCGAGACTGCCGGGGGGTTGCGTCTTAGTAGGGCACGGATGCGAGCCACGAATTCTTCTTCGAGAAAAGGTCTTCCCATGCAGTCGTCGGCTCCAAAATTCAGCGCTTTCACCCGGTCCCGTTCATCCCGCGATGACAGGAGCAGCATTAGGGGTTTGTTTAGAAAGGTCAGCAGCCTTTGACAGAACTGCCATTCCTGTTCGCGCCCACCTATACTGAGGACCACGATATCAGGCTCGCCGATCAATGCCTTACGGATCGCATCAAGTCCCAGGGCTTCGTGACTGACACGAAACTCTTCCTCGGTGAGTAGTGGGTATAGCTTTGTGAGCAGGCTCTCGTCTGCACCTATCAATAGCAGATGGTTCACGATCTCTGCTTCCTTTCCCCGCCCTATAGCGCGCAGGTTGGCCACGCGCAACCATTGCAAGAGTTCTTGGCCTACGAGAGTATAATAGAGGTAAAAGGTTAAGCTTTCGTAAAAGGTGGGTCTGGATAAGGTTAGAGAAATGGTTAAAAAAGGTTAATTGTACTCAGGGGATCTGGAACCGATACCCGAGCCCTCTCTCTGTGATGATATAGCGCGGTTGTTGCGGGTCAGGTTCGATCTTTTGCCGGAGGTGATGGATATAGACCTTCAAATAGTTGGGCTCGTCGATATATTCCCAGCCCCAAACCTGACTCAGCAGGCTTTGATGCGTCAACACCCGGCCTGTGTTCTCGACAAAGCAGCTCAGGATTTTAAACTCGGTGGGGGAAAGGCTGCAAGCCTCCCCATCAACGATCACCTGGCAGGACTTTCGGTCTACCGTCAGCCGTTCATCAACCTTCACCGATGCCCCGTTCGTGAGTGGCTGGGTACGGCGGCGGAGGACAGCACGAATTCGAGCCGACAACTCCATATAGCGGAAGGGCTTGGTAATGTAATCATCAGCACCTGACTCAAGTCCTCGGACGGTGCTCAATTCCTCATTCACGGCTGTGAGCATAATGATCGGCACATCGGATAGCTGGCGAATCCGATGGCACGTCTCCCAGCCGTTCATGCGAGGCATCATTACATCAAGCAGGACGATATCGGGCTGGTGGGCCTGGAGGGCTTGCAGGCCTGCTACGCCATCACTGCTGGATATCACCTCGTACCCTTCCGCTTCCAGTCGGACACGAAGCATTGAGACGAGGTCTTCCGAGTCCTCGACAATCAGGATCTTGATGCTCACGACGATCCACCTCCGACTGCAGACGATGTTTCTAAGAAACCTGTGCGATCCTCTAGCCTATTCAATAAGAGAATGTTGAGTTTGGAGGAGTTAGGACACGCATACTATAGGCCGAGTTAAGAGCCGGCTCGACTGTGCAACGATTATATCAGAATCTGACTAAAAAGTCAAAAAAAGGGGCTGCGGTGTGGTGATTCTAGTCTTGGCCGACCCTATCCGCAGCATGCATCCTTCCAAGCTGCGACACACGCGAGGGCACAGGATCTTGACAGAGAGGGGCAACCGCAAACTGATGGGCTAACCACAGAGAGATTACACCAAAAGCGATCAGTGCCCATCCGAGCTCCCATCCTAACAACCGGATGCATAGAGCACCCGCAAGACTTACCAGGCAGGCGAGGCGGCTTAGCGTGTCGTCAAGCGAGATGATAAAAGGTCTGTTCACGATCCTGCCTCCATTTTCGTACATCCCGGCGCATCCGCCGAGAACACAACTTGCACCTCAACCTGTCGCTAGTATACGTTCTAGATGCCCTACAGTCAATAGGAACATTGTACTAGCCGCTACCGCACCGTCAAAGAGACCTACGCCGCCGCCGCCCTCGCTGCCGCCTACCCCGGCCTGGCGACCTGGGGCGACGCCAGCGACTCGTGGGCCAAAACCCAGGACCCCGCCACCGGCTATGACCTGATGGTCCTGCGCCTCACCAACGCCGCGATCCCGGGCCCCGATCGGGAACCTTTCCCGCCGCCCGTTGTACTATAATCAGGCGTACCATCCGGGCGGTGCATGGTTCGCCCGAGTCGCATCTTCCGCCCCGCCGGCACCCTCGACGGCGCCGGCCAGGAGCCTACACCCGGCATGGACCGGCAGGAGAAGGAGCAAGAACCAGACAAGCCGCAGCCGCCTTCGTGGGCCGACCGGCTCCGCGAGCGGACCGAGGCACGCGCCGTTCCCTCGCCGCCTGCCGACGCTGCACCAGAGCGCAAGCGCCGGCCGGAGCGGTCGCGCCAGGAGCGCAAGCGCGCCCCCAGTGCCGAGGCTGAACCGTCCGCCGGCCCACGGCGCCAGGCGCGGCTCGCTTTCCCCATGCCCCCCTTTGTGCGTCGATTCGGCGAGCGCGCTGCAGCCTTCCGTGTGGGCACTGTCGCACGCGCAGTGGCTCTGCGCCAGGCTGTCTTGAGTGCCTTTGGACGCGCCCATGCTCGTGTTGGCAGCACCCGGTTTCCCCGCCTTCAGCGCCGCCAGCTCATCGTCGCTGGTGTTGGCCTTGGGGCCTTTCTGCTCGGTGCCCTCACCTTCGGCTTCTTTGGCGCCGGCACCGACCTTGCTCGCTTCCTCTCTGGCGCGGCCATTCTCGACGAGGACGAGCCGCCGGGCGTGACCGGTGCTGCACCCGCACTGGTGCTCCACTTCTCCGCCGCGCCCGACCCTGTGCCCGCTGGCGACCTCCTCACCTATACCCTGTCGCTCACCAATACGGGTGAGGTCACCCTCACCCTTACCCTGCTCGACGTCGCGCCTGCTCAGGTCACGTCCGGCGGTGCTCTCTATTGGACACCCATCGTGCCGCCCGCCGCCATCTGGACCCACACCTTCTCAGTCACTGTCTCCCCCTCCGCGCGTGGTGTGCTCACTTCCGTCGTCCTCGCCGCCGCGCGCGAGGGCGTGTCCGCCGCTTACACCGTTACCACGCCCGTTGTCGACACCCCGCGTGTGGCCGTGGGCCACCGTCCTGCCGGCCCCGCTCGCGCTGGGGATCGGCTTACCTATACCGTGCGCGTCACCAACACCGGCAACGTCGATCTGCACACTGTCGTTACTGCCACCCTGCCTGCTGGCGGCGAGGCTGGCCCTGTCCACACCTGGCAGCCCATGATCCCCGGCCCGGCTGCCCACCGCCCCGCTGGCGTGTGGAGTACCCAGGTCGCCATCACCGTCCCTGTCGGCTATGCTGGTGCTCTCGCCAGCCGCGTTGAGGTCGCGACGCGCGAAGGAGTCTCTGCCGCCTCAGACCACCTTGCCATCGTGCGCGCCGTTCCTGCCCTTGTCGTCGTGCATCGCGCCCACCCCGATCCCGCCACCGCGGGCGCCCGGCTCACCTACACCCTGGCCGTCACCAACACCGGCAACGTTGACCTCCATCCGGCAGTCACTGCCACCCTGCCGGCACAGGTCACGCCGGTAGGGGTGCTGCCTGATAATGCCGGCGGCACCCTCACCTGGGCGCCACCCACCCTCGCCCCCGGCAATGCCTGGCACGAGACCATGGCCGTGACCGTCACCCCTGGCTATGCTGGAACACTCACCGACGTCGTCCACGTCTCCACCGCCGAGGGCGCTGCCGCCCTGTCCACCCTCGCCGTCCAGAGCCTCGCCCCACGCGTCGCGATTGGACAGGCTGCTGCCCCGCAGCCTGCCCGCCCGGGCGAACTCCTCACCTTCACGCTGGCGATCACCAACACCGGCAATGCCCTCCTCCACTGCGCCGTCGTCGACCTGCCGCCCGCCGCAGCTCGGCCCGCGACAGCCGGCACCGCTGTGGCGCCCATCCAACGCTGGAGCGTCACCCTGCCGCCTGCCGGCCGGCCTGGCGCCGTTTGGACCGATACCCTCGTCCTGGCCGTCGCCGCCGACTATACCGGCCCCCTCACCAACATCGTCGAGGTCACCTCCCTGGAGGGCGCCTCGGCCGTGCACACTGCGACGATCCTCGCCCGCGCGTCGCGCCTGGAGGTCGTCACCCTTGCCGAGCCGGACCCCGTGTTCTCCGGTTCATTTCTCACCTACACCTTGGCGATTACCAACGCCGGCAATGCCCCTGTCCTCATCACCGTGCGCGACACGCTGCCGGCTGACGTCATCCCTGTTCTCCCTCTCCCTGCGCCGTCCTCCGCGCCTGTTCAGCACACCGGCGATATGCTGGTCTGGGCCCCCGTCACCCTCCCGCCTGCTGGGCTGTGGACCGTTACTGTGCCCGTCTCTGTCCCCGCCACCTGCTCCGGCGTGCTCACCAACGTGCTCGCCCTCGGCACCCCCGACGGCACCGATACCTATACCCTCACCTCCCTCGCCTATGCCTCCGCCCTCACAGTCAGCCAGTCTGTCGAGCCGCGGGTCGTCGTCGCCGGCGAGCCGCTCACCTACACTCTACGCATCACCAACCTTGGCAACGTCGACCTGCACGCCGCCGTCCTCGACTACCTGCCTGCGCCCATCACTCCATCGCTGCCTGTTGCCTGGTGGATTGTTACCATCCCTGCCCCGGAGGTGCCGGGGTCCACTACGGAGAAACCAGGGCCTGCTCAGGGGGTTTGGATTACGACAGTGACGATCACGCCGACTGAGGACTATGCTACGATCAACCTGACTGACACCCTAGCCAACTATGTCGAGATTGTCACTTTTGAGGGGGATTGGCTCGTGCACACCCACACCCTTTCCATCGAGACCGCCCCTGCGGCCCTTGCCATCACGACCACTGCCCCCACCCTTTTCGGTCAGCCCACCATCCTCACCGCCACCATCGCCGCCGGCAACCTGGTCTACTACACCTGGAATCTGGGCGACGGATCGCCCCTCGTCTCAGGCTACGAGAACATGCGCCGCGGCTCCTGGCTCGCCCACACCTACCCTGCCCCCGGCCTCTACACCGTCACACTCACCGCCACCAATTCTTATGGTGCCGCCACCGCCACCATCCCGGTCGACGTCTACATCCCCTTCAAAATTTACCTTCCCCTGGTTTACGATCTACGCTGATCTGCACCGGGGAGAGAGATACAAAGGGGACGGTGAGCAGAGAACCGATTACTCCCTACAAATCTGTCAGAGCCTGAGCGCCCTCCAGCAGCTCTTTGAAGCGAGCGGCAAAGCGTGCCGCAGGCGCACCGTCGACGATGGTGTGGTCGACGCTGATCGTCATGCACAGGAACTCGCGCTCCTCTGCGCTCCCGTCCACCAACACCTGCCGCCGGCCGATGCCCCCGAGCGTGACCGCCAGGGTGTGGTGAGACATCGGGATGCCCCAGCCGCCCACGCCGCCTGGGACAGCCTCGCCGAACATGCCGACTGACGACATGGAGACGGTGCAGAAGGTCCTCTTGCGGACGTGGGGGCCGCGCGACACTGCGGCGTAAAAGAGGCGCCGGACAAAGAGGGGCAGCATCATGAACAGGCGCATATACTTGAGCCGATCGCCGGCTTGGCCCGGCTGCTGGAGGGAGCGGATCTCATCGTGGATCTCGCGGAACGTCTTTTTGTTGGCGGCGCGCACAAAGTGGGCGAGGACTACCTTTTCGCCGCCTGCCTCGCCTTCCACCATCGTGTTGACGTCCACATCGTGGAATACGATGAGGCGACCGCGCCAGTCGCGGTAGGCTTGCACGCGTGGATTTTCACCCACCGCCTGCCCGAGGCACGCGATGGCAAAGGCGGTGAACGACAGCCGCTCCCCCGTGCGCTCCCTGTGCTCTTGGATGAACCGGCGGGCGCGTGTGACGTCGGCCTCGATCAGGCCGTGGATAGCGCCCTGCACGACGCCATAGCGCGCCCCGTCCGCCTGCATGCGCCGCATGCGCGAAAAGGGGAGGATGTCATAGTCCGGCGCTCGCTCCATTAATACATCTCCTGTGCATCGCGGGGCAGGCGCTTTACGTGGCGCAGGTGCGCGCTCACGCGCGCGTCGTCGTCGTGTGGGTACTCAAACCCGAAATGCCCGGCGACGTGTAGCGCAAGCCGGCGGAAAAGATGGCACATAGCAAACAGGGCTCCCCATGTGTGCTCGTAACCGGCGTCAGCATAGGTGTCCTGCAGCATCTGCCACAGCTCAGGTCCCAGGTAACATTCGAGGTGCTTGCCGAACTTGCCTGGGTTGCACGCAAAGTTTGTCTCGACGCCCACGTACCAGTTGACCATTTTCATAAGCTGATCGCGCACGAAATGATCCAGCACGTGCCTGGCATAGATGATTTCCTGCCGCCACAGGCCCTTGGCCACGTAGGGCGACACCCACCAGAACTCGTTGCAGCAGTCGGCAAACGCCTTGGCGGTGGGAGGACGAGGGAGATAGTCGCGCTCGCTCGGCGGGTCGAACGGCTCGACGATCCCGTCCTTGTCGAGCAGCAGCACGCTGAGGCTGTCGCGCTTGATCTCACCGGCCCTGGCGGCAGGCCAGATGCCGAGGTCGATCCGGTTCCCGTCGACGAACTGCATGAGATAGCAAAAAGTATCATCCTCCCCTGGTGCCGGTGGCGGATCATGCATTTCATCCGGCAGTTGCAGGATCATCAGCTCTCCGAAACGTTCGATCCACATCAGGTTGTGCCAGAATGGCTCCACGTCGGTGACCACGTACACGATGTCGAAATCCTGGAACGGATCCCGTGGCGCGTTCGGGTTGGCGCGCGAGCCGTTCAGAATGACGGCCCGGATGCGCTCATCCTCTCGGGCGGTGCCGAGAATGAGATCGAGCATTTCTTGTTCAGTGCGCATCTTTTCCCTCAATCCAGCCACTCGATGACGAGGTTGGGAAGGTAACCCAATGGCTCTGCTGCTTCCAGCGGCTGGTCGGGCGCCAGCCGTGCGACGTACCCTTCCAGGTATGGCCATCCTCGTGGCACATTCGTCGGGACATCCAGTAACGTAATGGCGTAACAATGTCCCACTCGATCCTCACCCATCACGTAAGCCAGGGGCAGGTAGCCGCTGGAAAAAGGGGTTTCTAACCGCTCGATCTTTTCCGTCCCCCACACCGTGATGCCTGCCCGCTGAAACACCAGGCCATTGCTCCGCCTCAACAGCTCTTTCAGAACCCCCGGCAACTTGATTCCATGTCGACGGGCAGCTTCCAGGATATCCATCAACCTCGCGCCTGCTTTGCCAGTCCAGCAGTCTGACCTGGTAGCCAGCGCCTCTAGCATTGTGGCAATCGCCATCTCCTCAAGAGAAGGTCCCTTCCACACTTCCTCGCCGCGCATGAAAGAAGCGAGAAAGTTGATCACGTCGCTGCCACACGGCACGCAGAGGTTTGGAACCACAGCGCCGCGATAGATCCAAAAAACGGCCCCTGCGCCACTTCCCAGGCTCCCGTCCGCGTCGACAAAGAAAAAGGCGTCGCCGCCGTCGCTGGCAAAAAAGATGGCCGAGGGGATATACGCAAAAAGGGACTCTTGCACGTTATTCACATCTTCCAGATCGTGCAGCGAAAACAAGTTGACACTCCATCCTCCGACGTAAGCGCCGTGCGCTCGCGCCAGTAGCGTCTTGAGATCGTCAGGCATCAGGTTGCGTGAGATCAATTGCGCGATCTCTTCTTTTAGCTCCTCGGTGGCCGGAGACAACTCCCCACCCGCGATATCGAGTACCTCAGCCTTGATCATCTCGTCGATCAAGTTGTCGATGTTTCGGGTGGTGCTGCCTGCGTCCTTGTTTCTCATGTCTCACTTTCCCCATTGGTTCAATCGTATACTGTCCTGAACCGACGCACGTATTCGAGTGCGTCTGTAGAATCGACGAACTGATCCACTGAACCCAGGTGCGTGGGCAGAGCCAGCACCTCGTCGCTCTCGATCTCGGCACGAATGGCGTCGACGAACCGGTCGGCGTGGATGACAAGGAAGGGGCGACGATGGAACTGCGATACCTGTGAGCTCAGTGGGGGGGTGATGCCCAGCGCATTGTGTATCGTCGCCACCGCTTCGTACACCCTCGACAGGTACGCCTGGCGCCCTTGCCAAGATCCCGCATCGAGCACACAGGTCAGGACCGGCAGCAGTTCAGCCACGCAGTCGAGCTGCGCAAAGGCGCTGCCAAACCACTTGATGTAGGGGGCGTAGCGGCGCTCCATCAAGAAACAGAGTCGCATCAGGTCGCGCACCAGGCGGGCCGCCACCAGGCGCGAGCCCAGGTCGTCGCCCACCTGTCCGCAGCGGCCCATGAATGCTTCTTCTTGCGCGATGCGCCGCCACTGCGCTGCCAGCAAGTAGAGCCACACCTCGTGCGGGTAGTAATGCAGTCGGGCTCGAATCGGCTCCAACCGGCCCAGGCCGTCGTGGAACACGCGGCCTGCAGTAACCATCAGCAGGCGATGGTCCGGCACACTGACCCAATCCACGGCATGGATCTCGCCCTCTGGATCAAAGTTTAGCCAGCGTGTGAAGAAGGCTGGTATGGTAAAAAAGAGGATGCGGTGGTCGATCGGGCCGCCTTCCACCGCTGCCATCACGCGGCTGCCATCCTCGTGCCACCCCAAGTTCGTCGGGTAACCCCTGATCTCAGGTGGCAGTTCATGGCGCAGGACGTGATCGATTTCGTCGCGGTGCGCTTTGCTATCCACCTCTGACAGGAAGAGCGCCAACCGTGGACCCCAGTCGTGATCCATCGACTGGGGCGTGTCGAACCCCAGCACGTCGGACCCCTCGCCCATCAGGGCCGCCGAGTAGGCCAGCTCCGGAAAGTGGCGCGCCAGGATCGGCCCGACCGCCTCTGTATAGAACCGCTCCGCCAGCTCCAGACCTGGGATAAAGGTCGAGTTACCGGAGGACATCACAACTCAGCAGCACGATGCTACTCAGGCTTGTCCGGGATTCAATCGAACTCGCCACCCAGGCCGGCCATGTAGCCATCGAGAGGATCAAGCCCCGGGCTTGTTCTCGTTCAAAGCTTTCCGCTCGGCCAGATCCGCCGCTTTTTCTCCCGACACCAGGGCCTCTGCCTCGCGTGCGCGCGCTTTCTCTTCGCGCCTCTGCACCTCGGCGATGGGGATATCCTCGATCGTCGGCACCTCGGGCATGGGCGGTGCTATCTCGGCCCAGTCAACCTCTGGCATCGGCGGCGGCGCGGGCATGGTGATCGGAAGGCCATCGCCCGTGGCGGGCCACATCGCGTCGAGGTCAAGACGTGGCATATCGAGTGGGGCGGGGAACTCGACGTCGAGGGCACTGCTTGCTACCTGTATGGGCTGCGCAATAACCGTGTCCTCCACCTCCACACCGCTGCCGACCTCGATGCGGCCCACTTCGATGCGCGTGATCTGGATCGGCTCGTCGAGCACCGAGCGTTCAGGCCGGCGGGGAGGGGTGATCTTTTGAGGCGGGCGGGCGGGCTGGCTGCTCCTGGCCGGCGTGGCCTCGGGCTGCGCCAGGCGCGATCCACACTTCCGGCAGAAGCGGCCAGTCTGGTTTTCGGCGCCGCACTTGGGGCAGTGCCCTCCCGGTGTCACGCGCTGGGGCTGCTCGGCGGCGGGCACGATCTTGACGCCGCCGAGCGCCGCGACGAACGCCTTGACGTCGGGATAGCGCCTGTTGGGATCCGGTGCCAGCGCACGGGTGAGCACCTGATCCATCTCTGGTGGCACATCCGCGCTAAAGCGGCCGGGCGGCATCACTTCCCCCTTGACCACCTGGGGCGGCCGGCCGGCAAGCATGCGGTAGAGGATCGCAGCCAGCGAATAGACGTCGGCGCGAGCGTCGCCGCGCACGCCCTGCTGCACCTCCGGGGCAATAAAGGGGGAAGCGACCTGTTTGGCCGTGGCCCCGACGAGGCGCCTCAGATCTGCCATGCCGACATCGGCGACCAGGATTCTTCCGTCGTCCTGGACGATGACATCCTCGGGTGTCAGGGCGCCGTGCACCACGCCCTTATTGTAGGCGTGCTCCAGTGCGTGGCCGATCTGGATCACAGCGTCGGCAGCTTCGTCCACCGTCCACCCCTTTTGCAGCCTGTCGGTGAGCGACTGGCCCGTCTCGATGGCGCGCGTCACCAGGTAGGGCAGGCCGCCCTCTTGTCCCACCTTGCGCACCGGCACGAGGTTGGGGTGGTTGAGCTGGCGGATGGCACGTGCCGTCGACTCGAATGCGCGCTCGGCACCGGGATCCGATTCGAGCATGCGCGGCAGGATCTTGATCGATACCTTCTCACGCGTATCGGGCTCGCGCCCGATAAAGAGCACATACCCCTCATTCTGCCCCTGTAATTGAACCGACTTGAACTCGCTGATCACCCGCCGTACCAACTCGCGCATCATTGTCCCCCTTCTCGCCCGCCTCTTCCTGTGAGCCGGCCGTCATCAATACAACCCGTCAATCCGACCTACTTCCTCCCGACAATCCGGTGGATCGATTATAACATGCCTGGCGACACCAGGCAAGAGATCGACCCTGCCCGATACCGGACGAATAGCTGACAGTGTGCCAGGGTGCTGCCCAGGTTGGGCACGCGGCCGGTGAGATAGGAAAGCTGCCCATATTGACGCCCACGGACGATAGAGTATACTAATAG
>JAFGIA010000073.1 GCA_016929795.1 Anaerolineae bacterium
GCGCCGATGCCCAGGATGCACAGCAGTGGCGTCAGAACCAGGATCATCAGGATCCAGGCCGGGCTGACGATGATGCGGTAGATCTGATCACCGGTCAAAAAGCGGGCAATGATCGCATAGACCAGGTAGGCGAGCCAGGTGGCGCCCACGGCCGGGATGGCCGCCGCCAGTCCTTTCCCGATCAGCAGCTCGGTGACGCTGATGGGCGTCGCCAGGAGCGGCTCCAGGCTCTTGGTCGTCTTTTCCCCCACGATGCTATAGGTGGCGATGCTCACCGGCAGGGCCAGGGGGATGATCAGGAAAAAGATCTGAAAGCTTTCCACCATCACTGCCTGGATGATCTCGCTGTCGCTAAAGCCGGCGTAAGCGGGGTTGGCCTGCCAGCCGGGGAGCAGCTCGTCGCTCTCCTCTTCGGGGACGTTGCCCATGATGGCCAGCATCGAGATGGGGAGGGCCACGAATACCAGGGGCAGCACGATGGCCACGAGCAGCACCAGCTTGTTCTTGAACACCTGGTGCCATTCCTTATCAATGATGGTGCGAATGCGATCTAGCATCTTTTCACCTCAGTTCAATCCTGGCCCATCAGGCTGAAATAGACCTCTTCGAGCGAGTGTTCCAGCTCGCGGACGTATTGCACCTCGGCGCCGGCCTGCACCAGGGCGCGTACCAGGGTCGGGTTTTGGGCCTCCGGGTCGCCGAGGGCGACGGTGAGGCGCGAGCCATCCACCTGGAGGTTTTCCACAAAGGGCAGCGCCCGGACCGCATCCAGGGCCGCGTCGCCGATCGCCGCCAGCTCGACCACCGTCTGCTGGCCAAAGAGCTGCCGCCGCAGGTTGGCCGGCGTATCCAGGGCGATCAGGCGGCCGTGGTTGATGACGCCGATCCGATCACATAGGTCCTCGGCTTCGTCCAGGTTGTGGGTGCACAGAAAGGTCGTCCGCCCGTGGGCCTTGAGGTCGCGGATAAAATCGCGCACCGTGCGCGCAGCCTCCGGGTCGAGGGCGGCCGTCGGCTCGTCCAAAAAGAGGACACGCGGCTCGTGCAACAGCGCCCGGCAGATGGCGAGCTTTTGCTTCATGCCCTTGGAAAAGCCGCCGGCGGTCTCGCGGCGCCGCTCCCATAGCCCCAGCAGGCGCAGATACCTTTCCACCTGTCCGGTCACGTCAGCCACGCCATACAGCCGGGCGTAGATGGTCAGGTTCTTTTCGGCGCTCAGTTGCTCGTACAGGCCGGGGTTTTCGGTGAGGATCCCGGCGCTCTGGCGGATGGCGGTGTCCTCCTGCCCCACCTGGTGCTTGTTGACCCACGCCTGGCCGCCGGTGGGAGCAATCAGGGCAGTGAGCAAACGCACGGTGGTGGTTTTGCCCGCGCCGTTGGGACCGAGAAAGCCAAACACCTCGCCTTCGTCGACCTGGAGGGTGAGCCTGTCCACGGCGGTCACCGGGCCGCTCTTGGTGGCAAAGGTCTTGAGCAGGTTCTCGGTTTTGATCATTGTTTATCTCCCTGGAACAGTTTTTGCATCGTGATACTTTTCTCACCCTTGGGGCTGCCGTTCAGCACGACGATCTTCATCTCTCCCTCCCAGGTTCCAGTCTAACACGTTCTCGCGCTGCTGTCAAACTCCTTCCGAGGGGCCAATAGGGCAAATCTGTCGTTGCGAGTGAACCCGGGTTGCATTTGCGGCGGATTGTGGTAGAATGCACTCGATCTCGCCCGAGTGATCTCACTCCTTGTGAGCCAGAAAGGACAGGGTGGCATGGATCGTATCAAGGCCGCCAGCTCGCTGGTGATGGCTGCATTGTGTGTCGTCCTCCTCGCCGGTTGTTTCTCTCCCGAGCCGGATGCCGCCACGGCCTCGCCGGCTGTTGTGGGGCGGCTCAGCGATACCCCTGAGCCGACCGTGTTGATCGGGCTCCCTCGGGGAGAGACGTACTTTTCGCCCACGCCGTCCCCACCGCCCAGCGGCACGCAGGCGCCGGCGACGGCCACGCCCAAGCCGGAGCAGCCCACGATCGCGCCAGCGGCAACGAGTACGACGACCGCGCCGCCCACCGCGACCGCCACGCCCGAGCCAGAGACAACAAGCACGGCTACAACCCTCCCCACCGCAACCGCCACCTGGCTACCCCCCTCGCCCACGGCCAGGCCCGGCGGCCCGCAGGTCCTCTCTTTCGTGGTCGAGCCGGCGACCGCCAGGAACGTGGGCGACCGGCTGCGCATCTCGTGGCGCGCGGTCGGTGAAAGCGCAATGCTATGCCCCATGACACATGGGCCGGTCGAGGCGCGGTGCCAGGAGGTGCCGCTCGAAGGTAGCCAGGAATACGTGACGACGGAAGAATCACTGTCGTATACTGGGTTTGGCCTCAAGGTGACGGCCGGAGACCAGTTCGTGTGGGGCACGCAGACGGTAACCTTTCTATGTGAGAACCTGCGCCCCTGGTTCTTTGACGATCCGCCGCTGCGCTGCCCGGCCTCCGAGCCGGTCGAGACGTACGCGGCCGGGCAATATTTCAAGCGGGGGATGATGATCTGGCGCGAGGACACGGACCTGTTCTACGTGCTGTGCGCGGGCGACGTCGCAACCTACAATCAGCGTCTCTACATGGTCTCGCCCTCCACCCTGGCGCCCGACGCGTCGCCCGACCACCGGGTGGGCGAGGAGCCGCCGCCGGGGCTGTACGAGCCGGTGAGCGGCTTTGGCATGGTATGGCGCGGCGAGCTGCAGTACCCGGAGCGCGACTTTCGGGAGTGCCTGGGGTGGGCGACAGAGCCCGAGGCGGGCTTTACCCTGGTGGAACAGTGTGAGACCACCGTCCTGGCTGGTGCGTGGGCCTGTTACGTCCGTGGACCGAACGGCGAGATCCTGCGCCTGGCTGCCGCAACCAACATCGGGTACCCGCTTATCTGGGAAGAATACAAGTAACAACGAACAAGCTGATCCTTACTTTTTTCTTGTCACTTCTTCCAGGCAATCATCCACCCGCTCCAGCGCCTCGGAGAAGATGGCCGGGTCCTGGCCGATGCCGATGCGCAGGTAGTGCTCGTAGCCAAAGGCTGCGCCCGGCGCCAGCATGACGCTATACTCCTCGGCGAGCAGGTTGGCCAGCTCGTACGAGGGGATGTCGATCTCGTAGTGGAGCAGGGCGAGCAGCCCGGCGCGGGGCGGGATCCACGACAGCAGGCCGTCGTGGCCCGCGATCCACTCGTTGGCCCGGTCCAGGTTGGCGCGCACGATCTCGTGGTTGCGTGCCACGATCTGGTCCCGGTTCCTCAGCGCCAGCACGGCCAGCGCGTCGTTCAGCTTGCCCGGACTCAAGGTGACATAGTCGCGCAGGCCCCAACAGCGCTTGACCACGTCTGCCGGCGCCGCGATCCAGCCGATGCGCAGCCCCGGCAGGCCGAAGGGCTTGGACAGGGTGCCGACGCTGGCCGCCGCGGGTCCCAGGTCGTAGGCGGGTGGGGGCAGCGGGGAGCCGCCGGGAATGTCGAGCCAGCGGTAGGCTTCGTCGCTCATCAGCGTGGCGCCCACGGATTGGGCGAGGTCGTACACGTGCCGGAAATCGTCCGCCGACAGCATGGCGCCCGTGGGGTTGTGGGGGCTGTTGACGACGATCAGGCGCGTGGTGGGGCGCACCAGGCGCGCTAGATCGTCGACGTCGTACCGAAAGCCGGTTTCCGGCACGATGCGCCACAGGTCCACCTCGCAGCCGAGGGCGCGCGGCACGCTGTAGAGCTGCTGGTAGGCAGGATAGGGCGCCACCACGTGGTCGCCTGGATCGAGGACGGCGTTAAAGAGGAGAAAGTTGGCCTCGATGGCGCCGGTGGTGACCAGGATGTTCTCAGGCGCCGCGCCGGCATAAGTATCCGCGAGAATAGTGCGCAGCGCCTCGGTGCCACATGCCTCGCTGTAGCCGAGGGGCAGGGTGAGCAGGCGCGCCAACGTCCCCTCTCGCTCCTCCTCCGGCACCATGCACAGCAGGTCGTGGATGCGCAGCGGCAGGATGCCGCTTTCGGCGATGTCATAGTCGACGTGCTGCTCGTAGGTGGTCATCCACCGTTCCAGGGCAAAGGGCTCGATCTTCATGGTTGCGCCTCCTCGGCATGTGACAGTCTGTGCATGTGCATCTACTTCCAGTCGGGCCAGCGGTCGTCCAGGTCGTTGTTGGTGAGCTGCGTTAACCCACTACCGTCTACCTTCACCACATAGATCTCGTAATCCCCATTCCGATTCGATGCAAACAGGATGCGGCCATCAGGCGTCCATGCTGCGTCTACGTCGTTAGCGCTGTGGTTGTTCGACACATTCCTCTGCCTCGATCCATTCGCGTTCATGACATACACTTCTGCGTCCCCGTCGCGGAAAGAGACAAAAGCGATTTGCTTTCCATCAGGTGACCAGGTAGGGTCGTAATCGTTGGTTCTCTCTGTCAGGTTGTGTTGATTCGAGCCATCGCTGTCCATCACATAGATCTCGGATATTGTAGCCCGCAATGTGCTAAAGGCGATCTGTGACCCGTCAGGCGCCCAGTGGGGGTGTTCGTCGTCAGCAGGGTGCGTAGTGATCTGACGCAGATTCGATCCGGAAAGGTTCGAGACATAAATGTCCTTGTTTCCATCCCATTTGACAAAGGCAATCATTTTGCCGTCGGGCGACAGGGCTGGCATCTCTGCGATGATGTCACCCAACAGCACACGTCTATCAGATCCATCAGGTGCCATCTGCCAGATTTTGACGTTATTGGCCAACTTGCGCTCGTAAACAATCCCTTTCTTGCCTGCTAGCCACAGTGGGCGCATCTCGTACACGCCGCCTTTTTCGTTGTTCTGCAGCTTATGCCGGCTGCTGCCGTCCGTGTCCATCACCCATATGTCAAAGTCGTCTCCGCTGTGCTCAACCCCGCTCGGAAACACCGAAAAGATGATGCCGGGTATGGGCGTGGCAGTAGCAGGCGTCGTCGGCGTACGAGCCGGTGGCGATGTCGCGACCGGTGTATCGATTGACGTGCCTGCCGCAGTCACTGTAACTATCGCAGTAGCCTCGGGCACGGGCGTGGATGTGCGCGTGCTGGTTGGGTCAGCCGAGCCTGGGGACACGGTGGGCTCCGGCGTACGCGTCGGCTCGCTCGTGATCGCAGGTGTTGCGGTGTGCGTCGGGCCTGCCGGCATGTCCGCCACTGGTGACGTCGGCGTCGCCTGCGAGATCCCTCCCCAGGGGAGGTACAAAATCCCAAGCAGGATCAGTGCCACCGCAGCGGCGCCGGCGGCCATCAGAGGTAGCCTGTAGCGCCGGCTCGCGGCGCCACGCCAGGAAAGACCCGGTTCCTCGCGCGCTGGTTTGCTCCCTTGTCTGGCTATCTCTGCCTCGCTCCGCGCGAGTAACCTCGCTGCATTGCGGAACCCCGGCTCTGCTTTCTCCACCTCGACCAGCAGCTTCTTTGCCTCGGCCCAGTTGCCCTCTTCGATCCTGCGGACGGCCTCCCTGTAAAGCGCACCAAGCCTGGCTTGCCGTTCCTCTGTCTCCAAATGCCGCTCGGCGGTTGCCAGCAGCCCTTCCGCGTCGGTAAATTCCGGATCCAGGGCCGTGATTTTGGCAAAGATGTTCGCCACGGCGCGCCACTGTTCTGCCTTTGCCAGTTGCTGCGCCTCGGTGTAGTAATCCTCCAGTTGCTTCTGCCGGCGCACCGATTCCAGCAGCGTCGCCGCATCTAGAAAATGCGCTTCTTCCCGCGTCAACTCCTCCAGCACGGTAATGGCCCCCCCCCAGTCCTGTTCTTCGCGGGCAGCTTGCGCGCAATCGTACAAGTCGTGTAGCTGTTGCTGGCGCAGCACGTCTTGAAGCTTGGCGTGCGCGTTGCCCGCTTCATAGTCTGGGTCTATGTCCACCACCGCCTGGAGCTTGTTGCTTGCCTCTTGCCACTGCGCCGTATGGTAAGCAGCTAGGCCGTCGATGTAGAGTTGTTCCAGCTCTTCTCTTTGCCCGTCAGCGTAGTGCCGTGCAGGCGCGTGCACGCGCTTCATGGGCAGAGCCGATTTCTTCACCTCAAAGATCACGCCCGTCGGCGCACGCATGAACAGCACCGGCGTCGCCCACTCCATTGTATCACCTTCTGTCACCCTGATCGCCAGTCGGCCCTGAGCGACGGCATGGTCCACCGGCTCGCCGCGTGCCAGCAGGGGGTAGAAGCGGCTGGCAAAGCGGACCGCCGCGCTGTCGCTAATGGGGAACTGCATCGCGACGACTGCAGGGATGCCTGCCATGACCATCGCCGCCGCAACACCGGCGAAGGGGTCGAGCTCATCACGTCTCGCCACGCGTGCTGTCTCACACGCGTTGAGGAATACCAGACGCAGCGTCGGCACATTTCGCAGCAGCACGCCGAGCGTCGTGCCGTCCACCGGAAGCCCTTTTTCTGCTTCATCCTCAAGCAACAGCACACCGCATCCGCTCTGCCGATCAAAGCTGCCGTGTCCCATGTAGTGCAGAACGTGAGGCGCATGGGCTGCCAGGCGATCCTGTAACACCTCGAGCGTGGCTCTTTCGACATATTCCACCACCACATCCTGGCGCCCGGCCCACGTCTCTTCAATCTGCCGCCGCTCGCGTGTCAGCTCCAGAGGAGGGTGGTCACGAGGGCTGGAAATGACCACCAGGATGCGCAGTGGTGGCTCCAAAACCAGTGGAGAGTAGGGAACCGGGATGTCCAAGTATCGCACCAATGGCGTCTGGCTTGACAGGCATAGGAATTCCCGCGTCTCCTTGCGATACATCAACTCCCACGGCAGGCTGGCGAGCAGGGCGAGGCTTTGATCCTCGGGATCGATGTGCAGCTTGAGACGCAACCCTTCGTTCTGCCCGTGCAGCATACCCAGGCTGCGGTAATAGAGGTCGCGGACAGGGCCAGAAAACAGGCTGTTGAAAAGCTGAGCCCCGATCTGTTGTGGGTGGCTTCGTGTCGCCGCCGGCGATGCCTGGCGCAGCGCCTCACCCGCGCCGCGTGAAATCGCGCTCCCCACGTTGATCAGAATGGTCGTGGTGTCGCCCACATGGAAAGGCAGTCGAAAGGACGAGCGGGCCTCACCAGCCGGAGAATGTAGGATGATGACAGGATATTCATCCCCGCGCCGCGGCTCGATCTTGATCGAAAAGTCCCTATATGCAATCACTTCTCCCCCCAGCTTTGCGTGAAACTCCCCGTGTGCGTGGAGTGGATGTCGTCGATCTGCCCGGCCCGAACTGGTGGAACTACCAGAGCGCACAAGCAACTGCTGACAGCCCATGCCGTGAAGAGTATTATACCGTCAGTTCACGAAAAACACAAATGAAATGATGTTCCCCCGCTTGACAACAAGCTCGTTGTGTTGCATACTGGCGAGGTCGCCGGTTCTCTGTCACACGCCCCGGTCGACCGGCGGTCGCTCTGCTCCGCCGTCAATAACTCACATCCGGAGGATAGGTGGCAATGAAGCAGCGACTGTGTGCTGTAGAATTACCGGTGTGGATGACGCTGTGGGGGGTCCTGTTGTGCACCCTGGTGGCCATGGGCCTCGTCGTGGCCAGCCCCATGCTCACGTCGGCTGCGCAGGCCGCGCCTGCCGTAGCGCAGGTCGATCCCATGTCCGCGCCCAATGACGTCGACACGCCGGTGACCATCACCGGCAGCGCGTTCGTCCCCACGCCCACGGTCTACCTGGGCACCACCCCGCTCATCGACGTGCGCTGGGTGAGTGACAGCGTGCTGGAGGCGACCGTGCCGTGGGGCATGGCGGTGGGCGTCTACCCCCTGACCGTGGAAAACCCCGACGGGCAGCGTGGCAGCCTGTCGAGCGCCTTCACCGTGACCCAGGGGCTCGGCGCGTGGACGACGGATGGGCCCTATGGCGGCTCGGTGCACCACCTGGCGATGGATGAGCTGGTGACGACGACGCTCTACGCTGCCGTGGGCCTGGCGGGAGCCGATGGCTTGTTCAAGAGTGAGGATGGGGGGGCGCATTGGTCCAATGCATTCTCCGGCACGATCGCCACCCGCACCCCGCTGGCAGGGTTCGCGCTCAAGCCGGGTGCGCCGGGGACGATCTATCTGAGCGGCCGCACGGCGGATGGCGACAGGCTGGTGCGCAGCACGGATGGCGGCGGCCACTGGGACGTGATCTGGGCAGGGGGCACCGACTTTTATGCCCTCGGCGTGTCGCCAGGCGACCCAGAGTCCCTCTATGCCGCCAGCGGGGCGGCGATCGTGCGCAGCACCGACGGCGGCGACACGTGGCAGCCGGCCGATGGCGGCATCCCGGCCGGCGCTTCAATCTCGGTGCTGGCCGTGCACCCTGTCACCCCCACGATTGCCTATGCGGGCCTCGAACCCGGGCGCGTCTACCGGACGCTCGACGGCGGCGCGAGCTGGGCGCAGGTGGCCGACCTGGGAGATGGTTGGTGGAGCTTCCTGGCGGTCGATCCGCACGCGCCCGAGCGCATCTACGCCTCGGGCTGGCACACCGCATATTTCTTTGCGCGCAGCCTTGACGGCGGCGATACCTGGGCGGCGATGACGCTCGAGCCGGGCAGCGACTCGGCCAACGACATCGCGTTTCACCCCACGGTCTCGGGCACGATCTATGTGATCGCGCCGGGCGTGTATCGGAGCACCGACGCGGGCGCGACGTGGCAGAAGGCGCCTGTGCCCGACACGGCGTCGGAGGGGTGGTCGCTGCTGCTCCACCCGCAGAGCGGGCTGCCGCTCTACATCGGGCACAATGGCAAAGGGGTGCTGTACAGCGACAATGGCGGCGCCGACTGGGTGCGCCGCAGCGACGGGCTCGCCGGGCTGCGCCCGCACGAGATTGCCGCGTGTCCCGCCGATGTGAACTATATCTATGTGGCGGCGGACGAGGGCGGGGGATTTGCCAGCCACGATGGCGGCGAGAGCTGGCTGGCTGCCGAGGGCGACAGGCTGGACCGGGGGATCTCGGTGGCGGCTCACCCCTACACGCCCACGGTCGCCTATCTCGGCGCGCGGCGCGCCGTGTTCAAGACGGCGGATGGGGGGCTGACCTGGACGCGCCACGAGCTGCCCGGCCTGCCCGATGACAACGAGATGAGAGTACACGCCATCGCCATCGACCCGAACGACCCGCAGGTGATCTATGCCGGGCCGGGCACGTGGGACTTTGCAGGGGGGCCGGAGCAGGGCTGGCTCTATCGCAGCCTCGACGCGGGCGAGACGTGGAGCCCGCTGAGCACCACCTTTCCGATCAGCCCCGTCACCGACATCGAGATCGACCCCACCGACAGCCAGACGATCTATGTATCGACCGGCCGGCGGTTCCTCGACAGCACCGATCGTGGCAGCGGCATCCTCAAAACCGAGGATGGCGGCGTCTCGTGGGTCTTTGTGACCGGCGATCTCGCCGTGCGCAGTTTTTCGCGGCTGGCGATCAACCCCGACCTGCCGGCCACGGTGTATGCCGGAACCGTGCTGGAGAGCGATTCAGCGGAGAGTGGGGTGTACAGGACGCTGGATGGGGGCGGGCAGTGGGGGCAGCTCACCGGCGGGGTGCGCGTATCGGGCCTGGGGATCGACCCACTCATGACCGGCACCCTCTTTCTGGGCACCTATCTGAATGGCCTTTTTACCAGCATCGACGCCGGTGCGCACTGGGAGAGGGTGGCTGGCCTTCCGCCGCAGCTCTCGATCGAGTCGCTGCACGTGACGACGGCCCCGGATCGCACGATCGTCCTGGTCGGCGTGGCGGGGGATCTGATCCTGGGGGATGGCCAAGTCGTCGCCGGCCGGGCGCCCGCGGCCCCGATCCAGTTCTACAACGGCGGGGTGTACCGGATCACGATCGATCGCAGGTTCCCGGCACACCGTGTCTATCTACCCCTGGCGGTAAAGAACTGACCTTCAGGTTCAAAGGAGAAGAGATGGAAAAGATGGCCGAATATGTGCCTTTCTTGATCCCCGTGATTTTGCTGCAACTGGTGCTCATGATCTGGGCACTGGTGGACCTGGCGCGCCGGGAAAAGACGCGCGGCCCCAAGTGGATGTGGGCGATCATCATTGTCCTGGGCGAGCTGCTGGGCCCCATCATCTACTTTTTGTTCGGCAGGGAAGAATGAGCATCACGCACGCCATTCGCTGCCAGGATCTGCGCAAGGCCTATGGCCAGGTCGTGGCGCTCGACGGGCTGACGCTGGCCGTCGAGCCGGGCACCGTGTTCGGCTTTCTGGGGCCCAACGGCGCCGGCAAGACCACCACCATGCGCCTGCTCACCGGGCTCGCCCGGCCGACGTCGGGCCGGGCCTGGGTCGCCGGCCAGGAGGTGGGGCATGACGGCGGCGCCGCGGCGCGCTTTGGTTATCTGCCCGAGGAGCCGGCCTTTTACCCCTGGATGACGCCTATCGAGTTTCTCGACCACGTCGGCGCGCTGTTCGGCTTGTCGGCTCAGGAGCGGCGCACACGGGCACGAGAGCTGTTGGATCTGGTTGAACTCGGCCCGGCAGGCAAGCGGCGCATCGCTGGCTTTTCGCGCGGCATGCGCCAGCGGCTGGGCCTGGCCCAGGCGCTGGTCAACAAGCCCGAGGTCCTCCTGTTGGATGAGCCGGTCAGCGCGCTCGATCCGGCGGGACGCAAAGAAGTGCTGGAGATGATCGGCCAGCTCGGCAGCCAGCACACGGTGTTCATGTCGACGCACATCCTGCAGGACGTGGAGCGGATATGCGACACGGTCGCCATCCTCAACCAGGGACGGCTGGTGGTTGAGGCGCCCCAGGCTGAGCTTTTGCAGCGCTACACGCAGCCGGCTTTTGAGCTGGAATGTCTCGCCGGCGACGAGCCGGCGTTCAAAGCCTGGCTGGAAAGGCTGCCCGACCTGGAGTGGGTCAGCTCGGCGACGCTTGACGGCCCGGTGGGGCGCGTGCTGGTGCGCGATGTCGACGTGGCGCGCCGCGCTCTGCTGGCCGGGGTCGTCGAGGCGGGCCTGATCTTGCGCCGCTACGAGATGGTCACGCCGTCGCTCGAAGACGTCTTCCTGCAGCTCGTGAGCCGGGAGGAGGCGACATCATGACCTTCCTTGTATCGCTGCAAAAAGAGATGCTGGGCCTGGCGCGGACCTATCGCCTGCTCATCCTGGCGATCGTCCTGGTTGTCTTTGGCCTGCTGTCGCCGCTGATGGCCAAGCTCATGCCTGACCTGATGGGCGTCATCCCGGGCGCCGAGCAGTTCGCGCCGCTCATCCCCGAGCCGACGATGGCCGACGCGGTGACCCAGTATGTGGGGAACCTGACCGAGTTTGGGCTGCTGCTGGCGCTGCTGGTAACGATGGGGACCGTCGCCCAGGAGAAGGAGCGTGGCACCGCGGTGCTGGTGCTGGTCAAGCCGCTGCCGCGCTCGGTCTTTTTACTGGCCAAATTCGTGGCGCTGGCGCTTGCTTTCCTGCTGTGCCTGGCCGTCGCCGGTCTGGGTGGCTACTATTACACGCTGCTCCTCTTTGGCGCGCCGGATGCCTGGGCATGGCTGGCGCTGAACCTGCTGCTGTGGGTTTATCTGCTCGTGTACGTGGCGCTGACACTGCTGGCGAGCGTGCTGACGCGCTCGCAGGTGGCGGCGGCCGGGGTGGGCTTGGGCGCGATGCTGCTGCTGGGGCTCGTGGGCGCGATCCCCGGCCTGGCGCACTACTTGCCGGGCCAACTGCCCAGGTGGGGAACGGCGCTGCTGACCGATCCCACCGCCAGGTCGTGGCCGGCGCTCTGGATCAGCCTGGGGTTGATCGGGATCAGCCTGATAGCGGCGTGGGTCGTGTTCCGGCGCCAGGAGTTGTGAAGGACAGTCGACAGCACAACATCCAGGACTTTAGCCGCCTGGCTGCTCCCGTTCCCAATCCTCGCGGTGGACGCGGTAGATATAGTGATGCACGGGGGTGGTATAGTCGCGCATCGACTCGGGGAACTCGTACACCTGCTCGCCAGTGCGCACCCCACCGACGGCTTCCTGCATCTTGATCGACGCCACATTGTCCACGTTGGGCGTCGCCTCGACGGCTGTGCAGCGGGTGTGAGTGAAGAGGTGGGAAACCAAGCCACGCTTGACTTCTACACCGTACCGATGCCCCCAGAACGCCGGCAGCAGCTTGACGTCGGTCCCTGCGATCCCTGCCTCGTCAGGCGCGTGCATACCGCATTCCCCGATGGCTTGACCCGTGTCCTTTCGCTCCACCACCAGCACCCGCTCGAACTCGGACTCGAACGGCTCCTGTAGCCTCTGCTCGATCTCCTGGCGCGTGATCCGTAGCCCATGTGGGAACCCCACGTAGGCCATCACCCGTGGATCGGTCCACAGCTCGTACAGTAGTTCGACGTCCTGCTCTGCCGCCGGCCGGATCACCAGCCGCTCTGTGTCGAATACGCGCTTCTGTGCGGGCATTTCTCCTCACTCCTCCCTCGGGCCGGGACCACGCCACGTGAACCGGTACGACAATTATACCACGTTCGTGATTCTGCGGCGAGATTCGCTTCCTGTAGATGCGCAGCTCGAAAAAGGACGCAAACTCTCCGACTACCACCTTCTCCCCGGCAGTGCCACCATCGGCGTTGGCCTCGACGGCGGTGTCCTCACCGACCTGGACGGCGAAGCTCGCCCCTGGGGCAACGGCTTTGAGATCGGCGCGGACGAGTGCTACCTGCCCGCCCTGGCCGTCTACAAGCACGCCTGTTGTGATTCTGTGCAGTCTGGCGCCCTGACCACCTATCGTTGGTCGTTTGCTCGAGCCTATCCAGCGCCAGGACGGGCCCCTGCGTTTCGGCGGCATTAAAGATGGCGCGGTAGTCGTTAGACGAGTGCCACTTGACACACCTGCCGAGGCCTGGTATAATTGTACCTATGTACCAAGGTAAACAAGTACCAAGATAGCAGGGCAACACCGATACTCATATAGCGTTTCAATGAATAGGAAGGAAGAGGCAAGAGTCATGACCGAATCAGAACACGCGCCAAGTTCCGAACAACCAATGCTGCGCGTTGAGCGCGTGCAAACCGGCGTCCGCATCGAAAAGCGGATGCTCAAAGTGCTCAAGGCCCTGGCC
>JAFGIA010000074.1 GCA_016929795.1 Anaerolineae bacterium
TCACAGCAAAGGAAAAAAAGAGGGCAAACTTTTCAAAGGCGAGCCACAGAATCTCCCATCGCTTCATCGATCTCTTTCCTTTCTGTGTTAGCTACCTATTTTATTATAACCGACAATCAAATATATGTCAATTCACCAAACACATTCTCTCTGGCTTGACGCCAGAGATCATCCATGTTATACTCGGTTTGTCGCCATTTTGGACGTTTCGACGCATGCTCGACTTGTCTTCGATCGGCCTGGCTGTGAAGGAGGAAGGTATGGCACCGCACGGCGTGGCTCTGAGCACAGACAACAGTTCCTGGGTTAACCCGGACTGTGCCCCTGTGGCAGTGGTGCGGGCACTGATCGAGGCAGCCTTTACCCCCCAAACCCTGCGCCGCTTTTGCGCCGACCGGCCCGCGTTCCGGCCGGTTCTCAACCGCCTCGGCGTGAACGAGGGGTTGGTCGATTCGGTCGACCGCTTGCTCGACTACTGTGGGGAGTACCTGCTGTGGGAAACGCTCCTGGAAGAGGTCGCCGCCCACAATCCACAGCAGTACGCCCGGTTTGAGCCGCGGCTGCGCGCGGTGGATGAGGCCGGACCGGGCACGCCGTCAGTTTCCCTACGCCCCGGCACTCCCTTTCAGGCACCGGCCGCCGTGTCCTGTTTCGTGGGTCGCGGTTCCGAGATAACGACCTTGTGCAGTGCGATTGCCGCCGGCCAGGAGCCCAGCCGCTTCTGCATCACGGGTATGGGCGGGATCGGCAAGACGGCGCTCGCCATCCACCTGGCGCACGGTCTACGCACCTCTTTCGCCGACGGCGTGCTCTGGGCGAACGTCGCCCACAGCGAGCCGCTGGCCATCCTCGATAGCTGGGCGCGGGCCTATGGACACGATTTCGGCAGCCTGCCCGACCTGTACAGCAGGGCCGCAGCGCTGCGCGGCGTACTGGCAGCCAGGCAAGTGCTGGTGGTGCTCGACGACGTCCCCACTGCCGACACTGTGCGTCCACTGCTGCCGGGCGGCCCGCGCTGTGTCACGCTGATTACCACCCGAAACGCCGAACTCGCAGCGGCCCTCGACGCCGTCGAGTGCAGGTTATCCACACTCCAGCCCACTGAGAGCCGGCAGCTCCTGGAGCAGATCGTGGGCCAGGAGCGGCTCGCCGGCGCCAGGGAAGAGGGCGATCAGATCGCCGAGCTGCTCGGTCACCTGCCGCTGGCGGTCCACATCGCCGCGCATCGCCTGGCCCTGCACCGCCGCTGGCGCCCTGCCGACCTTGTCAGCCGCCTCAGAGACGAAACGACCCGCCTCGACGAGCTGAAACTGAGCGACAAGGAGGTGCGTGCCTCCTTCTCCCTGAGCTGGGAAGATCTGAGCGAGCCGCTCCGCCGCAGCTTTGCCCTGCAAGCCCTGTTCGACGGCAGGGCCTTTTTGCTGCCCGCCTTTGCGGCGCTGGCCGGGCTCGACACGTGGTCGGCCGAAGATCACCTCTACGCCCTCATCGCCCGGTCGCTGTTGGTCGAGGAGGAGCAAGGCTCGTTTCGGCAGCACCCGCTCCTGGCCGCGTTTGCGGGCGAGATGCTGGGCGACGACGAGGCGGCCGAGGAGCGCTACGTGCGCTACTACCTCGGGCTGGCAGCCGCCGGTGGGCACGACTATGAAACCCTCGACCTGGAATGGGATAACCTGGGGGTGGCGGCGCGCCTCGCTTTCAGTCGCGGCTGGTGGCAGGCCGTGATCGACTATGCCGCGCTAATGGCTGATGCGTGGTTCACCCGCGGCCATTTTTCTGAAGCGCGGCAGGCATGCGATTTGGCGTGCCAGGCCACCGAGCGGCTGGGTGACCAGCGCGCCCGGATGGCCAACCTGAACCGCTGGGGACGGGCGTGCATCGAGCAGTGCGACTATGCCGAGGCCACGGAGCATCTGTCGGTCGCGCTCGACATCGGCCGCAGCCTGGAGGATCGAGCGGGCATGGCTGAGGCACTGACCGGGCTGGGGCGCATAGCCCTCGAACAGTCCGAGTTCGAGGCGGCCCTGCCACTCCTTACCGAGAGTCGCGCGCTGCGCGAGCAGATGGGGGACGGTGCCGGGGTGGCTCACGTTCTGTTCTTTATGAGCACCATTCGTTATTATCGCCAGGATTTCGCCGCGGCCGAAGAAATGGCCATCCAGGCGTTAGCGCTGGCGCAGAAAGCCGGCGACGGGGTGGCAACAATTCACTGCCTGGGACTGCTCGCCGATATTGTGTGCCAGGTGGGCGATGGCGCGCGGGCCGAACGCTATATCCGGCACGGGCTGGAATTGGCCGATCGTCTCCAGGAACAAGGGGAACGGGCCATACTGCTGAGGCAGTTGGCGCGCGTCTACCTCGACAGCGACAACCTGCCGGCTGCCCGCCAGGTTGCCATGCAAAGTCTGGCCGCCATCCGGCGCATGGGCGACCGCAAATCGGAAGCGCGAATCTTGTTCACCTTGACCAAGATCGATGCCGGTCTGGCCGACTATGGTGCCGCCCTGCACCACGCCGGCCGCAGCCTCGACCTGTGCCGCGAGCTGGACGACGCCTGGGGCAGTGTCTATGTGCTAAGCGATCTGGGGCAGGTCTATCAGGCGATGGGAGAGCCTGGCGAGGCGCGCAGGGCATGGCGGCAGGCGCTCGACATTGCCCGGCGCCTCGATCATCCCCTGGTCGACGTTTTGCACAGTTGCCTCGCCAGCGAGGCCAACCCGGCTACGGCCACCTGCTGATCGGCATCTTTGTCGTCCAGCCGCCGGCCCACAACAGCCGTTCCCACTTGTCGTGCTCATCGCTGTCTGGCGTCACGTGCAAGAGCTCGTCGAGCGCCTCGCGCCATCGCCCTCTTGCCGCATGTCCGTTCGGCGCAGACCCTGTCGGCCACCTTGGCCAGGTAGCCGGAGGTGTGGTAAAGTCCAGTCTGTCCAGCCGTTCCTGGTACTGCACGGATAGCACTTCTACAACATCGTCTCCCCGGTGCAGCGCCACGGCCGAGATGTCATCACTCCACTGATCGCGGAATCGAAATCCGTTCAACAGCTCTACGGCGCGAACCGCTTCGTTCTGTACATCGTGTCGCTCTGCTTCCAGATCCTTCTCGGGCTCGGCCGGCCCTCGCCGGGTGTCCCGGTCCGGTGTCAGGTGAAGTGCCGAGAGCACTCGATCCAGCAGGCTGTTCTCCTCTTCCGCCGCGGACGAGGAAACCTGTGGCTCGCTCAGGCGGCGCCAATGGTGTGACCAGCACTCGCGCAAAGCGGCACAGGCGTTGGGCCATTGGGTCGTGCAAGACAGTGCCTGCAATTGGGCCCAGGGGCGCACCACGGGCCGCGGATGCTCGCCATCGTCGTGCATCAACCCCGTTTTTGAGCTCTGGAGCTGCATGGTTTGCAGGCTGAGTGCCGCAACAGGGCCGGCAACCAGGCATGCATAGACGTCGGCGAATATCTCCTCCCGCCAATTCTTGAGAGTGCCCGGCACCCGTATCTGCTGCCTCTGAGCCAGCTCCTCCAGATGCTCTCGCACCATCTTGGTTCCACGGTTGGGCCTTGCGCGCCAATACACGTAATGCCCGATCTCGTGGGGAGTGGCCAACAAATCGCAATCGACGCTCAGACTCGTGATCGGTACGCCAACCAGCGCTACGTTGGCATACGGGATGACCCGTATGTTGGCCGACTTTTGAAAGTAGGTGAGCGCTGTAGTGTCTTCCGGCAGCCAGCGGTCGGCACCTACTATCACGGGCTTGAGTGCGTGATAAGCCAGGGCATCCGCTTTTGCCAGTACATCGCCCCCCTCTTGATCGCCGGCACGCTTCATGCGCTGATTGCCCGCACGTGCAATCACGTTCAGGTCATTTCCGATCTGGTCAGTGATCACCCACAGCGCATAGTCGACGGGATACTCGTCCTTCACATCCGTCGGTGCCTGATCCAAATAGTCCTTGTCAAACATCCGGAAAAGCTCCCCGCCAAAAGCCATGAGCGACTTGACCAGCTCGATCAATTCCATCTGGCGAGGAAATGATGTGGTCTGCTCATTACCATACGTTTCACGCCCGGGATGAATCGGCGATGCCGGCAGGCCACACTCCCAGCTCTCGATCATTGCGTCTGCGGCCTTTCTCAATGTGTCCATACGTTCATGCCATATTGCATTGGGCGTCGTCACGAGTTCCTCCTTAAACCCAACGTCGGGGTCCTTTTGCTCGCACTATCTCTTCAAAACGTCGGTGCTGCTCCTGGGTTATCGAGATGGCACTGGTTGCAGTGCGAAACCGGTAGAACAATGCGTAACTGCCGTGGGCGAGAACACAAACTATTATACCACCTTGCGTGCCGTTGTCAATACCGGCACAGCGGCGATTGCTCACCGTGCACCCTGCACCGTCCCACTTATGTTCGTTGCGCGTCACCTCTTTTTATGATATACTTGCATTGCCTGTGCCGCGTCAAGGCCGCGCCAGGCTTGGGAGGCGTGGATGAACTGTGACGACCGAGATGGCACGAACTCGACCCCCTGGCGAGTGGCAACCGTACGTGGTGAGCCCTACGACATCGCCGGCTACAACCTTACACCCGTCGCCCGGGTCTTGACCTACGCGGCAGGTCGGGGCACGCTGCGCGCCCGCTCGATGTCGGGTTGGGCTGCCGGCCTGGTGCACGTGAGGCCGGTTGCCGTCGTTGCCGAGCGCGATGGACGCACGCGGCGCATCGCGCTGGCGGGCCGGAACAGAGGCGCACTCGGCACCATGGTAGCTGCAGGCGCGATCATCACGCTCCTGTTGTGGGCCGTGCGCTTGCTGATCGACAGTGGGCGGCGGCAGTAGCAGAGAACCGGCGTGGTGTAACTGGTGGGAGAGCGTCCGTGCAGGCTCGCCATCCGCTGAGAGAAGAGGAGAAGACGTATGTCGTTGAACCGCTTGTTCGAGACGATTCAGCAGCTTCGTGAAAGCGCTCACTGGCGGAGTGCATTCGGTGAAGCGCAGACCGTGGGCGACAGGACGATCATCCCGGTTGCCAACGTGTGGTATGGCTTTGGCTTTGGATTCGGGCA
>JAFGIA010000454.1 GCA_016929795.1 Anaerolineae bacterium
CGAAGCGGCGTGGCCCGACTGTGCCGCGATCGTCGAGGGCACCTTCCGCCTGCCCCAGATCCAGCACGTGCCGATGGAGCCGCACGTGGCCGTCAGCCTGTGGGAGCGCTCGGGCCAGGTGACTCTCTGGACCGGCTCGCAGTCGCCCTTTGCGCAGCGCGACCTGATCGCCGGGAGCCTGGGCATTCCCCATGGCAGTCTGCGCGTCGTGTCGCCCTACGTGGGCGGCGGCTTTGGCGGCAAGGCGGGGATCTCGATGGAGGTGTGCGCCGTGGTGATGGCCCGGGCGGTGAAGGGGCACCCGGTCAAGCTGCGGATGACACGTGAGGAAGAGTTCATCGGCACCACCGTGCGCCAGAGCCTGGTGGCCCACACCAAGATCGGATGCGACGCGGAGGGCAACCTGCTGGCGATGGAAACATCTTATTATTTCGGCGGGGGCGCCTACAACGACTATGGTGTCAACATTGCCCGCGCTGCCGGCTATTCGTGCACCGGGCCCTACTATATCCCCAACGTCAAGGGCGATTCGTACTGCGTCTATACCAACCTGCCGATCGGCAGCGCCATGCGTGGTTTTGGCATGCCCGAGATCCACTGGGGCATTGAGCAGATCATGGATCAGCTCGCCGAGCGGGTCGGCATGGACCCTGCCGAGTTTCGGCGCAGGAACTGTGTCAAGACGGGACAAAAGATCCTGACGGGGATGGAGATGACGCCCATCGACCTGGTGGCATGCATCGACAAGGTGACGGCGGCGGTGAATTGGGGCCAGGGGGAGCCGGCGTCGGCGCCCCACAAGCGGCGGGGCAAGGGGCTGGCGATCATGTGGAAGGCGCCGGCCATGCCACCCAATCCCGGCAGCTCGGCCATCGTGCGCTTTAACGAGGATGCGACGGTGAACGTGGCGATCAGCGCGCAGGAGCTGGGACAGGGCGCCTTTACGGTTATGGCCCAGATGGCGGCCGAGGCGCTGGGCGTGCCCTACGAGTGGGTGCGCGTGTCGGTGCCCGTCGACACCCGCTACAGCCCCTACGAGTGGCAGACGGTGGCGAGCCGCATCACCTGGTCGACGGGCAACGCCGTGCGTGCTGCCGCACTCGATGCCAGGAAAAAGATCCTCGACGTGGTCGCCGATCACTGGGGCGAGGACCCGGCCAACCTCGACATCAAGGACGGCATCGTCATCTCGTACCGTAGCGAGGAGGAGCTTCCGCTGCAGGGCATGGTGATCTATGGCCTGCCGAACGAGGGGTTCGAGGGGTGGAAGGGTGGCCCGATCACAGGCGAGGGCAAGTTCATGCCCACGTATGTCACCAACCTCGATTTCGAGACGGGCCAGGGCGCCCGTGCTGTGGTGCACTATACCGTCGGTGCCCAGGCGGTTGACCTGGAGGTGGATACCGAGACAGGCGAGATCGAGGTGCTGCAGATTGCGAGCGCGTACGACGTGGGCAAGGCGATCAATCCTGACCTGATCATGACCCAGATCGAGGGGGGTGCCGTGCACGGCCTCAGCTCGGCATTCGAGGGACTCAAGTACGACCAGGCCGGCCGTCCACTCAATCCAAACCTGATCGATTATCGGATTGCCAACGTGACGGATATCCCCCATCGCATCCACGGCGACATCGTCGAGACGCCGCTGGAGGATGGCCCGTGGGGCGCGCGCGGCGTGGGCGAGCACGTCATGGTGCCCACGGCGCCGGCGATGGCAAACGCGTTGTACGACGCGCTGGGGGTGCGGTTTAGCGATCTGCCGCTGTCGGCAGAGGGGGTGTGGAGGGCGCTCCACTCATAATCAAGTTGCGAGTGTCCCACAGGAACCCTGCCAGCGTATCGGCGCCCGACGTGTAGCCGTGTGCCAGGACCTGCTCCATGGCTTGGGTCAGCGATTCGCCTTCGCCGGAAGCCAGCGCATGGAGCAGCGCATGCCACGGCGCATTGCACTCGCCGCGTGCTGCCGCGTGCAGAAAGGCAGCAGCGAGTGTCGTCGTGCGCGGCGCGGCGGCCGTAACGACGTCGTGGCAGAGAGCCTCAGGCTGTGGGTGGGCGAGCCACGCACGCAACATGAATCCCGCGAGAAAATCGTCTCCGGCGGGGGTCAAGCCGCCGCCGAGGCCTGCAAGGTGGCGCGCACCACGCACCAGTGCCTGCCCGTCACCGGCCCAGCCGGCAGCCAGGGCCTCGGCTGCCTGGCGCGCGGCGAGTAGTATCCCCTGGTGCTCCGGCTGCCAGGCTGCGCCACCGTCGAAAAGCGCGAGCAGACTGCCTGCCGGTGCCGCTTGCAGAGCGGCGCTCCGCAGCGGACCCAGGTGGCACCGCGCTTGAGGCCAGGCGGCGTGCAGCGCCTGCCAGTCGGGTCGCGGCTCCCAGGTGTGCGCCGCAGTCAGGTGGATGACCAGGGGACCGGCGCGCAGGCAGTCACGCGCCGAGGTGATGGGTGTGCCGGTCTCGAGGCCGGCAAACATGCCTGCCTGCCCATCGATGACGACGTTCAGTGGCCCGTCGCCGATCGCGGGGATGACGAGGGCCACCGGCTCGCGATGGGGTGCCTTGGGCGAGCCGGACGGCATGAGCAAGCAGGCGCGCTCGAACACGGCCAGGACCAGGCCGGATGCCGGCGATACCGGCAGCCGCTCGGCGACGGCCCGGCTGATCGAGCGCGCCGGCACGTTTGTGATCACGACATGCCTACTCCTTGGTGACCACGTTCATGTCACTCAGCAGGATGTAGGGCAGGCTGTAGCTGTAAAAGAGCAATTCCGATTCCTGGCTGACGGCGGCCACATCGCGCAGCAGCTCGTAGATGTTGCCGGCGATCGACACATCTTTGACGCGGCCCACGATCTCGCCCTTCTCGATCTTGAACGCCAATCCAAGCGTGTTGGAAAAGGCGCCCGAGATGATGTTGCCCTGGCCCAGGCCGAGGGGGATGTCGGCCAGCAGGCCGTTGTCGATGCCGGCGATCATGTCGGCGAGCGGCGTGTCGCCGGCCGCCAGGGTGAGATTGGTGAAGGAGGGCGATGGGGCGGAAAAGAGGCCGCGCGAGCCGTTTCCCGTCGACTCGACCCCTGCCTGGGCCGCCGTCTTTAGGTCGAACACGAACCCCTGCACCACGCCGCGGTCGATCAGCACGTTCCTGCGGTGGGGCACGCCCTCGTCGTCGTACGGCGCGCTGCCAAAGCGACCATCGAGCGTGCCGTCGTCCACAACACTGATCTTGGGGTCGAATATCCGCTCACCCACCTTGTCGGCCACCGGCGATGTGCCACGGTAGACATCCTTGCCGTCAAGGCCGGTAATCAACGGCAGCGCCAGGGCCAGTGCACCGGTGGGCGAAAAGAGGACGGGCATTCGGCCGGAGCGGATCGTCGCGGCGCGCTGTGCCAGGCGCAGCTTGTCGGCCATGCGCCGGGCCGGTGCGAGATAGTCGTCGTCCCATGTCGTCGCGCCGACCTGCTCGAAGAGGAGGAGCACGTCATCGCCACGTACACGGGCGAGCTCGACGCCGATAGAGAAGGGGGAGCGCTTGAAGGACAGATCGGCACCGGCCTGGTTGTGCAGCGACAGGTGCTCGATCCCTCTCTTCAGCTCGACATTGATCTGCATCTCGGGATCGACGTCAAGCAGCAGGTCGACGATCTCTTGCCCGATCTCGACGAGGCGCGAGACGGGAAGGTCGACGACGGTCTGGTCAAAGGTGCGTACGGTGGGCGCCGGAAGCGGCCCTGGAAATTCTATCGGCACGGGGTCGCCATAGGTAGCGGATTCCAGGACGTTAGTCACGAGCTTGTGCGTGGCTGACAGGTCACTCGACGCGGAAAAGCCGAGGCGGCCGTCCTTTACCACGCGCGCGGCAATGCCGCTCGTTTCCTCCATACGGCTGCTCTTGAGCCGGTTCGCCTCGAACCCGACGACGGCGACCTCAGCGCTCAGCTCCACCACCTCGGCCTGCTCGGCCTGGGACGTTAATTCGTTGAGAATAGACATGTTGATCTCCTTATCTACCGCCGATCACGACGTCCTGGATCCGGATGTGGGGGGCGCCCTCGGCGGTGAAGAGGCCGCCCTGCCCCTTCCCGCACTTGCCGGCCACATCCAGCCACTGGAAGTCGTCGCCGATGGCATCGATGTTATGCAGCGTGGTAAAGAGGTTGCCGGCGAGGATGACGTCCTTGACCATCTCGGCGATCTGGCCGTCGCGGATCATGTAGGCGTAGGCC
>JAFGIA010000455.1 GCA_016929795.1 Anaerolineae bacterium
CCCGACATAGAGTGCAGTATATGAATTCTCGGACCGAAAATGATGGATGTCGGTCGACATCCCAAAATCCAACTCCTGACCTATTCCGAGGTAGAGGACGTATCGGGTTACGTAGGCAACTTTCGCGCCCGCGTGCGCAAACGTGCACGCTATGTCGACGAAAACGAGTGCACCGCCTGCGGCGACTGCGCAGCCGTGTGCCCCGTCGTCGTCCCGGACGAGTACCAGATCGGCCTTGGCAGCCGCCACGCGATCCACATCCCCTTCCCCCAGGCGGTGCCGTCGGCTTATCTGGTCGCCGCCGATGAATGCCTGGGACAGAACCCGATCGCATGCGGCAAGTGCATCGAGGCGTGCGAAAAAAAGTGCATCAGCTTTGATATGCAGGACGAGATCCTGGACCTCGAGGTGGGCACCATCATCGTCGCCACGGGCATGGATGTCTACGATCCGAGGGCAGTCGACGAATACGGCTATACCCGTTTCCCAAACGTCATCACCAGCCTCGAGTTCGAGCGCCTGATCTCCACCGGCGGTCCGCTGGAAGGGCACCTGGCGCGCCCTGGCGACCTGACACAGCCCAAGCGCATTGGCTTTATCCAATGTGTCGGCTCGCGCACGCAGGATCCGGCGCGCGGCAATCCCTACTGCTCAAACATCTGCTGCATGAACACGATCAAAGACTCACAGTACCTCAAGGACAACTATCCCGAAACAGATATCACAGTATTCTACATGGACCTGCGCGCCTTTGGCAAGGGCTTTGAAGAGCTGCTGATGCGCACCAAGCGCAGCGGCGTGCGTTACGTGCGTGGGTTGCCAGGCCAAGTACGCGAGGATCTGGCGACGGGCAACCTGTGGGTGACGGTGGAAAATACCACGGCCAACCGCCTCGAGACTCACGAATTCGACATGCTCGTCCTGTCTGTCGGTGCCATGCCTGCCACCAACACAGAGACGATCCGGCAGATGATCAGCCTGAGCAAATCGCCGAGTGGCTTTCTCAAAGAGGCACACCCCAAGCTGCGCCCTGTTGATACGCCGACCAAGGGTGTGTACATCGCCGGCGCTGCTGAGAGCCCAAAGGACGTGCGTGAAAGCGTCACCCAGGCGAGTGCCGCTGCGTCGCACGCGGCAATCCTATTGAACAAGAGCAAATTCGCCGTCGAGGCCATTACCGCCATCGTCGACGAGGATCTGTGCAAAATGTGCGGCCAGTGCGCCGACGTCTGCCCATTCGGGGCCATCCATTGGGAGAAAAAGCAGGTGGCCCATGTCACGAGCGCTGCCTGTGCGGGCTGTGGCACCTGCGCAGCCGAATGCAAGTTCGGCGCGATCCAAATGCGCCACTTTTCCGACCAGGCGATCTATGCCCAGATCGACGCCATCCTCGATCAAGATCCGGCCGGCAAGATCGTCACCTTTGCCTGCAACTGGTGCTCTTACGCCGGCGCCGACACAGCCGGCGTCGGTCGGTTGGCCTATCCGCCCAATGCGCGCATCATTCGCACCATGTGCTCAGGCCGCGTCAACCCCGAGTTTGTGTGGTACGCCTTCCAGAAGGGCGCCCCCGTCGTCCTTGTCTCGGGCTGCCACTATGTCGACTGCCACTACATCGATGCCAACCGCAGCACAGTACGCCGGCTCGACGGCCTGTGGGACGGGCTGGAAAAACAGGGCATCCGCCCCGATCGCCTCCTCCTGGAGTGGTGTTCCGCCGCCGAGGGGGCGCGCTGGCAGACGATCATGAAAGAAGCAGAGCACAAGCGCCAGGCAGTCACACCGGAAGAGATCGAAGCGACGCGCGCCACACTGGCAAGCGCCCGTGTGCCGAGCCCGCGCAATCCCAGGCCTGCCGACGAGGGCCAGGCGGCCGAGTACGCGTGCGTGCGCTGCGGCCATCGCTGGCGGGGGGCCTACAGCTCCAACATGGAACGCATCTGTCCCCAGTGCCGCTCGAACAGCGTGCGCTGGATTAGGCTATAGGAGCCAGCCCGATGAGCGCTGAGATCCTGGTTCACCACGTTACCACAACGTACCTGGGCGGCGATCGCGTGCGCATCACGTCGGGAGACCGTTGCTTCGAAGCCGAGCAGCGCGTGAACCTCGAACGCAGCGAGTTTTGCCCGCTCGAACTGGTAGCTGCCGCACTCGGCGCGTGAATGACACTGACCATGGCGGCGGTCGCCGCCAACAAGGGGATCGCGAACCCGCGCCTCGACGTCGCAGTCGAAGGACGCACCGAATTCGTGGGGCGCGAGACGCGCACACGCTTTACCAGCCGCATCGAACTGGGCAACGGCCTGACGCCGCGCGAGGTACGCATCCTCTACAACGCCGCGCGCTCGTGCGAGGTACACAAGATGCTGCGCGGAGAGATCGAGTTCGAAGAAAGCCTGATCGCGGAAGGAGTAGAGAGATGAACTACTTTCGGACCGATGACCCTAGCTACCTATCACTTTGCACTTTAAGAACGAGCGAGGGCTGCTTTGGGGCATATGGTATAATGGTGGTACACACCAACCCTATA